>CAMWQI010000203.1 GCA_947176345.1 uncultured Ruminococcus sp.
GCATTTAATTTATGATATTAAAGAGAAAAAATTTATCAAATCATTTATGTTTTGAATCAACGGACATCAAAGAATCATTATAATCAAAACTCATTTTTGATTCAGGCATGATTTTCTTAAGAGAACCATATCGAAGACATCAATAACTTCATCGGCGTAGATATCTGCACGGGCTGCTTGTTCAGCAGTAAGGGGAATATTTCCAAGCAAGTATTTTTGTAGAATAACGAGGTCAGAAGAATTTACGTTGCCGTCTACATTTATATCTCCGATAATAATATCAGATTTTTCATAGACTGCTGTAACTGTAAGATTGGCGTTAAATTCAATTTCCGCAGAGTTAATATTTATTTTCTTGTCGTCGGATGTTTCCCAATAAGAGAATGTATAGCCGGGTTTAGGTTCTGCGTTGAGTAATATAGGAAAATCTGTATAATAGCTGCCGTTCCATGAGCCTGATGTCAAGTCGGGAGTAATAGTATTAATTGTTACTGTTCCCATTGAATCATCATTTCTAATAGTTATATTTGCCAAAGAACCTTTAAGAGAAAAGTGTATTTTCAACGAATCCACAATATGTGTAAATCTGTTTTGGTAAAAGTCATCTATAGAATCAACTGCATCTAAAAAGATTTTTTCAGCATTATATTCATCAGATTCTTTAGAGCGAAAACGCTTGTAAGTATCTACAATTACGTCATGATATTCAGCCGAAAACTGATTTATAAGCTCAGAAACACGTAAATAATCAAAATTATTGTTTGCCATATCCATAAAAGTGCGGCAAAATTGCTCCCTGAAGCTTTCGTTTTCCATTGCTGCTTTCATCAAACTTACAACAAAAGAATCCGAATTATACTTTAGAAATTCATTTAATGAATCTCTGTTTGCAGGCGGATTAATTTTATCATATGGATCCTGGCAGTACTCTGTATCAAAAAGAATAAAACGCCACTTACCGTCAGCGTAAGGATTTGTTGAATCAACAACTGAAGACTTCCACATAGCCGTATTGTTATAGCCCCAGTCAATATTGTTGAAATAGATTTCAGCACTTACATAGTCCATAAAAGACTGCATATCAACTTTTTCACATAGCTGACTGTAATTTTCTTCAATCGAAAAATCTGTAGAACGTATCCAGCAGACAAGATTTGACCACTCATTTAACGTTTCCTCATTACCGACCTCAAGCTTTTCGTTCTTTATGATACAGACGTTATTTTTTCCAACATCAAAGTGAGCATCCACAAAATCATCATCAATCCTTTCAGTAATTTCATAACGTCCCCAAAATTCTCCGTTAATAAATACAATACAAGATTCCATTCTCTGAGTAAGAAAATCTCTGTCTGATACAATAGTCTGATTCAGCTTGTCTCGAAAACGCGAATAGTCGCTGAAATCTCCGCCATTTCTAAGAATAAAGCTATCAAATTTCTTGATTTTTTTACCTGTAGTTTCGCTTATTAGGTTTCCCGAAAACAAATCAAATTCCAGCTTAGATGAACCATATTTGCTTCGTGCATAGATATTAAAGCTTTTCTGTGGATATACGCGAGAAATTCCGCCGTGAATTCTGATGCCTATATTCTGTGTATGCTGAAGCTTGCCGTTATCAAAAATCTGTATAGAAGCAGGGCGTTCCCACTCGGAACCCTTGTTTTCATAGTTGTAATCATTTCCTTCGACATAAATTCCTTTTTCATTGTCAAAAAGATTATCGCTGTCAGTGACAATGGAAATAACTTTCAAATTCTGATAGTAAGAATTCCTGTTCTGATAGCCTATAAAATAAGAAGCTGTTACAGTATCGCTATAGTTGCCTTCTGCGTCAACGGCAACAGCATTTATAATAAAAGCCTTATCTATTGGTTTTGAAGGAGGAATATATTGCATAGATGTAATATTGGTTATTTCGCTTAGTTTATTTTCGGATTCGGAAATATCGCTTACATCAATGGGCGAGCTGTACATACTGGATGATACTGTGGGCTGACTGCCGTCAAAAGTATAATAAACCGTTGTACCTTCAGGGACAGTAATAGACAGAGAAAATTCATCAGAATAGAATCCACCATCATTTGAAAGCACAGGCTCAGGTACATCAACGGAAATAACACTTTTTTCAGCGTTAGGAGCGTTTGGAGTAGTTTTCATAAAAGCAAAATTTTCCGAACCATCTGGAATACGTCCATAAGAAATGTTTGTCTGCATTTGTCCGAATGTTACGGTATCAACGGTCTTTCCTTGGGAATCAGTAAGAGTTATGGTTTCGCCATTGGTTGAAAGACCAAAAGCGGCGGTGTAATAACCATCAATTTGAGGATTCAGTGAATCACAGAAAATGATTAATCGCTGTTTCCCACTGATTATGCTGTTATTAGGAAAGATATATTTATAAGGCTTTCCCGCCTTGTCAGAAAGACCATATCCGCTTAAATCCACGGCTTTTGATGATGGATTATAAATTTCGATCCAGTCATAGAATCCTCCGTCGGGTGCAGCAAAGGATGTGTTTTTAGCGCAAATTTCATTTATCACAATTTTATTTGATTCTGCTGCTGTTAATGAGATATCAGGTGCTGTTGAAAGCGTCATTCCTATTCCAGCAGCACAGAAAAATGAAATTATTTTTTTTATATTTTTCATGAGAAGCCTCCATTTTCTTTATTATTTTAAATTGGTGTAAAAACGCTTTAACTTATATTCTAATAATATCATATTATATTTGTAATGTCAACAGCAATTTTATTGAATTTAGATAAATATGTATCACATTTTTATAGTCACATATATCATTAATATACCTATTTGTGTGAACACGCCTCGTTACGACATAGATACCTCTGTCTTCCTGTACGATGTTTTCCATATAAAACTATTTCTTCTCTCCCACAATACGAACATTTTACTTTTATTGTTGCCATAACTCTTCATCTCTCTTTTTTATTTGATTATATCACATTCTTTGGTAGTCATAGGAATGTAATGATAATTTCCTATCAGAAAGCAGCTTTGAAACTTCTGACAGGAGATAACAGATTTATGGATTTTTTAAGCAGAGTACGTTATGCAGTATTTGATGAGGTACACTATCTTATTGATGACTCACTTTTTAATAAGGGTGTAAATATTGTAGCCAACTATCTTCTTTCAATACCTTCTTGTATTCCTAATGCCACAAAAATATTCATGTCGGGAACTATGGAAGAAATTTTTGTATATCTTCAGAAATGGTCACCTTATTATAAGATTAAAGAAAATATGAGTTATCTTCATAAAATAGAACTAAAATCCAGTAACAGCCAATTTAATGATAAAAGAATTATAGAAAACAATAATTATATATATGAATTAAATAATGTTCTTATAATACCTACAGATTATTCATATATTAATCTGTTTGTTTATAATGAGTATGTAGATTTGATGCCGAAGATTGCGGAAAGCACTGACAAATGGCTTATCTTTGTCAATACTATTGCACAAGGTGAAGAACTGAAAGCGATGTTGAACAGCAGATATGGCGAGAATACAGCTGTATTTATTCATGCAGTGAATAAAAACAAAGAAGCTTCTGAATTTTATGAAGAACTTCTGACTTAGGAAAAAGTGTCAGTAAAAGTACTGATTGCAACGACAGTGATTTATAATGGAGTCAATATTAGGGATTCCGAACTTAGAAATGTTGTTCTTCCGGTTGCAACCATACCTGTGGTTAAGCAACTGATAGGAAGAAAAAGAATCCTTGATTCCAAATCAGAAACGTTGAATGTGTATTTTCCTATTTCGTCTCAAAGTGATATAAAGAAGCGATTCAGAAACTGTTTAGAGAAATTATATTCTTCCTTACATGAAAGAAGTTCGAATATATCTGGAATTGCCGCTGTTATGAATCAATTGCTTGCTGATAATTCCAGTTTTATGTATGTAATTCCGGCACAGTTTAATAATAACTTAACTTACAGCTTCAGTACTCTTGCATGGTCAAAAGTACATTATGATGCAATGTTTTATTTATATACTCTCCGGCGTTATCAGAACGCACCGGATACAGCCTATGTATCTGTATTGCTGGACGGACTTAATATTTATGACAAAATGGATTCAGTCATGGAAAATTACAGAAACAGTCAGAAAGATGCACAGCAACGGACTAAGGAAACTCTGCAAGCCCTGCTTGAACGTTATGTAGATAATCCGATTATTGACAGATGTATCAACGGAGAGTATAATCTGATACCTGACTTCACAGCTG
>CAMWQI010000204.1 GCA_947176345.1 uncultured Ruminococcus sp.
CGTATATATCTTACCATATTTTTATTGATTTTTCAAGGTTTTTATAGTACTAGAGATGGGTTAGGTCCAAAATTTCCAGCAGAAAATTCGCGAAGAGTAAATGAATTAACATATTTTCCTCTAGAATCAGGCTGTATTTTCATTTCTGTAAAGTTATACTTATAATGGCATGACATACTTATAAAATCTTCATTATTATACTCATTTATATCTTTTGTATCAAAGTTATATTGCTTCATATTACTTTCATTAAATGGCGTGTAAGATTCATCATTCTCATTCATGGATATTAATATGTCAATGTATACTGCGTCATTAGGTAACTCTGAAGATATTACAACAAGATTTTGCAATATATTTCTTGCATTTGCCGTTAACACTGGAAAGGTAAGTAATATTAAACAAGAAAATACAACAATTAGACTTTTCATTTACTTCTCCTCTATATAGACAACATTGGTGAAAAGTGAAGAATGATGTTAATTAACAATTTCATATATTTTTTCCGAAATTATAAGATTTTTCCCGATAATCAGTTTTTTCAAGTGACGGAATATCTCCGCAGTCAACGCCTATAATCGTACCGACGATTTCCCAACCAAGAAAATCAGCCATTCCCTCAAATGATGCCACAGCTCCGGCAGCTGTTTTTTTGACATCATCTGCCATTGTGACCATAAGTGCAGTTTTCTTGTTGCCATGCAGTAAAGCATCGTTAGCATAAAATCTGTCAATTACTGCACGTATCTGTGATGTCATTCCATAGTAATAAATCGGTGTTATGAAAACAACCATATCCGCCGAAATGAGTTCAGGATTTATTTTTTCCATATCGTCCTTGAATGCACAGCCTGTATTTGTATTATGACATTTTTCACAGGCGATACATGAATGAATGTTCATGAATGCGGAGTCAAAACGACAGACTTCGTGACCTGCTTCTTCTGCACCGTTTATAAAGTTTTCGGCGAGAACTGCTGATGTTCCGTGTTTATGCGGACTTCCTGTAATTACAAGTATTTTCATTTTATTTTCCTCCTGTTATCTTATGAAATTTGTACGCTGAAATGGTTCTTTTTCCGGCAAACCATAAGTTTCTTTGCCAAGTGCTATGCTTTTCATAAGGAAAGTCATATTTCTTGCAAGGGTACGCATTGTTTGCAAGCCCTCTGCGTCCTGTAATGCCTCACCTTGTGTTCTGCCGTGAACACTGTTCCAGTATTGACTTGATGCAATGGGCATTCCAGAAATTGTAAAAAATTTATTCAGTTCGTCGAATGTAGATGACAAACCACCACGTCTTGCGACGGCAACACCTGCTCCGACTTTCATTGTCTTATCAAAGTGCGTGCTATAGAAAAGCCGTGTAAGAAACGATATGAGTGTGGAATTTGCAGAGGCATAATATACCGGCGTGCCTACGACAAGACCATCGCACTCCTGAAATTTCTGTGCTGTTTCGTTTACAATGTCATTAAAGACACATTTTCCGTTTTCAGCACATGAATTACAGGCTATACAACCTCTTATATCCTTGTTTCCGACGTGGATTATTTCGGTTTCAATTTCGTTTTCTGTAAATATTTTCTGCATTTCCGCAAGGGCAATGTATGTATTTCCCTGTGAGTGCGGACTTCCGTTAATCATTAATACTTTCATTAATTTACCTCCGTTTGTTTATTTATATAATGCCTCATACATTCCGCCTTTACAGTCTGCAAAGATTATTTCCTTTGTGAACTCTACAGAAACTTCATTTACCCACTTCCGTTTAATAAGATAAAATGATTTAAGCATCTGAGTTATTATATAAATAAGTTCATCACTGTAAGGTTTCAACGTAATATCGGCATATATTTCACAAATTTCACATTCTATTATATTTTTCTTACTATGAAACACATTAATATATACAGAGCATACAGTATTTCGCCATATAAGCAGACATACTCCATGTCTTAAAACCGGTGCTATCACCGGCAGAAAACGTATACTTCCCGTTATATCGGTTATCTGAAATTGCAACCTTTCTTCGTCAAGTTTTTCCTTGCTGAAAGGGTGTACAAGATTATATTGTGATATTAATTTCCGACGTTCAAAACGCCAGAAATGACACCAGCCTGTTTTCATGCAATCACCACCGAATATTTTGTGCATCAGCACGCAATTTTATATATTTCCTGAACTATTCCGGCTCGCTGTCGATATTATCAAGGAGAGTTTTTATTTTACGGTTTCCTGTTCGTCTGTCAAGAACAGCAAGTATTCTGTAAAAATAATTCTCATGATTAATACACTCGTCAATGGTGTGAACGTTTAAATAATTATGTATCATACTCATAAAGTAATCACCGGAATATCCCGTCATTCCAACTGTACCCATTTCTTTTGTAGCCATAATTCTTCCGTATTCAATAGATTTATAATTATGATATTCACACGGATTGTGACTGTTCCTATACCGGAAAGCCGTTTCAAACTACTTATCACTTGTGGCAAACCATGTTTCCTTGTCTAAAAATATTGGATAAGGATATTCCTATTGATTATCATGATAAGTATGCTTAGAAAAAGTATAATATACTCTGTCTTTAAGACAATCGGCAAGCCTACTCTCAAGAGCTTTTTTAGTTTTACTCCACATAAATTTCCTCCACTTTTGATATATGAAATTATGGCAGTATATCCATCAATTTATATTGATTTTTTACCTGAAATATGATATAATGGATATGTAAAAATTACCGGAGGTATCAATATGATTTATAAAAATATGATTAAAGTCAATAATACTTATCTGAATGTTTATTTTGAGGGAAAAGGTAATCTGACTATTGTATTTATGGCAGGTTCTGGAGTTACTGCTCCTGTACTTGAATACAAACCGCTCTATCGTAGAATGTCTGATTCCTATAAAATTGCAGTTGTGGAAAAATCAGGATATGGTTTCAGCGGTTCAATGACTACTGAAAGAACAGTGGAAAATCTTGTTAACGAAAGCAGAGAAGCTTTAAAAAAAGCAGGACTTCAGCCACCATATGTATTAGCTCCTCATTCTTATTCAGGTATAGAGGCAATATGGTGGGCAAATAATTATCCTGAAGAAATAAAGGCAATACTTGGAATTGATATGGTATTTCCAAATATGGCCCTTGCGCAGGCAAAAGAAATTTCAGAAGATAAAAAAGTAAAAATGGTTATTCAGCAAAGAAAATTTCTCAGCATAATTGCCCGACAAGGATTAATATCAAAACTTTTCAAAAATCAGACAATAAATATTTCCGGACTGATGACGGGTAATGAACTATCAACCGATGAAAAAGTATTATATCAGAAACTGTTTTATAAAAATATTCTTAATAAAGAAGTATCTGAAGAATCTGTGCTTGCAACCGCAAATGCGGAAAAAGCTGACAAAAGCGGAATTATTAAATGTCCTGCCTGTTTTTATATCAGCAATATGAAGTCACCAGTAAAAGCAATTACATGGCAGAAAGCCGGAATAGCATACGCAAAAAAATGCGGTGGAGAATATCATCTCTCAAAAGCAGGGCATACATTATATGCATCTATTCCTGACGAAATAGCTGAGACGTTTAAGAATTTTCTGAAAAAACTTTCCTGAAAATAATAATATCATTGTGAAAATCCGAAATTTATAAACGCTATAACCACTTCCATTTTTGTACCAATGTTATTATATCATATTCTATACAAAATTTCAAGTACAAATAGTAATTTTAGTCAAAAAACAGAAAATTATTATTCAACCGGAAAATTTTTCAATACTGTATCAAGTGAGTAATTCATTGCAAGCAGACGGCTTTTGTCACGCTTAGAGGTATATTCCCAGTATTTCAGACGGCACATAGGACACGAACAATGTATTTTCCCTTTGGAAAGTTTCCCTTCATAACGATAGTACCAGTAATTATTCGTATCACGAATAATATGTTTTTTTCTGTTTATGTGGCTGTTACGCTGATAACGTGTGTAAGCCCTTCCCCTATTTTCAGACATATCAAACCCACCTTTCCATTATTTGCCCAAATAATAACATATAAACAATTTATAAAATTCATGGGCTATTCTGATTTTTATTATATCATATTTCACAGAAAATTACAAGTATTTTTCTTGACATTATACATATTATATGATATAATAACTAAAAATCTGAAACGGAGAAGAACTATGGCTATCTATATAAATATCTACTATACCGGAAAAAACGGCAATGCCCGAAAA
>CAMWQI010000205.1 GCA_947176345.1 uncultured Ruminococcus sp.
AGATGTTTATAAGATACAGCCATAGACCTTATAGCCGTTGTAGTTTGCGGGATTGTGGCTTGCAGTAACCATAATACCACCCTGACAATTCAGTTCACGGACAGCGAATGAAAGGCACGGAGTCGGCATAAGCTCCTTATATATATGGACTTTTATGCCGTTTGCAGCAAGGACTTCAGCAGCGGCTTTTGAGAATACATCTGATTTTATTCTGCTGTCAAAAGATACAGCAACACTTGGATTTGTGTATTCCTGATTCAGATAATCAGCAAATCCTTGTGTGGCACGTTTTACGGTATAGATGTTCATGCGGTTTGTGCCAGCACCGATAACACCTCTTAGACCGCCTGTGCCGAATTCAAGTTCACGATAAAATCTGTCGCGTATAGTGTCAGTGTCACCGGCTATGTCTTTAAGTTCAGTCTGTAAATCGGGGTCACTCGTGGCATTTTCCAGCCAGAGATTGTAAAGTTCTATTTCTGTCATAAGATACCTCCTAAAAGAAATATATACTATTATAGCACACATTCGGTATTTTGAAAAGCATTTTTTACCTGAAAAATATAATTTTTATATTTTTAACAGATATATACTGGAAAAGTTATATATATTGTTAAAAAACGATAAATTGTTAGTGCGTGATAATAGAAATGAAAAATAAATGCTGTCGGGTGCGGACAGCATTTATATAATTGTATAGTTCAGTCGCCGAAAGATACACCGATGTCACGGGCAGCAATGACAAGATGATTTTCTGTGTCAACAAATTTTGTTTTTCCGGCAATATCAGAAAGCTTGTTTGAGGTTATCTTATTGCCGATTTTTGCTACTGTGCGACCGTATTTTTCCTGTGCTATGAGATATGCCGCATGAACGCCGAACTGTGTTGAAAGTACACGGTCATAGGCACTCGGAGCACCGCCACGGAGCATATGACCCGGAACACATACACGGGCTTCAATGCCGGTATTTGCCTGAATTTGTGCAGCTATACGGGAAGTAGCCGTAATTATTCCTGCTTCAGCGCGTTTTTTAGCACGTTCTTTTTTCTTCATTTTTGCCTCGTTTACGTCAAATGCTCCTTCAGCCACAGCGAGAATTGAAAAATTCTTGCCAGAGGCACTTCTTGCCATTACGGAGTCACAGATTTTGTCTATATCATAGGGGATTTCCGGAATGATAATAACATCTGCACCACCAGCAATACCGGCATTGAGTGTAAGCCATCCTGCTTTATTTCCCATAATTTCGCAAAGTAAAATTCTTGAATGGCTTGCGGCTGTCGTGTGAAGACGGTCTATGGCATCGGTGGCTATGTCAACGGCGGTATGGAAACCGAAAGTAACATCTGTGCCATAAATATCGTTATCAATGGTTTTCGGCAAACCAATTACATTAAGTCCCTCATCTGAAAGAAGCTTTGATGTCTTATGCGTTCCGTTTCCGCCAAGGGTAAGCAGACAGTCAAGTTTCTGTTTTTTATATGTTTCCCTCATGTTCTTGACCTTGTCAACATTATCCTCACCGATGACCGTCATCATCTTGAACGGCTGGCGTTTCGTACCGAAAATAGTGCCACCTTGTGTGAGAATGCCGGAAAATGACGATGGTGTCATATCCTTGCATAGATTGTTGATAAGTCCGTAATAGCCATTTGAAATGCCGACGATTTCAACGTTATCTTCGCCGAACCTCTCATAACAGGCTTTTGCAACGCCTCTTATTGTGGCGTTGAGACCGGGGCAGTCGCCACCGCTTGTGAGAATGCCTATTCTTCTTTTCATGGGTGAAACCTCCATTTAAAAAAATTTATTTATTTTGTGTTTTTTTCATATTCTCCTCAAAAAATTCCTCTATTTTTTCAGCGGGCATAGGCTTGCCGTAATAATAGCCTTGTCCGAAATCACAGCCGGCTTTCCGGAGAATATCTTCCTGATTTGGATTTTCTATACCCTCTGCAATAGTTTCAATCTTCTTTGATTTTGCAATTCTTATCACAGACGAAACTATTTCATAGGCTATATTATCGTGTTCTATATCAATAATGAACGAACGGTCTAATTTTAAAAGCGTTATCGGGAGTATCTGTAAATAGCTGAGTGACGAATATCCCGTACCGAAATCGTCCATAGCAAGTTTTACACCAAGTTCGCGGAGCTTATTCATCTGTGAAACTGCATAGTCTATATCACTTAAAGCAAGTGTTTCAGTGAGTTCAACTTCAAGCCATTTTGCCTCAAGACCGGTTTTTATAAGAGTTTCAAATACCTTGTCTTTCAAGTCTTTCTGATAGAAGTCAGTAGAAGTGAAATTTATTGACATGACTATTTCCGGATAGCCCATTTTCTGCCATAATTTATTCTGTCTGCAACCTTCATTGAGTACAAATTCACTTATTTTTCCGATAAGGTGTGAGCTTTCCGCTATAGGCACGAATGCGTCGGGGCGGACTATAGTTCCATCGGGTTTAATCCATCGGATAAGTGCCTCAACACCCATGATTTTACCGGTTGCAAGGTCAATTTTCGGCTGATAGAATAATTGTAGTTCGTTGTTGTCGATAGCAAGGGCAAGTTCTTTTTCCAGTTCGTTTCTGCCCATAATCGAATCATGCATACTTGCCTCATAACCGCATATTGTATTATTTTCAGCACCACCGGATTTAAGGGCAAATTCAGCGTGTTCAAATGCATTCAGGAAAGATTTTCCGTCTTTTGGCATCTTTGAGTAACCGGCTGAACAGCTTAAATTAACGGAAGCAAAATCACCAGTGGCGGATTTTGCAAATTCGTCCTGAATGGCTTTTGCAGTGCGTATCGGTAAATCGTCGTCGCCGTAATCACGCATTATAAGGGCAAAATTATCACCGCTTATTCTTGCGGCAAGTCCTCCCGTGGTGACGAACTTATACATAATATTTGCAAAATTTTTTAGAATATAATTTCCGTTCTGATAACCAGAGCTGTCATTTATGATATGGAAACGGTCAATATCAAGCACGATAATCCAGTATGAGCAGTCAAGCATCTGGCATTGTTCATATGTTTCCTGTCCTAAGTCCATAAGCTTGTTGCGGTTGGCAATTTCGGTTACTTCATCTATGTAGGCAAGGCGTTCAATTATCAAATCCTTTTCATGCTCCTGTGAACTGTCTATCAACGCACCGCCAAACATGGGCAGGGAGTCGGAGTGATTAACGTCTTTATAGCGGAAAGTATACCAGTGATAGAAGCCATCCGCTGATGTGATGCGGATTTCAATGCTTTTTACTTCATTGTTATTGTCCGTGCCGGCAGATTTTATCGCACTGTCAAAAATAAGTCTGTCATTAGGGTGAACGAGAGAACGCAAAGTTTTCAGGGTGATTCTACTGCTTTTCAGGTTCAGCATACGGACAGTTTCAGGTGATACGATAAAATCAGTCATATTATTTGACATAATCATGCCGATTTCGGCAAGGCTCATTGAATAATTAAAGAGGTCGTTTGTGCTTGCGAGTTCAAAGCGTGCCTTTTGCAGTTCAGTTATATTAAGACCTGTGCTGAAAAACAGGGTATGTTTTTTGTGACGTTTCATTACGGAAGTTCCCCACATGATAGTTGTGGGTTCGTCGTCCGCACTCATAAAATGTGCTTCGTGCGAACTACAGTTTATAATTTCCTGAATGGTAGCCGGATTTGCGTTATCTATGCCGAAAGCCCTCATTATTTCAGCCTGATGGTCAAAGTTGATTCCTTTTATGCCTAAAAGTTCACGAATATGGCGGTTCATATAAACGGCGGAAAAGTCTTCAGTCCACATAATCATTTCAACGTCAAGGTTTTCAATGATTTCAGCCATTTCACCGGCATCAATAGATGACTTATGCTTCCGATACAGCCATGACGCAAGGGCAAGTATAAGGGACAGAAAAACCATTGTTGCGATATATATTATGATAACCAGCCACGCCATATGCGGAAAAAGATGTGCATACGCGACGACAAGACCAGTAGCCATAACAATAACTATAGCTGCCGCCAGAGGACTATTTAAATTCATGTATAATCGCCTCCATTCATTGTAAATTATTTTAATCAGTGAGAGAAAACATGATTTTTACCGAACCAAATATATTATAGCAAAAT
>CAMWQI010000206.1 GCA_947176345.1 uncultured Ruminococcus sp.
ATAAGTATGGAGTGTGCTGTCTATGAAGAAAAAACGGGGTTTCTTTTCAGGTCTGAAAAAATCAACAATTATAACTATGGTATCATGTGGAAGTTTCGTTGTAATGACATTTTTTGCATTGCTTTTTTTCGTGAAATTTCCCATTAAACCGTCCGAAAAAATAATAACAAGCATGGGACGTGAAAGCATATACAGACAAAACGTTTCATACAGTGAAAATACAACAATAACTCAGACTATCGCCGAAACAACTGCAACTCAGACCACAACAGCCTCCACTAAACATAAGGAATTTGTGATAACTATTACTACTGGAAAAGGCTTTAAAACTGAAGTAAAAGGGCATGATGTTCCTGTTATGGACTATGATTACGACGACTATGAAGAAGATGATGAGGAAGAAGAAACTACTGAAACAACTACAGATTATGAATATGACGAATATAATTATAACTCTGAATGGTATTATTAAAAGTAAAAAGACTGATTTTATCAATCAGTCTTTTTGTTTTTTCCGCAAAGCATAGCGAAAAATACTACACCGGTTATTGCTGTTCCACATAACATCATACAACTTACATTGAAATTTTCCTGCCCTGCTCCGTCAAGCCTTGACCAGTCTTTTTCCGGAATTAGATATACATGAATACTTATAATATCAAATACTGTATGTGCTATAGATGCTGGATAAATTGAACGCGTTTTTTTCGTCAACCATGTGAGGAATGCACCCATAAATATACACATTATACACATGGCTATGTAGCCAGCGTATGGGAAAAATTTATAGTCCGTGCCGAAATTTAGCCCGAAATCCCTTATTAAAACTCCGTGCCACATTGCCCATATTATGCCACTTACTATAAGTGCAAGAGGTTCAGGCATGAGACTTTCAAGTTTAGGTGTTAAATACGCTCTCCAGCCGAACTCCTCACCGAAACATATATAAAATAAAACAAATGAGCTTCCTATAGTAATAAGATTTGATATAATAAATTCTGCGGTATTTGTATTTACAAGACATTCATTTATATTGTAGTCCTTAATCCAAAATATTATTATAACAATAACTGAAATTACATACATTACATACGGAATAACTACCGCTATGACGTAATATTTTATATTTCCCATCAGATTTGCAGGGAGCAGAAGTTCTTTTGCAGTGGTTTTTTCACGGGTGACAAGTCTTGTGATAATATGCGCCATTGTCGGCGTGAACATCACAAATAAGCTGTTTCTGAAAAAAGCGTCCGGATTTATTTTCAGGAAAACCCATGAAAGAAAATATGCTGAAAACGTATATATTATAATTCTTAATATATCTATGATTTTTTTATTTTTCAAAGTTTTCAGCCCCTTTCAAGTAAAGTCTGCATGAAATTATGTATGAAAAATAGTACATTCCAAACGCTATGAACGGCAGTACAGCCACAATAATCATTAAAGCCATGTTTTCGCCGGAAATTGCCTTGAAAAACCATTCATAAAAAGAGTCCATAGAGCCAAAATGCGATAAATCCCCGAAAAGAAAATATATTAATGCTATAAGACATATAAGCACCAAAACACCGGCTTTATAATATCCTCCCATATCAGAGCCGAACCGCACAAGAAACGGTAGCTCTATGGAACGCATTATCACCTGAATACAGAATAATATAACCGTTATCATCTGCAATGTATCTGAACCCATTACTATACAGTTGAGAGCGTCAAATATTGACGCTATAAATAATGTTCCGAATGAAATAATAAGTATAAACCAATATTTAGCTTCAATGTGTTTTTTCAGCATGGGTGTTGACGTTATGAAATATGCCCACCGTTTACTTTCGTCGTGTTTCAGCATATTTCCCTGAAAAGCTCCAGTTATAAAGAAAACAAGCATAAGCATAGGCAGTTCATACAATGATGTGAACATTCCCATATTATCTTCATTTTCCATTAAATTTGGCAGAAAAAGCATTATTCCGCTATAAAAAACCGCTCCAAGCATAATAAAAATACTTTTTTTGTTTGTCAGGAAATCTTTGTAAATAAGTCCGCCCATTAGTTTTCCCTCCTGTCCAGAATTTTTTTTGTAAGAAGATATTCAAGTGCAAAAATTCCGATTATCAGAAACGGCACGAATATCACAAACACGTCCATAAAATTTTGGAGTTTATCCGTTAAATCCTCAAGAAACATATCCATTTCCGACATATCACCGCTTGCAATTTCAACGGAATATTTTTTCATTCCCTTACTGATATATACAGCCATTCCGCCCCCGCCCGCAACAAATATAACCGTGAATATCAGGCTTGTGACCGTCTGTGTAAGTGTGATATTCTTGAATTTATACGTTAAAATCTGCTCCGTTGCGGTTGTAAGACAAAAACAAAATATCATAACTATCATTATCTTGAAATTAAATATATCAAATTTACGGTCGCAAAGCGGACAAAATATACAGAAATTTATAACACTTATAATTACAGATATTAAATACCCCGTGAAAGATATGCCGGTTTTGTAAAGTGCCATTTCTTTCGGAGTTATCGGGAATGTATATGAAAATCTAGTCCAGTTTGACTTGTAATCTGAAAAGATTATTTCCGGAGTTTCCGCAAATGATATTATAAGTATCAACGGTGTTGCAAGAGTAAACATATAATATGTAATCACGTCCATTCCACTGAAAACTTCCTCATCGGCGTGTGCAAGGTTGCCAAAATTCATACTCATTCTTACCAGTATTCCTATGAAAACCATTGCAACGTATATGACAAATCCCACTATATAGCGTTTTCTGTTGAGATAAAGTTCACGGTAAATTATTCCCTTACGCATTATGACCACTCCCCTTTCTGCCGGTTTACATAGTAAAGCATTATCTCCTCAAGAGTGGTTTTTTCGGCAATATATCCGGAATATTTCCGCTGTGCCATCTGAAAATCGTTCACCATAACAGAAACACCGAAATCATTTATTCTTGCACTTATGAAATCAGATTTATCAATATTCTGATATTCTTCTTTTGTGCATTTAATAATCCCGTGATTTTCCAAAATATCGTCCTTATAACCCGTAAGAAGTATTTTTCCCTTATCGATAAAAGTCACACTGTCAGCGATTTTTTCAAGGTCTGTCGTGATATGCGACGACATGAGAATGCTGTTATTTTCGTCCTGAAGATATTCAAGAAATATATCAAGAATTTCATTTCTTACGACGGGGTCAAGACCGGTTGTCGCTTCGTCCATGACAAGCAGTTTAGCATCGTGGGAAAGAGCAATAGCTATCTGGAGTTTCATTTTCATGCCCTTTGAAAACTGACCGATTTTCTTTTTTATAGGCAGTCCGAAACGTTCAATATAATTAAAGAACGTTTTTTCGTTCCATTTTTTAAAAATATCCCTCATAATTATGTTAATATTTTTAATATTAAGTGTGTCATGTATGGGGAGTTCGTCGAAAACGACGGCTAAATTTTCCTTGATTTCCAGTTCATTTTCTATATTATCCATGCCGAAAATTTTAATAGTGCCACTGTCCCGACGGATTATATTCAAAAGTGCTTTTATGGTAGTTGTCTTGCCCGCACCGTTCTGTCCGATAAAACCCATAATACTGCCTTTAGGCACACTGAAACTGACATTATCCAGCTTGAAACCGTCATATTTTTTAGTTAAATTATTTATTTCTATTGCATTTTCATAATCAGTCATGTTCATTTCCTCCATAAATTATATCAAGTATTTCTTTCATTTCGTCAAGTGAAACACCACCCTGTTTAGCTTTTTCACACGCCTGTGTAAGCAGTTCTTCTGTCTGCCGGAGATACTCTTCATGCAGAAATTCCTTATTTTGTGCCTTAACAAAGCTACCCTTTCCAGTGTAGGACTCTATAAATCCGTCTCTTTCGAGTTCCTCATAGGCACGTTTTGTAGTGATGATGCTTATGTGCAGTGCGAGAGCAAGCGAACGCATGGACGGCAAAGCCTCACCCTCTTTGAGTGTTCCGTCAATAATCTGAGATTTAATCTGTCGGGAAATCTGTTCATAAATAGGCTCACCTGCTGAGTTAGAAATAATAATGTTCATATTTCACCTCAAATTGTATATATACTATATATATATG
>CAMWQI010000207.1 GCA_947176345.1 uncultured Ruminococcus sp.
ATTTCATCATAACAGAAAGTCTAATTTATGAGTCGTTAAGTTGTGGATAGTGGATGTAAAATGGCGAAAAAAGGAATGAAGCGTCCCGAATACACTAATACGCAGCCAAGAAACGACGTGTCTCCTGTACCTGAGATTCAGGGAAAAGCTAAGTCGGGAAAGATTCATGTGAATCCTGTAATTATAGGAACATCAGGCGTTTCACAAAAGGTATGGCATAATAAATCATACTTACACGAAATTCCGATATCTTCTGCATATCCGACTATCGACAACGACCTTGCACGTGATAATCTGGAGAACGATATTCCTGCGGCGGATTTGCAGGATATATAAAAATCTATTCTAAAATTAAACGTCGTTTGCATTTATACAAACGGCGTTTTTACAATGGAGGACACTATGGAATCAGTATGGAATGTTAATACAAAATTGCCGGAATTTCCGAAACCGGAAAAAGATATAAAAACTGATGTTCTTATTATCGGTGGAGGAATTGCAGGAATACTAACAGCATATTTTTTGCATCAGAATGGAGTAAAATATATTCTTGTGGAAAAGGACAGAATATGCTCCGGTACAACTCGTAATACAACGGCAAAAATTACTTTTCAGCATGGACTTAACTATCAGAAAATTCTCAGAAGCAGCAGTGTGGAAACTGCACAGAAATATCTGAATGCAAATAAGACAGCTTTTGATAAATATACAGAAATTTGCCGTAATATTGAATGTGATTATGAAACAAAAGATAATTATGTGTTCTCTATAAATGACAGAAGAACGCTTGAAAATGAAATAAACATACTTAGCAGAATTGGCTATAAAGCGGAATTGTGTGAAAGTCTACCGATACCGATAAAGACTGTCGGAGCAGTGAAATTTTTTAAACAGGCTCAGTTTAATCCGCTTGAATTTATTTCAGCGATTGTAAGCGGACTTAACATATATGAAAATACTTTCGTGCGTGAAATGATTGGTACTACAGCAGTTACGGATAAATGCAGAATAAAGGCGGATAAGGTAATTGTTACAACTCATTTTCCCTTTATCAATAAACATGGAAGTTATTTTCTTAAGCTATATCAGCATCGTTCATACGTTATTGCTTTGGAAAATGCTCAGTATATAAATGGTATGTATGTTGACGAAAATCATAAGGGAATGTCTTTCAGGAATTATGGTGGTTTACTGTTCATCGGTGGTGGAGGTCACAGGACAGGTGAAAAAGGAGGAAACTGGAACGAACTGCGTGACTTTATAAAATTCCACTATCCTGATGCTCATGAGAAATTCTACTGGTCGGCACAGGACTGCATGAGCCTTGATGGAATACCATATATCGGGAAATATTCACGGAATACTCCGAATCTGTATGTGGCAGGCGGATTCAATAAATGGGGAATGACTGGTGCAATGGTATCTGCAATAATACTCAGCGATATGGTTATGGACAGACGAAATGAATATGCAGATATTTTCAGTCCATCAAGAAGTATTATTAAGCCACAGCTTTTTATAAACAGTGGAAAAGCCGTAAAAAATTTGTTTACTCTAACTACTAAAAGATGTCCACATATGGGCTGTGCACTTAAATGGAACTCTGCTGAACATTCATGGGACTGTGCTTGTCACGGCTCACGTTTTTCTGATAAAGGAAAAGTTCTTGATAATCCGGCAAATGGCGACTTGAAGTAAATATTTTGAATCAGGTAATTTTGTTTTTATCTTGCTTTTTATTTTTGAATATGATATAATATAATTGCTAGAAAATCGTGAGGTGATATTATGGCAGGTTTTAAACCGATTCCGGTTGGAATTGAGGATTTTAAAGAGATAATTGATATGAACTGTTATTTTGTTGATAAGACAATGCTTATCAGAGATATTCTTGACAGTGGTTCAAAGGTTACTCTTTTTACCCGTCCGAGAAGATTCGGAAAAACACTCAATATGAGTATGCTGAGAAGATTTTTTGAGAAAACAGAAGATGACAATTCATACCTTTTTGACGGACTTTCAATATCTGAAGCAGGGGAGAAGTACCATAAATATATGGGACAATATCCTGTTATTAGCATCTCTTTGAAAAGTATGAAACAGCCCAGTTTTGAGCTGGCATTAACTGAATTTAAGAAGATAATTTCAAACGAGTTTCGCAGATATAGAGAGATATCTAAATCAGATAAAATCTTTGATTCTGATAAGGAGGATTTTCTAAATATCTGCAATCGCCGTGGAGATTATTCAATGTATAATACATCACTTAATTTTCTGTCAAACTGCTTGTATGAGGTGTATGGACAAAAAGTAATAGTTCTTATAGACGAGTACGACGTGCCGTTAGAAAATGCCTATTTCAATGGATTTTATGAGGATATGATTAATCTTATCCGTTCGGTTTTTGAAAGTGTATTAAAGACTAATGATTCTCTTGAATTTGGTGTTCTGACTGGCTGTCTGCGTATTTCAAAAGAGAGCATTTTTACAGGTCTGAATAATCTTTCTGTTCACTCTGTAACAGATAATTTATTTGCATCTTATTTTGGATTTACTGAAAGTGAAGTTAGAGAGATTTTGGAATATTATAATTTATCTGATTGCTTTGATGAAATAAAGAAATGGTATGATGGCTATTTGTTTGGTGAGACAGAAATATATAACCCATGGAGTGTATTGAAATACATTCAGTTTGCTTTAAACAACAGGAATCATATTCCACAGACATATTGGGTCAATACAAGTTCAAACAGCATTATTCATGAACTTATAACCAAAAGTGACAGGAAAACAAAAAATGATATTGAAACACTCATCACCGGTGGTTCGATAGATAAACCATTATATGAGGATATTACATATACTAATATGAATGTAAAGTCTGAATATATCTGGAGTTTTCTGCTCCATACTGGTTATCTTAAACCTGCTCAGATATATCAGAAGGGGATATACAGTTATTTTACTGCTGTAATTCCTAACACAGAGATTATTACTACCTATGAAAACACATTCAGACAGTGGTTTAACGAGTCGATAAGAATTGCTGATAAAAGTGTATTATTAAATGCAGTTCTTAATGGTGAAGTTGAAATATTTGAACTTGAAGTAAACAGGTGGTTACTGAAAAGTATAAGTTATCATGACGGCTATGAGAATTTCTATCACGGTTTTCTTGTGGGATTATTAGAATATTCAGATGAATACCTTGTTGAATCAAACCGTGAAAGCGGTACTGGACGCAATGATATTGTAATTAAAAATGTTCTTACTCGGGACGTAGCAGTTGTACTTGAAATAAAGTCAGTCGGCAAAGGCGAGACTCTTGATAGTATGTGTGATATAGCTTTAAAGCAGATTGAGGACAGACAATATGAGGTTGGTCTTATAAATGAAGGCTATAAAAAAATTCTTAAATATGGTATTGCTTTTGAAGGAAAAAGATGTAAAATAAAAAGATAGTTTCATACCCTTATCCGTACCCTTACAGTAATTAAATTACCCTAAAAACAATGAAAATAATGCGATTTTCCTTGAAATACAATGCCGTTTTTTGTGGATATTTAGGTTAAATGGTATGAAATGATATGTATTTTTGGATTCTCATAACCCGAAGGTCGTTGGTTCAAATCCAGCCGCCGCAACCAAATCGAAAAGCACTATGCAATGCTATGGGAAAATGGCTAAGGAAACCCACAGCGGTTGTATAGTGCTTTTCTTTTGCCTAAAAATAGGAAAAAAATGACTTTGTGTTTTTTGCGAAGCAGGCAGGATTGTAAAAAATCAATAGTTAAGTATAGTACTTTCGAAGAATCGGAAGTACTTATTTTTTATGTAAATTTTGCTTCGTTTCCGTTATATTTCCGTTATCGTTAAGGCAAACGACAGTAAACGGTGTACCAGTATGAACCATTTAAATATTTTTATTATTAAAATTAAATAATTTTATATATAGAATATATAAGAATAATTTAAAAACTGATTTTTAAATATTTGAATAAAATTATTTATTCTGCTTATATTTATTATTAAGAGATAAAATAGAAAGCAAGTATTATTTAAATTTATTAAATAAATAAAAAGGTGAAACTATAAAGCTCAGAAAAATACATAG
>CAMWQI010000208.1 GCA_947176345.1 uncultured Ruminococcus sp.
GCCTGATTTTCCATATAATCTGCTTATTTATCGTCAATGAACTTAATTTACGAAAGATTAAGCCGATATTGAGCAAATTATATGCTTAGTATCGGTTTTTTGTTATTTTAAATCCTATATATAGCTTTATTATATCATATTATTTCACATATTTCAACAGAAATATAAGAAATATTCACATAAAAAATCTCCTTGTATGCTATACAATAGAATACAAGGAGGCGATATATCATGTATGAGGAACAGTTTCCAATACGTCTGGCTAAACTGAGAATGGAAAAAGGCGTGTCGGCAAGGGATATGAGCCTGTCAATCGGGCAGAACGCAGGCTACATCAATAATATTGAGAACGGTAAGGCTCTGCCGTCAATGGCTGGATTTTTCTTTATCTGTGAGTATCTGAACATCACACCGCAGGAATTTTTTGATATAGATTCCGAACAGCCTGAATTTTTGGACTATGTTATTGAAAATCTGAAAAAGCTTAACCGCAGACAGTTACAGAATATTTCGGCGATTATTGAAGATTTAGTGGAAAAGTAAAAATATCAGCCATGAAAAACAACTGTAATGTATAAGCCTTTGACATGAAGATAACAGAGAACAAATTTGTCATCGAATTCATGAAACTCTATCAGAAGTTAACAAAGCGATTATATTGAAAAAAGCTGAGTTTTTACTTTAAACTCAGCTTTTTGATAATAAGGAGTATGCAGAAAATTTGTCCGTTTTGTCCGTTGTTTGTCCGTTAAAGTTACAAAAACTTAGAATATGATAGGGGAGTAAAGTTATTGTAACTTGTTGTTATTTACCTGTATTGCGTTGTTTTTGCAATATCATAATAAGTTGCACAACGGTTGGTTCATTATTCAAATCCAGCCGCCGCAACCAGAAATCCTCGTAAACACGTTGTTTTACGAGGATTATTTTTTTGCTTTGATGCTTTTGACCCCAAAATGACCCCAAAAGTGCTATATTTGTGTGATGTGGGATATTGAGCATTAATTGATAATAAAAATTTGCGTTAACCTTAGTTAACAATCGAATAAAGATATGGAGCAGGTTGTCAAAACCTACTCCGTTCTTATTGATTTATTCTTTAATTTGTGCTATAATTTTCTGGAGGGATATTAATTACATCGATATGGTCTTCTGTGACTGGTGATGTATTTGTTGATGAAGAAGCAAAATTGATTGTAACGTTGTTGGTTGGTTGGCTTCTTATGATTGAATCAATGATTTCATTTGCCTGTTTATTGGGTACATTGTTGAAAACGTAATTATATGTCGGGGTGTTAAGTGTACTGGACTGAATGCACTGGGGATTCTGATTAGGTACTGGCATACTATTTGGGATAAACCGCCATACCTGTTCATTATCATTTCCGTAAAGAGTACCTACTCTTTGATAGTTCTGATATACAACGAATTCAAAGCCTTCAAATAATATATTAGCAAAAAGTAAAGGTTGACCGTTGATACCTGTTGTACACAGATACGCATTATAGTTGCTGTCAAAGTATGTATAAACATTTACGGGACAATTCGGTATCTGAACATATTTATTATAGCATCTTGACAAATAACTGTATGAATTAAAGTTTTGTAAAATAGAAAAATTTGTATTATTTTCAGCAACGTAATTGTCATACGAAACATCGTTCTGTGCTTGATATGTTTCTTTGTTGTCAAAAGTATCTGTGTTTGATGTGATTTGGACAGCGGAATCAGTGTCATTTGTGTTGGGATTTGTTTCAGGTAAAGTAATTTCTGGTTCGTCCATGTTCGATTCCCTTTTTAATTTATTCAAATAATCAGATATCAGTGTATTGTCATCATTCATGTGAAATTCTCCTTTTTTATTGAAGTATATACTGATATTTTAACATAAAATTATATTATTGTCAATGAATTTTTGAGGTGGTAAAATGGCAGTTGCAGAGTCGAATACAATTCAGGCAGAGGAAATGAGCTGGCTGAGCAATGACCCGCAGAACAGGAAAATGTATCTTATGACAAGCAGAAGTAAGATGACAAACCAAAGCAGAATAATTTCATCGGGTGAACTACAGATTCCAGATAACTTGGTAAAACAGAATAACAGTTCTTCTGGAAAAAATGTAACAAATTTCTGTATAGACTGTGCAGTGCGGAAGATATATTATGCCCACGATAGGTCATACTCTGATACTGTAATAATAGATTGTGAAAATGTATATTGTGAAAGATTTACTGTTATAATCAAATATGAAGATTTTATTAGTTATCACATTAAATCAGAATTTGAAAAGCAATCAAACAACGCCATGTTTTCTGCAAATGTAAGAACTTCTCTTATGAATGCCCTGCTTTTCAATTACATAAAAAGAATTATGAAAGAAGAACAGATTGAAATTGCCGATAAGCCTGGATTTTATCTGAAAAATGAATCATACAGCTTTATTGCTCATAAAAATGGAAACGAGGAGTACGAAACAGATTCGGTAAGACAGGCGAAATTTGAAACGGCGGAAATATCACAGCATGATATGGAATGTCAGGTTATTAGGTCTGCAATTCAGAATCACAGAATTCTGAATATGCTTATTCTGCTGGATATATCGTCATTTATGTATACTCTGCTGAAAGACAGCGGTCATACTTTTAACAAAATTGTAGCTGTAACAGGTTGTGATACAAAGGAAAAAAAGCAGATGCTCAGGAATTTTTTTAAAGTATATGAGCATAACTGTAATGAAGATATGTCGCTTGATGTCAAAATTAAAGAACTCAGAAGTATTGTATTTTCCCGAAAAGATGAGATGGTTATTCTTGAAGACGATGCTTCAACAAAAAATCGTCTGGCGGAAAATATGAGGTTTCTTTATAACTGTTTTGTACGGCGAAGAACGGACGAGGGTGAAATTGCTGAGTGTAACTGTATGATTATATGCAGTAAGGCTCAGACTGTCAATGTGCTTGAAGAATATTTTGATGACATAATATGGATTGACGTATCTGATATATGCAAATTAAAGGACTGTTTTGGTGCTGTTGTTAGACTTAAACACAGAATAAGGAATGCAGTGATTCAGATTGCTGAAACAAAAAAATTACTGTCTATGTTCTTTGATACAAGTGAATATACATCTGAGTGCGGAGAGGATTCGTTTTTGAGTACACTGCATATGATAGAGACAGTATGTGATAAAATGCTTAAAACAGGAATTGACATAGGTCCGCAGTCTGAGAAAATTATTGTGGATATATCATGGTATTTAAGAAATTCAGAACTGTTTTATGATGAAAACCACATAGCAGAACAGTTCGGAGTTGTTCTCAGCAAGGCTGTCAAACAAGGTAAAATCGCTTTTGGAAATACAGATTCGACAGAAAATCTTCCGGTAATTCACATTAAAGGTGATTTGCTCCTTACAAGTGTAAATGATTTTGCAAGGTTTGAACAGATGATACCGTTTGGACTGATAGATAGAACTCCCAAAAGCAACGGAATAAGGCTGAGAAGTATATTGCATGAAAAAGGGTATCTTGTAACAAATAACGGAGATAAGCTGTTGTATAAGGCGAGTGTATCTGAAAATTCGTCAGACAGAATGAATTTTGTTGCCCTGAAGAAAAATCTGCTTACAGCAGAGGCGCAGAAAATTATTCCTGTTGTCAGGAAAAAAGCAATTTCTACATTAGGCTATCAGCCACCAAATAATAATGATGGCAGAAACAGAATACTTCTCGGAACTACACTTGATACTGAATTGCCCGTATATTGGAGCATAGAAAACAACAGACTTTCAAATCAGCATCTTTACATACAGGCGGATTCAGGTGCAGGAAAGACAACACTTTTGTTTTTGCTCGCACAACGGTTGTATAAGGCTGGTAAAAATGTTCTTATTCTTGACTTTGCGGAAACTGAAAGTTACAGCGAACATAAAATTTCTTACATGAATGATAACTTTATAAAAAATATTGGGCATTCAGTTTTTGAAAACGGCGTTTATGAAAATAACATAAGACATTGTTATTTTGAGTCATACATTTCAGAAACCAATGATTCGTGTATAAATATAATTCGTTGTACACCTATAGAAGCAGTAAATATAC
>CAMWQI010000209.1 GCA_947176345.1 uncultured Ruminococcus sp.
CTTTATTATTGTGCAAAACCACCAAAAATATTAAAAATATCAATATTATCAATATTATCAATGTTCTAAAATATCTTGACAAATTAATCCATATAAGCTATAATTAAAAAGCAAATAAAAAAGCTATCAAGGTGGTGGAAACACCTTGATAGCAGGGTAGCATTGGGCGAACAACAAACAAGCCAAATACTATACATTCTGATTATATCATCAACTAACGGTTTTGTCAATAGCTTTGCAACTGATAAATTTAGAACATAGCAAGAAAATAGTAAGATGTTACCTCTGTATTTGCGAATATAGGGTATTTTTATACCTTTTTGCAGAAAGGAAGTATTACTATGGAGCAGAAACTCACAGAGAAAGGAGTTTCAATCGAACAACTTAAAACAGGAAAAATCTGGACTAACTGGATATGGCATACCACGAACGACGGTAAAAAGACTAAAAGACCGCTTTCCAAAGTCAATGAACCTAACACTTGGATAACCTATATAGAAGCTGAAAGTAACATTGAATGGGACGAAAACAAAGGTATCGGTATTATGTTTGCGAAGAACCGTTCAGGACTTGCACTTTGTGGAATTGATATTGATGCACATCATATTGATACTAACCCACTTTCAAGAGAAATCCTTGATATGTTCATTGACACTTACATAGAACGTTCCCCATCAGGCAAAGGCTATCACATTCTTTTCTTATCCCGACTGGATAAACTCCCGATAGAACAGGAATACAAGAAACTATATAAGCAAAAGAATTCTGAACTTGATGTTGAATGTTACATAAGCGGAATGACTAACCGATATTTCACGTTTACAGGCAATCAGACATCAGAGTGCAATGTTGTGACCGACAAAACGGACACTTTACTTGAATTTCTCAACAAATATATGAAAAAATCCCCTGCTGTGAACTCAAAGCAATTAGAATTCACAGAGAGAGAAGAAGATAACACAGCTATTGATGTTTACAACCGTCTTGAAATCGCTATGAACGCAAGTAATGGCAGTTTATTCAAGTCCCTGTACAGTGGTGATACAAGTAGCTATAACAGCACTTCAGAAGCCGTTCAAGCCTTTATAGATATGCTTGTGTTCTATTTCGGAGATGGTGGTGAGAGTCTTGTAAAAGATGTTTATATGGGTTCTGAAATGGCTACAGGCAAATGGGCAGAACGTGATAGTATAATCAATGCAACTATATCCAACGCTTTTCAGAGAGTTTCTAAACGTTATACACCGCCACAAGCTCGTCATCAGAACAGCAAGAGTAAAAATAAACTCACAGAGAGGGAAGATAAGTCTTCATCTGATAATAAGAAAAAACAAATGATTAAATATGATGTATTTGCTGAATTTATCGAAAAACAGGGATATTCTATAAGATATAATCAAATTACCCATAATTTTGAGTTTTTCGGCTTTGATAAAGGAGAAAGTGCGGAACATTTAGCAGAGAATGTACCAACAATTCTGCAAGACCAACTAAAAGAATTATATACCCATGTTTCCAAACAGAACGTTATAGATTACATTACACGATATGCAACAAGGCACAAGTACAATCCTGTCCTTAATGCTATTAAAGCGATAAAATGGGATGGCAAAGACCGTGTAGGACAGATTTATGACATATTCAGAATACCTATAGACACGGAAGAGGGCTTATATAGTCGTATTTTCATTTTGAAGTGGCTGAAACAGTGTGTTTGTGGACTATTCAATGATATTGACAATCCGTTCTCACTGGACATTATTCTTGTTTTTCAGGGCAAGCAAGGCATAGGAAAGACACGTTTTTTTGAAATGCTGGCTTTAAACTCTAAATTTTTTGGTGAGGGCATTTGCCTTGACCCACGTGACAAAGACAGTATCATTCAGGCTACAAGTAAATGGATAAGTGAATTAGGTGAATTGGGTAGCACCATGAAAAAAGATATGGACAGCGTTAAAGCGTTCCTCACAAAATCTACAGACGAATATAGAACACCTTATGGCAAAGCAAGCCTGCACTACCCACGTATGACTTCTTTTGTCGGTACAGTCAATGATGAGCAATTCTTGATTGACCAGACGGGCAACAGACGTTTTGTAACAATTCCGCTTGCTCCTGACCTTGTAATTGATTATAACACGCAAATCAAGCCGTTTAATGCATTACAGCTATGGGCTCAGATATATGAACTGGTTAAGAATGAAGACAAATCAAGCTGTTTCAGACTTGACGAAGAGGAAAAGCGATACCTTGAAAAACGTAACTCCGCATTTGTAAAGCCGATGAAAGCTGAATGTGAAGTACTTGACATATTGGAAGAACAGCAGATACAAGAGCAAGGATACATTTGTACATTTAAGGAAATGACAGTACTACAATTTATTCAGCAACACAATTTGAAATATGATGCCAGTGTTGTTGGTAGAGTTTTAAAAAAGTATGGTTATGAAAGTAAATGGAAAAAAGAAAAAGGAAAATCTACAAGAGTAATTGAATTACCTGTAAAATATTGGAAGGGTAGTAATAGTTAATATTAACGGTAGCAGTAAATTTTACTGTTACCGTTTTTTTGCAAATAACTGTAGACCTAAAAAATAACTGTAGACCTGAAAAAAATAACTGTAGACCACTATTTTTCCCTACATATAGCCGTATTTGTCTTTGGTTATGCATTTTCCACAAATAGGGTCTACAGTTAAAAAAAAATAACTGTAGACCGGTTTTTTAGCTTATTATAGCCAAAAAATCCAAAAACGGTCTACAGATACATTTTTATAACTGTAGACCGCTTACAAGGCTTAATATAGCCTAAAACAAGCTACGGTCTACAGACACTACAGTTATTTACTACTAAACTCTAAAATTTTTTGAAAAAAGTTACAAAACGGTTACGACGAAAGGGTAAAAATGCATGTTTTCAAACTTTTACAAGAAAACCACTGTAGACCCGTAGACCTTTTTTTAAAAAAAGCCTATTTTTAGGCAATAAAACGGTCTACAGTCGTTTTTTTTTAACCGTTGACCGCCGTAGACCATTTTTTTTGTGCAAAATGCCAGTACCATGTAAAGCACTTTTCCTTCCCACTGTGAATTTATTTTTTCTTGAATGAATGTGCAAGCTGTGTTATAATGATATTATATTTTGTGTAGGAGTGAATATGCTTGAATGATACAATAAAGAATTCTGCAAAAGAATTTGTACAGCGTTGGCATGGTAAAGGCTATGAAAAAGGTGAAAGTCAGCAATTTTGGCTTGATTTGCTTGTAAACATTTATGAAGTGCCTGATATTACAGGTTTTATTACATTTGAAGAACAAGTCAAACTTGACCATACTGCTTTTATTGACGGATATATTGAGTCAACGCACGTTATGATTGAACAGAAAAGTTTAGGTAAAGACCTTAGAAAAGGTATAAAACAGTCTGATGGCACACTTTTAACGCCGTTTCAACAGGCTAAACGTTACGCATTAGAATTGCCGTACTCCAAACGTCCACGCTGGATAGTGACCTGTAACTTCTCGGAGTTTCTCGTGTATGATATGGAAAAGCCGAACTGCGAACCGGAACAGATTTTCTTGAAAGACTTGCCGAAAGAATATTACCGATTGCAATTTCTTGTTGATACAGGAAATGACAGTATCAAAAAAGAAATGGAAATTTCCCTGAAAGCCGGAGAATTAGTCGGCAAGCTGTATGACCTGATACTAAAGCAATACAAGAATTCTGACAGTCTGGAAACGCTAAAAAGCCTGAATATGCTATGTGTTCGGCTTGTATTCTGTCTTTATGCGGAAGATTCCGGTATTTTCGGCAAGCGTAAGATGTTCGGAAAGTATTTACAGCGATTTCCAGCAATGGACGTGCGAAAAGCCTTGATTGAACTGTTTCAAGTGTTAGACACGCCCATATCAGACCGTGACCCATATATGAATGACGATTTATCGGCGTTTCCATACGTCAACGGCGGACTGTTTGCGGACGAAAATATAGAAATTCCACGATTTACAGAAGAAATTGTGGATTTGTTGGTGAATGGTGCAAGCAAGGTGT
>CAMWQI010000210.1 GCA_947176345.1 uncultured Ruminococcus sp.
ATATTATACGTTTAAATTTTATGTAATTAAAAAATATTTTCCGAATATCATAAATTTCAGAAAATACTTTTTTTGCGTTTTGCGTGTTAATTTTTTGTATTGGGCGTGTTAATTTTATAATAAATTCACCTCATGGATATATTCCATAAGGTGAATAAAAAATCAGTCTGTTCTTAAAGCTTCTACAGGGTCTTTCTTAGAGGCTACTCTTGACGGAATAACTCCGGCAATTAATGTAAGTGCCATGCTTATCACAACCAATATTACCGCTGCCCCTGCCGGAACATATGCATTAAGGTTGTCAAGTGATGTGAGAGAATGTATAATCAGATTTATCGGAATTGTAAGGAGAACCGACGCTCCTATGCCGATAAGTCCGGCTGTAAGACCTACTATCATAGTTTCGGCATTGAATACAGTAGATACATCGTGCTTTGATGCACCTATAGCACGCAAAATACCGATTTCCCTTGTACGTTCAAGAACTGAAATATATGTGATAATTCCAATCATGATTGACGAAACAACAAGCGAAATTCCTACAAATGCTATAAGCAGATAAGATATACCACTGATAATACTTGTTACCGACGACATAAGAAGTGCTACATAGTCGGTATAGTGTATAACGTCTTTTTCTTCAACAGAATTATTATATTCCTCGATTACGTCTGCTATATCGTCCTTATCCTCAAAAGTCTTTACATAAATATTTATACTTGAAGGGTCAGAAATATCAGCTTTTCCAAGAATTTTAAGGTTATCTTCATAGGTGGAAGAAGAAATTTCAGTCGGTGTGAAATTCTCATAAATCTGTAAATATGCCTCATCTGTTATTTTTATTTTATTAAGTTCACTGGCAAGCTGTTTATTGGTATACTCAACAAGTTTCTTTTCAGTTTCTGCAACAGTTTCAGCCATATATTGTGCAGTCATCACGCCGAAAAGTGCTTCATTGAACTCTTCTTCACTCATAGTTTTTATATAGTCGGTAATCTGCGAACTGTCAACGCCCATCTGCTCTGCATAAAATCTGGCTACTGCATTCTGTTTATCTTCATCGGACATTTTAGAAATACTTGCCTGAATTTCTTTCTGCATTTTTTCCTCATCGGGAACAGACGATATAAATTTATAAATTTCTGCTTTTTTGTCATCGTCTGCATCTTTAATATAATCTTTTGCAGATGAGATTTTTTCTTTGTCGTCGGGTTCTTTGTAGTCGTCGGTAAGGAATGCTGAACCTGTTATAATATCAGTTTCGGGGTTATCAATTTGTTCTTTCATAATATCGCTTTTATTTGTCTGCTCTATAACGTGCTGTGTAAGCATTGGCGTATATGCGATATATCCCGAAACCATGCCTATATCAGTATCTTCATTAGGACGTATAAAGCCGACTACTTTCAATTCAGTTCCAATGTCATTTGAATTATAAATATAATCCATTCCGGCTTCTGTAGTGGTAAGGTCAGTATAGCCCGTTCCGTTTTCATTTTTCTGATATGATTCACATGGAAGTATCATCTTGAATTTCTTGTCAAGAATTTCATCAAAATTCCATTCAAGATTTCCATAATTTTCAATATTTTCACCATTCATAGCAGATTTAAGAATACGTGAAAATTCCTCTGGTTCTTTAAGACCCATTGCATACGCTATAATGTCCGGAAGTTCATTATTTTTTGTAAGTACCACTACTACTTCGTCATAATTTTCAGGGAATCTACCGCTTACTATGTCATACTGATTCTTGATAAGTTCGCTTACTTGTGTGCCGTCCTCTGATGCAAGCATTTCCGTCATTACGTTAAGACCCATCATTGACATTTCCATACTTGCCATTGAACTGTTCATCATACTTGACACACCGTCAGAATTGCCCATACCAAGTGCATTTGCATACATATCCATAAAATCGACTTTCATAATTTCGCCTTCGGGTGTTTCAGTATATACTGGCATATCAACATCATACGTATATGCAATAGCCGTTGACTTTTCCATGACAGTTGAATTTCCCTCAATGAATTTTTTGAAATCTTTCATGTTGTTAATCTGCTTTGCGGAAGAGTTCATAGTATTGAACATATCATATATATCAACGTTCGAATAAACTTTGTCGCTGTCAATATTTTTTTCTTCTTCGTCGGCGGTGTTTTTTGACATCATGGAAGCCATCATAGCGGAAGCGTCGGCTGTCTCTCTTGTAATCTGCAACGGATACGAAGAAAGAGTATCTTCTTGAACGTCGTTTATATAGTCGTTGATACCGGTTGAAAGTGAAAGAATTGTTGCAATGCCTATTATGCCTATTGAACCAGCAAAAGACGTGAGGAGAGTTCTTCCCTTTTTGGTCATGAGGTTATTAAGCGAAAGTGATACAGCTGTGCCGAATGACATAGAAACACGCTTTTTGCGTTCCGGCTGTGCCTCCATAACCTGCTCCGGTGTGTAAGGGTCGCTGTCATCGGTGAGCTGACCGTCTTTTATCCGGACTATTCTTGTGGCATATTCTTCAGCCAGTTCCGGATTGTGAGTAACCATTATTACAAGTTTATCCTTAGCGATTTCTTTAAGGAGTTCCATAACCTGTATACTTGTTTCGCTGTCCAAAGCACCGGTTGGTTCGTCGGCAAGGAGAATATCTGGATTATTTATCAATGCACGGGCAATAGCTACTCTTTGCATCTGTCCGCCTGACATCTGATTAGGTTTTTTATGAAGCTGATTTCCTAAACCTACTTTTTCCAGTGCCTCTTTTGCACGGCGTTTGCGTTCAGACTTTGAAACGCCTGAAATAGTCAACGCCAATTCGACATTTGCAAGTACCGTCTGATGAGGAATCAGGTTATAGCTTTGGAAAATAAAACCTATAGAATGATTTCTGTAAGCGTCCCAGTCCCTGTCCTTGTACTTTTTTGTCGAAACTCCGTTTATTATCAGGTCACCGGAGGTGTAATGGTCAAGACCACCGATAATATTCAGCATGGTGGTCTTTCCACAGCCGGAATGTCCAAGTATAGCCACAAACTCATTTTCACGGAACGTAACATTTACGCCGTTGAGTGCGGTTACTTTATTTTCGCCGTTTCCGTACTGCTTAAATATGTCTTTTAATTGTAACAATAAATTCACCCTTTCTTTTGAGATACGATTTATTATAGCACAATGACAAATATATGTCAATCAGTTTCACAAAAATTTCACAAACCCCGTTAAATAATATTTTTAATTAAAAATAATCCCCGTACAATAAAGCACGGGGGATTTATCATATTATTTCATGCCGTATTTTTTAAGAAGACTCTGGATTTTTTCATGTGGGTCAATAATCTTGCTGATAGAAACATCGTGGTTGATAGCCTCAATGAAATAAGCAATATACTTTGAAACATCAACTTCATGGAACCACGGACGGCTTAGGAGTTCAGGTGTTCTGTAAGTAAGGTTAGTGCCGAATACACCATCTATGTAGCCATCTGCATATGCCTTGTCGAATTTTCCAAGACCGTTTGTGAAAATAGCATATGTAGCATATGTAAATATTCTGCCGGCTTTCTTTTCCTTGAGTGCGTATGCGAGGTCAAGCATTGATTCACCGGAAGAAATAATATCATCAGCCACAAAAACGTCCTTGCCCTCAACGGAATTACCGAGATATTCATGTGCAACAATAGGATTTCTGCCGTTTACGATAGTTGAATAGTCACGTCTCTTATAGAACATACCCATTTCAACACCGAGTACAGACGCATAATACATATTTCTGTTTAAAGCACCCTCATCTGGACTTACAACCATGAATTTTTCCTTAGAGCAGTCAATATCCTTTATATCCTTGAACATTGTCTTTAATACCTGATAAGTAGGCATTACATTATCAAAGCCCATAAGCGGAACGGCGTTTTGTACACGGGGGTCGTGTGCATCGAAAGTAACGATATTTGAAACTCCCATAGCCTCTAATTCCTGTAAAGCACAGGCACAGTCAAGAGATTCACGGTAACTTCTTCTGTGCTGTCTTCCACCATAGAGATTAGGCGTAATA
>CAMWQI010000211.1 GCA_947176345.1 uncultured Ruminococcus sp.
GTGAGTTACCTTTCGGTGTTATTGATTTTCTTTAACTCCGCTATTAGCCACTCCCAACTGTACCAATAGCTTGCAATAAGTGGAAAAAAGTGATATAATAAAAAATACTATGAATAAAAGAAAAGCATATGATACAGACTTGACAGATGAACAATGGAAACTTATAGAACCGTTAATGTGGAAGTCGGGTAATAAAATTAAATGTGAAAAGAGGGAGTTAATAAATGCAGTGCTGTATCTTGGAGACAGCGGATGCAAATGGAGACAACTGCCGCATGATTTTCCACCATATACAACAGTTCTTAATTTTTACAGGAAAGCAGTCAGGGAAGGATTGTGGGATAAAATTCTGAAAATGCTTGTTCAGAAAACAAGAAAAACAAATGAAAAAAATGACAATCCAACATATGCCATGAACAGTACGAAATTTTTCTCCGCACGAGAAATAATCAGAATATTTTTTCTGGAATTTGGTGTAGGATATAGCACGCCTGTTATTATTAAATATCCGTTATGGAAAATGACTGCTGAAAATCCCAATGCCACTTATGACTGCATCAATTATGGCGAGTATTTTTGCCATTAACATATTGAAATACCGTCGATTTGTGTTAATGGGGACATTATTGATATTTTGAATAATATATAAACTAAAAATATGGTAATGAGACATTGAATTTAGCAGATGAAAATTGAACAGGACTTCTAAAAAGAAAATAAGGCTATACTATCCGAAAATCGTACTCGGATAGTATAGCTTTTTTTGATTTGAATGTGTAGTTGTTATTCCTGTATCTCACTCATCAAAGTTACTCCGTCCTTGAAACCTGCCTTGTATACCGCTTTAATCTCATCAGCTGAAGTTGCAATCTGAATTTCAAGGAGCTTGTGGAATGTAATAAGCTGTTCTTCGGTCAGTGACTCCTCAAACGGTATGCAGAGCTTGCTCCATTCATCAGAAAACTCAACAGCAGGCATATTACTCTGGCGGTAGTTGTAAATCTCATCAATCATTAGTATTAGTCCTTTCGGTTTTGTATTGTAAAACCAACCGTCCAAACATTACCATTTTATTATTGTTAAGGTATAGCATAAGGCACGCCCCTAAGTAATTCCGTAACTGAGTTACATACGATGATGAGATACCTTGAATATGATTTCTTAAAATCGAAAAAATTACAGCACTTCGATAACTGGATTTCGATTTTTGGTGAGCAGAAATCAGACTGGGAGTTAGCACCTGCCGGAAATAATGTGACCGCCAAAAATGGACAAGTAAAATTTCATAAAATAATCAGCCTGTTTCAGCTGTTGAGGTTATGCCCTTGTTTTATTTTGCAAGGGCATTTTTTCTGTCTGTAAGCGGTTTGTCGATAAGTTTGTAGTAAATATGAATGTCACGGGGAACTTTTTTGCCTTGGTACTTGTCGATAGTGATGTACTCAATTAAATCCATACACATCTGCCTTGTAAGCGTTTCAGCACCTGCATAGCTTTTCAGACGGCGGATATATTCCTCAACGTCCTGTTCGTCCTCACAAGCCATTTCCGTTCGTCTGGTGATGTCATTAAGTTCAGAAAGCAGATTTTCTTTTTCCTGCTGATACTTTGTGAGGAGGTCTGCACACACCTTGTCGGGCATATTTCCGAGAACCCTGTCCTCATAGAGTTTCTGCATCAGCTTGTCGAGGTCGTCAATACGCTTATGAATTTCCTGTTGTCTTTTCTTATCCTCAGCGTTCTTAACGGCAAATGAACCCTGCTTATGTGCAAGATATTTTGTCTTTGCCTCATCATCGTTAAGTACGAAGTCAATCTGTCGCTGAATGTCAGCAAGAACGATACTCTCAATTCCGTGCATGACAATTTAGTGCGAGGTGCAGTAGCTTTTGTCATAACGTGCGTGAAGTCCGCAGACGTAACCCATTGGATTTTTTGAACCTGATGAATTATGCTGTTTCATTTTCGCACCACAACTGTCACAGTAACAAAGTCCCGAAAGTGGTTTTGTAGTGCGTTCTTTGGTACATTTTCCGTTACTCACGGACGCATCTACTTCATGGCATTTGTCCCACAATTCCTGCGAAATAATCGACTCATAATTGTTTTCAATGATAACCCAGTCTTCCATATCCTTGTTAATAACCTTGTGATTTTTGTAACTCACAGTAGTCTGTTTCATCTGGCAGAGGTGACCGAGATAAATCTGATTTTTAAGTATCCGTTTTATTGTCTGGGAACTCCATAAATGGTGCGAATAAAGCGGATATTCCTTACCGATTTTATCGTATTTGTAATCAAGCGGAGGAACGATATACTCACCGTTAAGAACGTCCGCAATTTTTTTAGCATTCATTCCGCTTGCCCTCATCTCAAAAATACGGCGGACAATATTGGCTGCATACGGGTCAATCACAGGTGTGAAATTTTCGTCCGTACCTTTTTCGTAACCATACGCACAGAATGTTGTCATGTATTTTCCTGATTTTGCATTGCTTTTAAAAACAGCCCTCAGCTTTTTACTTGTATTTGCGGCGTGCCATTCGTTGAAGATGTTCATAATCGGCATCATATCCATGGAAACACTGTCTGAATTTGCCGTATCAATACCGTCATTCAGTGCAATAAAGCGAATATTGTACATCGGAAAAATGTAGTCCGTGTACTGTTCCACCTGAATATAATTTCGTCCGAAACGGCTCAAATCTTTACAGATTATAAGATTGATTTTTCCTGTTTTCGCATCGTCAAGCATACGCTGTACTCCTGGTCTGTCTAACATAGTACCTGAAATTCCGTCGTCAACGTATGTACCATAGAGTTTCCAACCCTGTTCGTTGATATAGTTTGTGAGTATTCTTCTTTGATTTTCGATTGAAAGAGAATCTCCAACACGCTCGTCATCTCTCGACAGGCGGAGGTACATTCCCACTTTATAATCGGTCTGCTTTGGTAACATAAATAACTCCTTTCTTCCAAAGCGACCTTTACCGATACGCTCATTATAGCGCAGTGTATCGGTAAAGTCAATATCTTTTTGGAAAAAAATTATTTCTGTTCCTCTGTCGGAATACGACCGAGCATTTCACCCATAGCATTATTGACAGCGTAGTTGTACATCACATCATTGATTTCCTTGTTTCCGGTGAAGTGACTGGTAACTCTGTACATTCTGCTGTCAAATTCATACTCATTGACCTGAACGGGACAGTTCTTGAACTGTTCATTCATCTCATGCATTGTTTTATTTTTCATAGCGAATTTTCTCCTTAGCTTTTCTATCTCTATGTTTTCAGAGTGAGGGCATCGCTTTTTCTCTCTTACCCTCGTTCTGTTGTCGGATATATTTTAATTCCTGTAGAAATCTGTTTTATCTCCAAAGAATGAATTCTGTTCGGGAGTATCAGAAGTGTTGTCACTGAAATCATCGGTTTCACCATTTCCGTTATCTTCGGAAACATAAGTACCGACATTATCAGCGGAACTGTTTTCCTTATCGGACGTATCACTTGTTTTCAATGATACTGCATGTTCGTGTTCGTTTGCAAGAATATCAAGCAGGTCACGACCTGAACTGTTATACTGTTCGCAAAGTGACAGATAGGTCAGTTTAGCATTTTCATCCATCAGCTTTTTCTTCTTCGCAGTATCACGCTTGATGCTTTCTTTGAGTTTCTTAATCTTCTGCTCATTTTCAGAAATCTTATCAAGATAAAGAGCCATATTATCACCTCACATTTGTTTGAAATTTTGGTTTGATTCTTACCATACTGCAATTATAACGCATACATATTTCAAAATCAAGCCCCAATAATTCACAAAGTTTTGTTCACAGATTGTTAATAATAAACCGATGAAAATTGAACTTCAAAAAATCAGAATCATGATATTATGCGGAAAACACTGTTTCGTCATTTTAACCGAGGATTTTTTTTGTGATTCAAAGAAATCTGAAATTTCATATTGACGAGTGCGGAATTATCTGTTATAGTGGTATAGTTATCCTATTTGACAATAGAATAAAAATATGGTATAATAAAAAATATGA
>CAMWQI010000212.1 GCA_947176345.1 uncultured Ruminococcus sp.
ACATTTCAGTTATGGGCTTTTTTTCCGGAGAATATCTGTTCAGGATTTCAAGTGCCTGTGCGGTTGTACTCCGGAATTTTTCAAATTCCCCGACTACCGCCGTGACATTCATTCCGTCAAGTTCCTCGTCGTTATTACGGGAAATTTCAACCACACCACGCCTTTGAAGAAGTTCAATAATTTTCTTGCTGTCGGTCAGGAGTGCAATTAATTCAATTTTTTTCATTCTGAGTTTTGCCAATTCACATCACCCTCCTTATAAGGATTTTTTTCAGAAAAACTCTTTAATCACCGCCGAAACGGCATTTTCCATATTTTTTTCAGCGTTCAGACGTATTTCAGCAATTTTTTCAACGCATTTTTTGTTTGACTGTTCAGAATAAACATCAAGTCTTTTTGTATAGTCGGAACGGACTCTTTCCATTTCAGCCGATGCCTGACTTATTTTTTTCTGAATGGCAATGGCGGAATATTTTTCAGCGTCTGTGATGATATTTTCAGCGGTTTTACGGGCTTCAGCGTTTTTCCTGTTTGACTGTGCCTCTGCTGAAAGAACCTTGTTTACTGCTTCTGATGCCATATTGTCACCTCCCTAAAATGACTAATAGTCATTTTTGATAATGCTATTATATCATAAAAAATTTTATTTGTCAATAGTTTTTTAATAAAAAAATGACTTTTATTCACTTTTTTAAAACATAAAGGGAGCGTTCCCTACAGACAGCTCCCCTTTGAACATTATTGATATTTTTTTTGAATTTATGCAATAAAAGACAATGGGAGCTAATCTCTACAGACAGCTCCCAAAAAATTTTTATTCAATTCACATTAATTATTATACACCTTAAATTTTATTTTGTCAATGGTTTTAAGAAATTTAATTTTATTAACAAATTAATTTTCCTTGACATCGACTTTTATTCCAAGTACGGAAAGGCTTTCGTCGTCAACTACTGACGGGCATTCGGACATAAGTTCACTTGCATTCTGAACTTTCGGGAATGCCGTTACATCACGGAGGCTATCAGCCTTGCACATAATCATTGCGAGACGGTCAAGACCTATTCCCATACCACCATGAGGTGGAGCACCGTAACGGTAGGCATCAACAAGAAATCCGAATTTAGCTTGTATTTCGTCTTCTGTCATTCCTAATGCCTCAAACATTTTCTGCTGTAACTCAAAGTCGGTTATACGCATTGAACCGCTTGAAAGTTCCGTACCGTTGAGAACCAAATCCCACGCCTTAGCCCGAACATTTGCGGGGTCGGTATCAAGATATTCAAGACATTCTTCCATAGGTATAGTGAATGGGTGATGTGCGGCTACCCATGTATTATTTTCGTCGTCGTATTCAAAGAACGGCATTTCAGTTATCCACAGGAAATTGTACTTGTCGTCAGGAATAACATTCAGTCTTTTTCCGCATATAAGACGGATTGCACCTAAAGTAGAAAGAACAGTCTTGTTTTTGTCAGCACATATAAGTATAAGGTCACCCTTTTCAGCACCGACTGCATTGCAGATAGTTTCAAGTTCTCCGTCTTTCAGGAATTTTTTAAATGAGCAGTTCGGCTCATCAGCCCAGCGGATATATGCAAGACCTTTAGCACCAATGCCCTTAGCGTGTTCAATGAGTTTGTCAATTTCCTTACGGGTATAAGTGCCTGCTCCGTCCTTTACGTTTATAGCACGGACTGAACCACCCTCATTTAGTGCGTTCTGGAAAACAACAAAATCAACATTTTTAATAGTTTCGGAAATATCATGAATTTCAAAACCAAATCTTGTATCAGGCTTATCCGTGCCGTAACGGTTCATAGCGTCGGCAAAAGTAAGACGTGGCAGTGGTGTGGGAATTTCAACGCCCATTACTTCTTTAAATACTCTCTGCACAAAACCCTCTACACATTCCTGAATATCTTCCGAATCAACGAATGACATTTCCAAATCTATCTGCGTAAATTCTGGCTGTCTGTCGGCTCTCAAATCTTCGTCACGGAAGCAACGTGCAAGCTGAATGTACCTGTCATAACCGGAAATCATAAGCAACTGCTTATATATCTGTGGTGACTGTGGCAATGCGTAAAATTTCCCTTGATGTACTCTTGACGGTACAAGGTAATCACGTGCGCCCTCCGGTGTAGATTTCATCATCATGGGAGTTTCTATTTCAAGGAAACCGTTTTCATAGAAATACTCTCTTGTCACTTTAGCAATTTCATGACGCATCATTATATTTTTCTGGAGTGGTTCACGTCTCAAATCAAGATAACGATATTTTAAACGTAATTCCTCATTTACATTTGAATCGCTTACGATTTCAAACGGCGGTGTCTGTGCCTTTGCAAGTATACGCAAATCATCAACGAAAATTTCAACAAGACCGGTTTTTATCTTGTAATTCTTGCTTTCACGTTCAACGACTTTTCCTTTAGCCATAAGGACATACTCACCACGGCATGATGAGGCTTTTTCAAAAATTTCAGGGTCGGACTTATCATTAAAAAGCAACTGTACAATGCCCGTTCTGTCCCTGAGAACGATAAAAATAACACCACCCTTGTTTCTTATTCTGTCAACAAAACCACCTACAACAACTTCTTGTCCCACTTCTGTAACGTCGCCACAGTAATGGGTGCGTTTCAGACCTTTCATACTATCAGCCATTTATATTACCTCCGTTTTCAGAATTAACAATTTCCGTATCGTCTATGGTGTCCATCATTTTATTGAAATAAAGCGACTCAAAATTAACCCTAAATTTATCGTCAAGGGCTATTTCAATTTCCGAACCCTTTTCCATATCTTTAATTTTAACCTTACCGGATTCAAGTTCATTGTCGCCTATCACGGCAGTGAAAACAGCACCTATTTTATTGGCATATTTCATCTGCGCCTTTATACCACGACCTATAAGGTCAAATTCTGCACGGTAGCCGAACTCTCTCAATTCATGACTTATATTCATAGCCTTTTCAAAAGCATTTTCGCCCATTGTGGCAAAATAAATATCACATTTCTTTGCCGTAAGAAAATCACATTTCTGCTTGTCCATGACAAGTAAAAGTCTTTCGATTCCCATAGCAAAACCAAGTGCCGACGTCGGCTGACCGCCAAGCTGTTCAATAAGTCCATCATAGCGACCGCCACCACAGACAGTACCCTGCGCGCCGATTTCAGTGGTAACGAACTCAAAGACAGTCTTTGTATAGTAGTCAAGACCACGTACTATTTTCGGATTTACCTTGTAATTGATTTTAAGGTTTGTGAGATATTTTTTCAGTTTATCAAAGTGTTCACTGCATTCTTCACAAAGATAGTCAAGAATAACTGGTGCATCCTTTGCTACTTCTTGACATATAGGACTTTTGCAGTCAAGAATACGCATAGGGTTCTTTTCAAGGCGTTCAAGACAGGTATCACAAAGTTTTTCCTTGCGGTCTTCAAAATAACTTCTCAATGCTTTGTGGTACTTTGCACGGCACGTCGGACAGCCTATTGAATTTATGTATAATTCGATATTTTTCAGACCGAGACGGTCAAGAATATTTTTTGCGAGAGAAATAACTTCCGCATCTGCCGACGGTGCGGAACTTCCAGCCATTTCAAGACCGAACTGGTGAAATTCTCTCAATCTTCCGGCTTGCGGACGTTCGTGGCGGAAACACGACAGTATATAATACACACGCTGTGGGAGTGCCTCATTCAGTAAGCCGTTCTGGAGCATAGCACGGATAGTGCCAGCTGTACCTTCCGGACGCAATGTAAATTTAGTTTCCTTTGCCATAACGGTATACATTTCTTTCTGTACAACGTCGGTTGTTTCACCTACAGAACGCTGAAATAATTCAGTATTTTCAAATGTAGGTATTCTTATTTCAGAAAAACCGAAACTTTCGGCTGTTTCCCTTGCAATTTTTTCAACGGTGTGCCACCTGTAAACATCTTTCGGGAGAACATCTTCTGTACCGTTAGGTCTTTTTATATTAAGAGCCATTATTTTTCAAGTCCTTTCTTATGATTA
>CAMWQI010000213.1 GCA_947176345.1 uncultured Ruminococcus sp.
TATTTTTTCTCAAGTCCTGCCACAAGATTATATGAAACGTCGTCCGAAAAATAACGCTTGTTGCTCTGGCTGTGAATCAGACCGTACTTTTTGTAAAAATTATCATACGCAGAAGTCAGTTTTGACTGCAAATTTTTGATAATATCGTCGGATTTATTCAGCTCCTGAGCCTCGATTAATTCTCTTGTCAGGTCACGCAGATTTATAAACGCTTTTGCCCTCTGAAACTGCGAATTTTTCGTATCAAATCGACAATGACATACGGCATTATTGGTTTTGAAATAGATTTTATTATCCTGTTCAAAAAAGCTGTAATTTCGCAGATTTGACGGGATTTTCAGTTGTTCGCCGTCGGCACTTTTTGCATAAACGTCCCTTGCTTTTTCGTCCGAAATTGTTGCAGAAAGTTTTGAAACAGCGATTTTTAACTGTTCACTCAAATCTGAATTTTCGTCCGCAATTACCATTGTTCCCGTACCGTAAAGTTTATTGCCCTCAACGACTTTTCCAAGCACCATATCGGGATTTTCGGCGAAATATTGATTAATCGGAAGTCCGTCGGCAATCTCACCGATATGTACCCAGTCGGGAATTTCAGCGGAATTTTTATTCTCATTTTTTTGCAGAAAAATTATGTCTGTCGTAACTTCCGTTCCTGCATTTTCCTTGAAAGCACCGTTTTTTCCGCCTGGAAGTCTGACCGCACCAATAAAATCAGCTTTTTCTGCCAACATCTGTCTTGTTGATTCGTCACGCTTGTCAAGAGTTCCGGCAGATGTAACAAATGCCAGTATACCGCCGTTTTTGACCTTTTCCAAAGCCTCAGCAAAGAAATAATCGTGAAGTTTTGTTGTGCCGTGAATTTCATCTTTAAAACTTAATTCTCCAAACGGAACGTTTCCGACAGCAACGTCAAAACCGCCGTTCTGAAAATTATTCTTTTCAAAACCTTGAATTGAAATATCCGCATCAGGATAAAGTTTCTGTGCAATTCTTCCCGATATACTGTCGATTTCCACACCGTACAGCTTGCTGTTTTCACGCATTTCATCGGGCATTTTTCCAAAAAAATTACCCACACCACAAGATGGCTCAAGAACGTTTCCACCCTCAAATCCGAAATTTTCAAGTGCCTGATAAATTCCATCAATAACCGTCGGAGAAGTGAAAAATGCGTCCAGAGTGGAGGCTCTTGCGGAACTGTATTCCTTATCGGTAAGAAGTGATTTTAATTCTGAAAATTCGCTGTTCCAAGTCTTATTTTCGCTGTCAAACGCCTGCGGAATACCTCCCCAACCGACGTATTTTGAAAGAGTTTCCTTTTCGGAATCAGTCGCAGGACGGTTTTCTTTTTCAAGAGTTTTCAGCGTTTTTATTGCCTCGATATTTGCCCTGAATTTTGCCTTTGCACCGCCGTTTCCGAGCGAATTATCTGTAATTGTGAAGTTGTCACTATTCTTTGAAAGCTGTTCAGAAGTAACAGCCTGTTCAGCCGTATAAGCAGACCAGTAGTTTGGGTGAAAAGCTGAAATTGAATCATTTATAGCCTTGTTAAACCATTCTCCCTTTTCCTCAAAAGTAGAGTTATATTTTTCAGCGAAATATTTTTCCTTATCCATAATGCCCTTATCAAGCATCTCACGGAGGGGAATTTGTGCATCAGCATCTTCTTCAAAGCAATGCCAGCCGTCCTCAACAAAACCAATTTCTCTTGCTTTGTCAGACAGAATATGTTCCGCTAAATCATCGGCAATCATAATACCGCCGTGACCTGCCGTTGATACCTCAAATGCACCGTGAGCAATTTCGGTACATTCCTGTACAGCACCCCACGGGGAATATGTGGGCATAGGAATTTGCGGATAATCGGCAAAGAACTGCTTATCCTTGTCGGAGAGAGTATGAATATTTTCATCATGTGTCGAGGAATTACTTAACACTGTCGATTTTTTGTCTGACACCTCTGTTTTTTCTACAGCAACAGCTTTTTCTAAATATTTTTCGTATTCAGGAATAAAAGTTTCCGCAAATTGTGCTAAGTGGGTATTGTGTATATCGTAAAGAGTACCACCACTGATTATCCTGTCAAATGTATTGCTTTTTTCTGTGTCTTGTCTGAAAAGTTCGTCCGGCTGAATTTCAAAATATGGAGCGAGAACTTTGCAAGCCCACTCTTTATCCGTTTGATAAAATCTATTATCTAATGGGTGTGCAGCGATATTCAGAGCAGTAAGCCAGGCGGTACGCTCAAATCCAAATTCTTCGGTCAAAGTCTTAACGCTTTCCGCAGGATTTTTTCCGTTACCTATGAATGATTTCGCCATTTCAGCAAATCGTTTATTTTCAGTAACAATATCCTTGTAAAGCTCCTTGTTATCAGCGATTTTCCATTCACCTTTATAGACAGGAATATCCTTATTATGCGTCAAAATGTTGTCTGACATTTCTGTTTTTTCTGAAATATCAGTCTTTTCTTCAACGTTATCTCTGCCGATATACTCATAGAGATTTTCGTCAAGAAGTTTTTCATAAGAAATATTTCCGGTAATTGCAAACCCATTGCTTTCACGCTTAACGGTGCAGTCGTCCGTAATATATGGCAATGCTCCCGACAATGAAACGACTTCCGAAATTTCTCCGGTCATTTTATTTCTGAATTTATCGCCGATTTCAACGGTTTCAGACTTTTCCTCCGCAACATTATTTTCAAGATTTTTTGATTTTTCTTTTTGTCCGATGTATTCGCCTTTTTCAATTGTCGCTGCTGTCATTTCTGCAATGTCAGACCATGTAAACTTGAATTTTTCGCCGTTTTCGTGCGTAAAAAACATACCTTTTGCATCGTGGTCAACAAACGAAATTTCACCGTCACCACTATGACCGCCAACACCGTATTCATGTTTCAGAAAGTCCGCAAATTCCTTATTTGTAGGCTTTTTTTCGTCATAAAATTTCTGAACACGCAACTTGCCGTCCTGAAATCCAGTACCACGAATAATTTCGTCGTGAAGTGCGGTAAATCGGTTTACATTACCCACAAAAAGTCCATCTGCAAACTTTTCTTTTTTCGGCTCTGACTGTCTTTTTGGAGAAAGCGGAACTGAATCGCCAAACATTGAAAGTTGTTCACCGCTAATGTCAGGAATTTCCCAAAATGGTCGGTTATCCGTTGAATTTTCGCTTTTTTCGATTTCTTCAATCACGTTCGCATCTGTAAAAAGCGGTTTGTCAATATTCTTATCATCAATCAAGTCCATAATCTCTACAGGCTTGTCGGGATTGTGATTCAGAATAGCATCAGCAATCATATTTATAAAAGAAGTTGACTTTTCATAAGGCTCAATTTCCATTTTGTCATCACGGTTATAGATACCACAAATCGCTTTATCATTGTGGAGTACCTCAGCAACTTTATCGCCATCAGCAATAGAAATCTTCCATGTACCGTCTACCGTTTCAGCCGAATAACAATCAGTGCCAAAATATTTATCTATAACATCTTGCAGAGTATAGAACAGATTTTCGGGGATTTCTTCCAGATTATTTGTTACATCAAGTTTGTATTTTTTGGCGTAATCAAGAGTTTCTGCTATTGTAGAGAAAGCAGGAATATGACCGTCAATATCTTCATAATAGTCAATAAACTCACCGTTAGAATCAATTTTAGCGATACAATACGGCTCATCAAAAGCATCAGAAGTCATATTTACTTCAAGAGTATATTCCTTATCTGAGCTGTTAATTTCAAAAAAATCATCACCAAATCTGCTTTCAAGAAAATTTGAAGAAGAAACGTTCAAATAAACTTCGTTATCTATGGCTGTTTCTATAAGTCGTCGTACATCATTAATATCCGCATCATCATAGATAACAACAGATAATCTGTCACCGTCAACAACGGTTGTGCCGAAAGATTCAGTATTTATCATGGCTTTTACAGCATTAAATTTACTGTTATCGCCAAGAAAAGTGATGTCATGAACAGCAGAAATATCCTCATCATCTGAAATT
>CAMWQI010000214.1 GCA_947176345.1 uncultured Ruminococcus sp.
CTACATGACAGCCGCAAATCTTAACGAAGATTTTTTCAAGGACGAATTTAACAAAGCTATGACTCTTGACAGCTCCGAAACGGAAGAGTCCATGCCGGAAGATACAGAAGACAATGAAGTTTCTGAACCTGAAAAACAGCCCGTCCAGAAAGCCCCTGTAACGAATCCCGTGCCACAATCTACAGCCGTTGATTACACTTATTTTGATAACTGCTGTCTCATTTCAGACTCGACTCTCCTTGAAATTGGTCAGTATACATCATTCACCGATGTTATCGGAGATGCTGTACTCAATGCCTCCAACTGCACAACTGCAAAGGTTGAAAGCAACTATGGAGCAGTTACAATTTATGATACACTTAAAATCAAAAAACCTGAAAACGTATATATTATGCTTGGCAGTGATATAGGCACAAGCGAAACGGAAACTATGATAGCAAGCTATAAGGAACTTATAAATAATCTTACGGCTTCACTGCCGGCTATGAATATTTATGTCATGCAGATACCGCCTGTAAGATATGATAACGCACCTGTTACAAATGAACTCATAAACACCTACAATGAACAACTTTTAGCTATGGCTAATTCCTGTGGTGTGTATTGTATAGACACAAGCACTGCCCTGAAATCCGTTGACGGAAACCTCAAGGAAGAATATTGGTCGGCTGATGAAAAGAAATTCACTGAAGATATGTATAAAGCAGTTACAGAATATATAATTACTCATGTTGCATAATTTTTTCTGCACATCACTATATATTGTGGTGTGCCGTTCTTTTTTATTATGTTACACAATCAACGAAATATCGCTGAAAAGTTATTTGTTAAAGCCAAAAACAAAGCAATATAACTAAAAAATACATATTTTAGTGGAAGATTATTGTAAGAATATACAATTGACAACCGTCCTCATTTGGATTATACTAATATATGCACATGTTACGTGACATACAACATATTGTAGCCGGAGGTATGATAAATGATAATCCATATTATGAAGAGGGACGGGCGTAAAGTACCGTTCAATATCGAAAAAATTGCCAATGCTATTTTCAGAGCCGCACAGTCCTGTGGCGGTACAGATTTCAACACAGCTATGGAAGTGGCTGTAGAAGTATGCAGAACCTATGAAAATGAAAACACCGGAAAAGTTCCGACTGTTGAAGAAATTCAGGATTTGGTTGAAAAGACCCTTATCGAAAAAGGTCATGCAAAAACCGCTAAAGCCTATATCCTTTACCGCTATGAACGTACACGCTCCCGTGAAATGAAAACAAATCTCATGTGTGTACTCAATGAACTTACTTTCAGCTCCGCCAAAGACAGCGATATAAAGCGTGAAAATGCCAACATTGATGGTGACACTGCTATGGGAACTATGCTGAAATATGGTTCTGTTTCCGCTAAGGAATATTACGGAATGTATGTCCTTGACCCTAAACACTCAAAGGCACACCGCAATGGTGATATTCATATTCATGACCTCGATTTTTATACACTCACAACTACCTGTACACAAATTGATTTGAAAAAACTTTTTACAAATGGATTTTCTACCGGTCATGGATTTTTGAGAGAACCTAATGACATTTCAAGCTATTCGGCACTTGCCTGTATTGCCATTCAGTCAAATCAGAATGACCAGCACGGTGGTCAAAGTGTACCGACTTTCGATTATGCCATGTCTGACGGCGTAAAAAAGACCTATTCCGCACGTTACGTGCAGAACGTCGCAAGGGCATTGTCACTCATAGGCGGTGTGGAAAATGAATTTGAAATTTCCGAAAACATAAAAAAAGAAATTCGCGAAAAATATAATTTAATACCTAATCTTGCAAATGACAACGGCTATCAGGACAAAGAATATGAATTACTCCTTAATTATACCGATGCTGAAACTGCAAAGAGAATACAGGCATTCGCTGTAAAAAATGCCGTCAAGGAAACTGACCGTGCAACATATCAGGCTATGGAAGCACTTATACATAACCTGAATACCATGAACAGCCGTGCCGGTGCTCAAACTCCTTTCAGTTCAATAAATTATGGTACAGATACATCACCAGAAGGAAGAATGGTTATAAAGAATGTTCTTCTTGCACAGGAAGCCGGTTTAGGAAACGGCGAAACACCTATTTTCCCTATACATATTTTCAAGATAAAAGAGGGAATAAACTACAATCCCACTGACCCTAACTATGATTTGTTTAAGCTTGCGTGCCGTGTTTCTGCTAAAAGACTTTTCCCGAACTTCTCATTTATTGATGCACCGTTCAATCTCCAGTACTATAAAGAGGGTAATCCCGATACTGAAATAGCCTACATGGGCTGTCGTACCCGTGTTATCGGCAATAATTATGACCCATCCCGTGAGATAGTCACCGGCAGAGGAAATTTAAGCTTTACATCTATAAATCTTCCACGTCTTGCAATAAAAGCCGACCACAATGTAGGACTTTTCTTTGATATGCTTGACGATATGATGGAACTGACTATTGACCAGCTTATGCACAGATTTAAAATTCAGTGTCAGAAAAAAGTGCGTAATTTCCCATTCCTTATGGGACAGGGCATATGGATTGATTCAGATAAGCTTTCACCTGATGACAGCATAGATGAAATTCTTAAACATGGTACTTTGTCGGTGGGCTTTATCGGACTTGCTGAAGCACTCAAAGCCTTGATAGGCGTTCATCATGGTGAGAGCGAAGAAGCCCGTGAACTCGGTCTTGAAATCATAACCGCTATGCGTAAACGCATCGACGAAGAAGCTAAAAGAACCGGTCTTAACTTCTCATTGCTCGCAACACCAGCGGAGGGGCTTTCCGGACGGTTTGTACGCATGGACGCTAAAAGATATGGCATAATTGAGGGCGTAACCGACAGAGATTATTATACAAACTCTTTCCATGTACCAGTTTATTATCCAATAAGTGCATTTGAAAAGATAAAAATCGAAGCACCTTATCACGAACTCACCAACGCCGGACATATCAGTTACATTGAACTTGACGGCGACCCACTTGAAAATCTTAACGCATTTGAAAAAATTGTTCGCTGTATGAAAGAATCCGGAATCGGCTATGGTGCTATCAATCACCCTGTTGACCGCGACCCATGCTGTGGCTATACCGGAATTATTGGTGAAACTTGCCCATGCTGTGGCAGACGTGAAAGCTCCGGAAATGTTGCATTCGACAGAATAAGACGTATTACGGGTTATCTTGTCGGAACTCTTGACCGTTTCAATAACGGCAAACGTGCTGAGGAACACGATAGAGTAAAGCACAATGTCTGAAATAAGAATAGCCGGAACTGTCAACGATTCTATCGTTGACGGCGACGGCATAAGGTTTACGATATTTACACAAGGCTGTCCGCATAACTGTATGGGCTGTCATAATCCACAGACACATGATTTTTCCGGTGGGAAATTAGTTGATACAAATATTCTGCTTGAAAAAATAAAGTCTAATCCGTTGCTGGACGGTGTTACGTTCAGTGGGGGAGAGCCGTTCTGTCAGGCACATGAACTGGCTGTTTTAGGGGAAAAAATAAAATCTTTCGGACTTAATATAACAACATATACGGGTTATACTTTTGAGGAATTATATACAGAAAACAATACACACTGGAATGAATTACTTTCCGTGACTGATATTCTTATTGACGGGAAATTCATTCAGGAGCTGAAAGACTGGACTATAAAATTCCGTGGCAGTTCAAATCAGCGTTATATTGACTGTCCGGCAAGCCTTAAAGCCGGTAAGGCAATTGAAATACAAATATAAATAAAATCCGGAGTTTTCCTGCTCCGGACTATTTCATTATATAATATTTTTTCCATTCGTAAAAATCTTTCTTGTAATCATCTGAAAAACTTATAAAGCGTAAATGGTAGTCTTTTTCCCATCGTCTTTTAAATTCTTTTTCGTCCGTTGCAATTAAAAAGCGGTAATCTGATATAATCCAACTGCAATATATTTTTTT
>CAMWQI010000215.1 GCA_947176345.1 uncultured Ruminococcus sp.
GCATAACGATATGTGCGCGGGGGTCAACTTTAAGATGACCGAGAGTTTCAAGACCTCTTTCAGCGAGACTGTCAAGCTCACCTATAAAGTCCTTAGGGTCAAGAACTACACCAGCACCGATAAGACAAAGTGTATTCGGATAGAGAATACCGGACGGAATGAGGTGGAGTTTATAAACTTCACCATTGTTTACAACAGTGTGACCGGCGTTATTACCGCCCTGTGAACGTACAACTACATCAGCACGGGAAGCGAGAATATCAATAACTTTACCTTTTCCCTCGTCGCCCCACTGAGTTCCTACAACAATATTAGCAGGCATTTTATTTCCTCTTTTCGTAAAATATTAGTGTTTTCAGGCACACTTACAATTTATTATATCATATAAAAACAGATATTTCAATAGGTTTTCCGGAAAAAATTTTAAATCCTGTCATTCAAGCCCTATATATTCACCAGGTGTGTAGCCGTCACCTTCCGGACACAATAACCACCCGTCTCCTCTTACTTCAACAACATAAATCCAATATTTGTCTATGTCATAGTCTTCTGAACCCTCTATTCGAAATTCAACTTTTATCTTGTATGCGGATTTTACAGCTCTTGCCCCGAAATCTTCCTCATAGAGTTCTTTTATATCTTCCATTTCGGTCTGATTGAGTTCTTTTCTGTCAAGTATTTCAGCAGAAAGCTTTATATTTTTTCCGTAATCAAGTTCAAGTGTATCTTTTTCTTTTTCTATGCGGTCATTGAAAGTTCTTATATAGTCGTTCCAGTCTGAAGAGTTTCCGGTATCATGTTTAAGTTCCTGTATGTAGTCGCTTGGAAGCATAATTTTCATCATCTTTTCAGAGTTGTTCCGGTTATATGCACTTACAAAGTCAGTGATGGGCTTTTCGTAGTCCGGCTTTATACTTCTTACAACAGGTTCGTCAGTACCACCACTGAACATAAATACAATTATTTTAATTAAAGCAATTATTATAATTGTAAGGCATACAGTTCCTATAATAAGCTGGCGTTTATTGGCGACAGCAGTGGCTTTGATTTCACTTGCAACTTGTTTTGGCTGTCGCTGTGCAGACAGACTTTCAGGGCAGTCACATTGTTTTCCGTCCGGAATTTCTTTTCCGCAGTATACACAGAAACGCATATTGTGTCCCTCCTGAAAAAAATAATTTATCTGTATTTTAACATAAATGGAACTTTATGTCAAGTAAAATAAAAAAACAGACGTATAAAAATATACGTCCGTTCAGGTAATATTATTTCAGTTTTTGTTATTATTATTTAAATGCACTCATAGGGTCGGTGAAAGTACCATTGTGGATAAGTTCAAGATGCAGATGCGGAGCAAGTGCACTTTCTATATCGGCAGTTTGTCCGACAAGACCAATCATGTCACCGCTTACAAGATTATCGCCCTCCTGTACTGATAAATCTTCCGACAGGTTGCAATATTTTGAAACAAATCCATTGTGATGGTCAACAGTAACAGTTATTCCCCATAAAGCGTCTTTTTTCACGGAAGTAACTTCACCTGTTGAAATTACATATACTTCCGTACCTGCTTCAGCTCCGAAGTCTGTTCCGTTATGTGTCTGCCATGAGCCTGTTGTTTCATTGCGGACAAGTTCCGTACCGCTGAAAGAAGTTATCACATCTGAAATATCCGCAAGCGGTAGTTTTACATTGTCAAGTTTCTGTGAACCTGTTTCCATAACTTCATTTTCTTCAGGTGCGATTACTTCTTCAATGGGTTCAAGTTCAGCTACTACCTCATTAAATTCCTCTTCCGGAGTTTCAATTATTACTTCCTCAACCGGCATTGTTTCCATAATTACCGGCATAGCGGTGGTTGTAGTTGTCACGGGAGTTATGGCTACTACATATGCAGTAGAAGTCTGTTTAGGGACGTTATTGTATTTTTTGTCAACGGCAGTGTCCGGTGAATTTATTCCGGCATTAATCTGACTGTCTGTTATTTTTTCACCCTCACTGTAAGCAAAAAGACACGCCGTACCAATCATCACTGCACTTATTCCAAGTGCCACATAAAAGCCCTTTGAACCCTTGATTTTGTTTTCTGTTAATACATTTTTTTTCACGTATAACACCTCCGCTAATATTTTGGACAGTTTAGCGGTAAATTATACATGAAAAAATCAAATATCAGTCATGATGTTTCAGACCGGCTTTAATTCCGCTGATTATCACTTCTCTTGCATGGACAGCCCTGTCCTTAGTAAGTGCCGGAGTGTCTCCGAGCGGATATTCTATGCCGAGTTCCTTATATTTCGGCTTTGCCATATCGTGATATGGAAGAACATCAAGAGCCTTTAAGTTGGTGAGTGTAGAAAGATATTCACCAAGCCTGAAAAGTTCGTCGTCATTGTCGGTTATTTCCGGCACAACAACGTGCCTTATCCATACGGGAATATTCAGGTCACGGAGATGTTCAGCAAACGCAAGTATATTTTTATTGTCTAATCCTGTAAGTTTCTTGTGTTCATCAGGGTCAATGTGCTTTATGTCAAGCATAACAAGGTCAGTATATTTCAAAGCCTCATCAATTTTGGAATGTTCAGCCGGATTATACACACCAGCCGATGTGTCAAGGCACGTATGAACGCCCTTTGACTTTGCCAGTGAGAATAATTCCGCAAGAAATTCCGGCTGTGCAAGTGGTTCACCGCCTGTAGCCGTAATTCCTCCGGACTTTAAAAATTCCTTGTATGAGTCGTATTCTTTCATAAGTTCTTCGGCGGTCATTTCGTGACCCTTTCCGAAAGCCCATGTATCAGGATTATGACAATATTTGCATCTCAGCGGACACCCCTGAAAAAATACCACAAATCTTATTCCTGGACCATCTACTGTTCCGAAACTTTCTGTTGAATGAATGTAACCAATCATTTTATACACCTCTGTTTCAAATAATCTAATAATTTATCTTTTTCATTCGGAAGTTTTTCCTTAATGACAAGATTAAGTAATTCCTGTAAAGCCTTACCGATTTCCGCACCATGCAGACCGTTTTTTATAAGGTCATTGCCGTTCACATCAAGATTTTTCAGATTCCGGCATTCATTGTTTTCAATAATTCTGTGTCCCTCCTGAATGATTTCATCAATAAGCTGATTTTCAGCAAGTACAAAGTCATGTTTTGCGGAATTGTCACATTTTTTCATTTCCATAACCTCAAAGAAAAGTCTGTCACCTATCACCGCCATAAGTTTTTTTGCGTCTTGCCTGTTAAAAATTTTGTCACTGTGATGTGCAATAAGCATTACTGCATATGCTGTTGACTCATTATCATAACGAAGATTTTTCATTATAGACTGTGTCATTTCCGCACCGATTTCAGCGTGTTTTTTGAAATGTCCCCGACCCGTTTCATCAAATTTAGCACATACGGGTTTTGCTATATCATGGAAAAGTAATGCACGTCGCATTTTGACGTTATCCGGTGGAGCAAGATTTACTGCACGGACAATATGTTCCCATACAGTATATTTATGATACGGGGAATGCTGTTCAAAACCTATGCATTTTTCAAATTCCGGAATTATAGTCGTTATCACGTCACTGTATTCCATAAGGACATCAATGCAGTTTTTTCCGCATATCAGCTTGTCAAGTTCCTCACGGATACGCTCATTTGAGATATTTTTAAGACGGTTTTTCATTTTATGAATAGCCATAGCGGTTTCAGGTTCAATTTTAAAGCCTAACTGTGACGAAAACCGGACAGCCCGCATAATTCTTAAAGCGTCCTCACTGAAACGTTTTTCCGGACTGCCCACACATCTTATTATGCCATTTTTTATATCTTCCTCACCACCGAAATAGTCAGAAATTTCACCAGCGGAGTTCATAGCTATAGCATTGATAGTGAAATCACGTCTTGCCAAATCTTCACGGAGATTTGCCGTAAATTCCACACTATCCGGACGGCGTGAATCAGAGTATGTCCCGTCAATACGATAAGT
>CAMWQI010000216.1 GCA_947176345.1 uncultured Ruminococcus sp.
TTATAGCCGTTTTCGATAGGTCTTTTCAACGTGATAATTTCAGTTCCGCACTTTTTACAGGCGGAAACTTTTTCCGGATAACCGCCAGTAATACCACTTTCTTTAGTTAAAATAATTTCTGCACAACTCATTTTTATATGATGAATATTCTGCTTCTCCGAAAACGCCCCTTTTTCAAGAATAAGTTTATTCCTGTCAAAGCCGAGATTTACGCAGAAATCAGCTATATTCTCCGCTGGCAGAACCCTGACCCATATTCTTTTGTAAAAATTTTCAACTTTTGTAAGTTCATGTAGTTCCTTACTTCCGAGCGTAGAAAGAACGGTTTTATTATTTTGATTAAGTAACTTTACAATATCTTTCATGCTGTCGGCAATTGTCCCGTATATTGTGGAATTTTCCCTTACAAGCCTTAAATATTCGCCCGTTCCGATGCTGGCGGATTTTATATTTTTTGTCGCCTCAACGGCATAAGGGTGCGTGGCATCGATTATGTAGTGATATTTATTTTTCCGGAAAAGTTTCGACATCTGATTTTCGTCGAGTTTTCCAGTGATTACTTTTATGTATGGACTTTCCGGCAGTAATTCTGCACCATATCGCGTTGTAACGCAAATATCAGCATTTATGCGGTTTTCGGTGCAAAATTCAGCCAATAATCGCCCTTCTTCCGTTCCGCCGAATATGATTATTTCAGACATTTCTATACCCCCGTGGCGTGACCATTTTTCCGTTTATAACCTTAGTTTCGGAATTTCCTATAAAAACCGTCGTGAACATATCCACAGAAGTTTCTGAAAGTTCCGCAAGGGTTAGAATACGACTCTCCTGTCCGTCGCGTGAAATATTCCTGACATAGCCACAAACCGTCTCCGGAGACTTATATTCAAGCATTATCTCACAGGCTTTTTTCAGATAATCGGAACGCTTTTTCGAGGACGGATTATAAAGCACTATCGTAAAATCCGCCTCCGATGCACAGCGAATGCGACGAATTATTTTTTCAATAGGCGTGAGCAAATCTGACAGGCTTATTACAGCGAAATCGTGCGTGAGTGGCGCACCCAGAACCGCCCCACCGCCGAGTGCGGAGGTGACTCCGGCAATTATTTCAATTTCAACGTCTGGATATCCGGCAGACATTTCAATGGCAAGCCCAGCCATGCCATAAACTCCGCTGTCGCCACTGCACACTATAGAAACATTCTTATTTTTGGCTTCATTCAGGGCAATTTTAACACGGTCAGTTTCTTTTGTCATTCCGGTGGAAATGTATTTCTTTTCCGGAAAAAATTTTTTAACCAAATCCGTATAGACCGTATAGCCCACTATAATTTCGCTTTTTTCAAGTGCGGTTTCCGCCTCAATGGTCATATTCCGACGGTCACCGCCACCGAACCCGACAACATACAATTTCATAGAATTTTCCTCTCAAAATCAATAATTAAATCTTTTTCTGCCACCGCAACCGTCACTCCACTGCCGGAATTTTTCCGCATAATCAGCTTACCACCGGACTTTACCGCACAGCGTTCACAGACGTTATCCGTGCCAGTAGTTTTCAATACAAAATCCGACACGGTAAAATCACCAGAAACTGCCATTAGTTCTTCAGCAGTGTAAAATTCCGGAGTAAGTTTATTTTTTTTACAGTATTCAATAATTCCCATTTCGCTGGCTTTTATGTTAATAGTAGCAAGTGCGGATATTCTTTCCGGCGAAATACCGGCAGAAATCAGACTTTCATTGATACGGTTTTCAATAATTTCACACGGTGTACCACGCTTACAACCCACACCGACAATAATATTTTTCGGGATAAGCTGAAGCGTTATCGGAAATGGCTTTATATCTTGTATTCCTATATACATTCCCATATATGATTTTTTATCAATAGTTATTTTATTCGGAATATTCTTATATTTATATTCACTTATAAAACCTACTTTTTTATTATCAAGTATTTCTGATGCTATGATTTTCGATATTTCAATATCTTTTATAATAAGACTATTTGCTACTGCAAAACTATCCGGCGAAAATTTACCGCCCGTGTCAGTGGCTGTAGTTATCACGGGAACTGCTTTCAGTTCATCGGCAAGCAGTTCAGCAAGGCGGTTAGCACCACCGATATGTCCAGACAGCACCGAAATGACAAATTTTCCGCTGTCGTCAATCACTACTACAGCAGGGTCAACAATTTTTGTCGCTATATATGGTGAAATTGTCCGGACAGCTATTCCGCAAGCACATATAAATACAATGCCTTCATTTATATTAAAAATTTTTCCCACAAGTTCAGAAAGATTGTCAAATACTTCAGCAGAATTATCAGTATGTTTCCGGAAACAATAACGCCTCACGTTATGGAATTTTTCCAGAAAACCAGCGGTTTTTCCGGACAAAATACGTCCTTTTTCAGTAAGAGAAATTATTGAAATATTCATTTTCTGAACTCCGTTGTAAATGATGCATCATATAGTTTTGACAGCGAATAATCGTTCCCTAAAAAGTCTCCGACTGTTATAAGTGCGGTTTTTGTTATGTTGTTTTTCCGTGCCGTTTCCGCGAGATTTCCCACCGTGCAGTGCATAATTTTTTCGTCCGCCCAGCTTGCCTTATAGACTATGGCACATGGTGTTTCGGCACTATAACCGCCTGAAATAAGTTTTTCTGAGAGTTCGTCAAGCATTCCGGCACTTAAAAATATGACCATTGTCGCATGATGCACGGCAAGTTTTTCTATGCTTTCGCGTTCAGGTACGGGCGTTCTCCCTGACATTCGGGTTATAATCACGGTTTGCGAAACGTCCGGCAAGGTATATTCTGCTTTCAAAGCCGCCGCCGCTCCACAGAAAGAGCTGACACCAGCACAGACCTCATATTCTATGCCAAGTGCCGACAGCCTGTCCATTTGCTCACGCACAGCTCCGTAAATTGACGGGTCGCCCGTGTGGAGTCGCACAGTATTTTTGTGTTCCTTTTCGGCACATTCCATGACTTCAATGACCTGCTCAAGTGTCATGTAGGCACTGTTATGTATCTCACATTCCGGTCGTGCATAAGCCAGAATTTCCGGATTTACGAGCGAACCGGCATATATTATCACGTCCGCCTGTTCTATCAGGCGTTTTCCCCTCACTGTTATAAGGTCAGGTGCACCACAGCCTGCCCCGACAAAATTAACCATTTATTCACGTCCTCTCAATCAGATTTTGTATAATTTTATTAGCATTATATGTTCTCACAAGTATTCCATGATTATATGAAAACATTATAACACCTATATTTATTTTATTATATACTTTAGAATTAAGATAATATTCGGCTTTTCGGGAAAGAATTTTCATTGTACGCCACAAAAATCCCGATTTTTCCAGTATATCCAGTGCCGAGTCAACAGTAACACAATACGGAATTTTTTGGAGAATATTGGCATTTACTCCGGCAAGTAAACCGCACGTCACAAGAACGTCAATTCTGCCGTCTGCACACCCTGAATGTGTATTCATTATTCCTGCACCCAGCTTTACAAGTTTTCCGATATGCCCTATTATTAAAATATTTTCATAATTCATTTCAAGACCGATTTCAATTGCATCGCCTATAAAATTACTGCATTTTATGCTTTTTTCAGCCAAAAACGGCATTTCTTTTTCTAAAAAACTTTCACCATAATTGCCAAGCGTGAGAACCATATTTCTTTCACCGGACAGATATTTCATACGGGCTTCCGCACGGATAGTCTCAATAATGGCGGAACTGCTCATAGGTTCGACAATTCCGGACGTGCCAATAATGGAAATTCCGCCCTCTATGCCCATGCGTGAATTGTATGTTTTTTGTGCAGTAATCCGCCCGTCCGGAGCATAAATCACAACACGGAAACCGCCAGAATATCCGTATTTTTCGGCAATTTCAGCGAGTGCCGACCTAATCATTTTTCGAGGGACTGTATTTATAGCCCACTCACCGATGGGC
>CAMWQI010000217.1 GCA_947176345.1 uncultured Ruminococcus sp.
TAACAATATTTTTTAGAAAATTCATTCAGGACTTTTTTCAATGTTATATCAATTCTTGACGAACAGAAACTCTTTATTTCTTCCGGAATATCCTTATAAAAAGCCTCTGCAATTCCTCCGGCAATACACGCCATAGTATCGGCATCACCGCCCAATGATACGGCGTTGCGGACTGCACTTTCATAGTCATGCGAATCAAGAAAAGCCACTATTGACGGCGGTACGCTGTATAAAGTCTCACTGCCGAAACTGTAATCAGGTTTTATGTCATCTATGGTATAGTCAAGGTCATATTTAAATTTTTTAGTTATATATTCACGGATAGAATTTTTCTTTTCGCCGTTCCGTGCCATGAAAACCGCCATAGCTACCGCTTGTGTGCCGGCAATTGCCTCTTTGTGATTATGGGTATAATAACAGCTTGCCTTTGCCTGTAAAAGTATCTGTTCTTCCGTACTGTATGCGTAACCTATCGGTATAGCACGCATAGCACCACCGTTGCCGTAACTTTTCTGTATTTTCATTTTACCTTGATTTTCAGCCCATTTTGCAAACATCATGCCATATCCGGCATATGGAAAATATGAATAGTATTGTTTATACCGGACGGCATATTCATAGCCACGAGCCTTTACCTGTAAAGATTTTATATCCATATCATTTTCAAGAATGGCTTTACATACAGCGGTCGTCATGACGGTATCGTCAGTAAATTCAGACTTGCTATGAAATGGAAAATTATAATCCTTTGTTGCATATGATTCATACCATGAGCCTATTATATCACCATAAACTGCACCTAACATAAATATTCTTCCGCCTCTTTTATCAGTTTTACATCAACAAGTGCATCAATAAGAGTTCCGGACTCCTGATATTCTTCTGAAAAAATTTTACCATCAATTCTTATTCTGTTTATAAAAGATGTTTTATCATACGGAATTAACAATTTCATACGTTTTGAGGTCTCCGGCAGATTTTTCATAATACATTCAAGAAGTCTATCAAATCCGGTCTGTTCTCTTGCACTGATTAAAACTGTCGTATCATTTTCAAAGACAGTATCCATGTAGTCGGAAATATCAGCCTTATTCATGACATTAATCTGTGGTATGCCGTCACAGCCGAGTTCCGACAGCAAAGAGCGTGTAACTTCTGCCTGCTGTTCACGTTCAGTTGAGGAAATATCCTGAACATTAAGAATTATATCCGCACATGATGCCTCTTCAAGCGTTGACTTGAAAGCCTCAACAAGATTATGTGGCAGACGGCGTATAAGCCCTACTGTATCTATTAACATAACACTTCTGCCGTCAGGAAGTTCAATTGAACGTGATGTTATATCAAGCGTTGCAAAAAGTTTGTTTTCGGCGAGTACTCCGGCATTTGTAAGAGCGTTGAGCAGGGTAGACTTTCCAACGTTTGTATATCCGACTATCGCACAACATAAAACACCATCTTTTTTGCGTCTTGAACGTGAAAAATCACGATGTTTTTTAAGTTCGTCAAGTTCGTTTTCAAGATATGAAATTCTTTTCCTGATATGACGTTTATCAGTTTCAAGTTTAGTTTCACCAGGTCCTCTTGTACCGATACCACCACCAAGACGTGAAAGTTCCGTACCCATGCCCGTAAGGCGTGGAAGTCTGTATTTCTGCTGTGCGAGTTCAACCTGTAACTTGCCCTCTTTGGTTCTTGCTCTCTGTGCGAAAATATCAAGTATAAGAGTTGTACGGTCTATAACACGTACGTCAAGGATTTTTTCAATATTACGCACCTGAACGCCTGTTAATTCGTGGTCAAATATGACAAGTTCAGCTTCAAGGACTTCAAGCTGTTCTTTAAGTTCCTCTAAGCGGCCTGAACCCATACACGTTGCAGGGTCATAGGACTGTTTTTTCTGAATTATTTCACCGACTACTTCCGCATTGGCGGTCTGTGCAAGTTCAGCGAGTTCTTTTATTGATACTTCTGCATCAAATTCACCGGTATCTACACACGCAAGGACGGTTTTTACTGGTATATCTTCATTTTTATTTTCGTACATAAATTCACCTCATTAATTTTCGGCAAGTTTTTTAATTTCCTCCGGAGTGAAAATATATTCCTTGCCACAGAAATGACAGCCCATAGAAATATCCTTGCCATCATTTGCAATTGAATTTAGTTCCTTTTTGCCGAGACTGATTAAGACTCTTTCAGTACGTTCACGGCTACAGTCGCATTTATATGCCGGTGAGGCTTCGTCAAGAGGTTCAGGGTTCAGCCCGTCAAGAAGCATATTTGCGATTTCTTCAGGTGTCACACCGTCCGCAAGCATAGCCGATACCGGACACATTTTGCTTAAATTTTTTTCAATAATATCTATACATTTTTCGTCTGCAAACGGCAGAAGCTGTACAAGAAAACCACCGGCAGATTTTACCGACAAATCGGGGTTTACGAGAACACCTAAACTGCATACAGTAGGTATCTGTTCGCTTGTGGCATAGTAGTTGGCTATATCTTCGGCGATTTCACCGGAAACAAGCGGAATAACTCCGACATATGGTTCTTTAAGTCCAAGGTCTTTAACTACTGAAAGTGTTCCGTTGTGACCTACTGCACCGCCGACATCAAGTTTTCCCTGTGCATTGAGTGGGATTTCAACAACCGGATTATTTACATAACTTTTTACATTTCCCATACTATCTGAAACTGCCACAAGCTGTCCGGTCTGACCGTCTCCGTCAATACGGAGAGTGAGACTATCATTCTGACCTTTCAGCATATAGCCCATAAGTGATGCACCTATAGTAAGCCGTCCAAGACCGGCTGTGACGACAGCAGATGTCTTGTGGATTTTTTCGATTTCAGAAACAATGTCTTTAGCGTCAAGCACGGACGCAAAAGCCGAACCATCTGCTGTGATAACTCTGTATAATTTACCCATTTTAAATACCTTCTTTCATAAGTCTGCACCTTGCAACATAAATAATTCTTTGTGTTGTTTCTTCCGGTGGATTAAAAGTATCATCACTATATTTTGCCAATATATCGAAATTATTTTCAATAAGCAGTTTGTCAATAATTTCCTCACTGTAAGCCTTTTCGGAAAAACTATCTGAACTTCTTGAATAAAGCCCATTTTCCTCAAGTTCAAAAAATTCAAGATTCATTTTTACTTCATTGTTTTTAGGATTAAGTGAATTTTCCCATATGCAATAAAGATTATCGGTTTCGTATGTAAATGTATTATTAGCTAAAATATTTTTATGTTTATATATTGTATTTATATCAAATATAAATAATCCATTATATTCGGAAAACAAAGATACTTTCTGAAAAACTTTTCTTACATCATCAATATTTGCAAGATGATTTATACTGTCTAAAGCACATATAGTTATATCAATAGTTCCGAACATATCAATATTTCGCATATCCTGACAAAGATATTGAATATTAAGTCCGCTGTCGAATTTCTTATCAAGTGCAATACCTAACATTTCCTGTGAGTTGTCAACTCCGATAACATCATAGCCGAGCCGTGCCATTTCCTCTGAGATACTGCCAGTACCGCAGGCGAGGTCAAGGAGAATATTTCCGTCAGTAGTCTTGAATTTTTTAATTATTTCATTGAAATATTCCGCACGTTTTTTATAGTCTATATTTGCCGTAAGTTCGTCATAGTATCGTGCAAAAACACTGTAACCACTCATTTAATCACCTCCATTAATAAAATATAAGTTCTGATTTGCCTTCAAAAACAGTGTTACATTGAACAGAAAAAGGAAAACATTTGCTTTCTATATCATCTAAACAATGTATTTTTTTACCCCTGACAATCAAAGATTCTTTTATCAATTCTAAAAGTTCATCTTTTTGATTTTTCAAACATTCGGGTATATTAATCTTATCAATCTTCCATTTTAGAGTAATTATTGCTTTCAAATTTATTTCATCTATTTCATAATCT
>CAMWQI010000218.1 GCA_947176345.1 uncultured Ruminococcus sp.
TGCTCTATCTTTTTAAACTGTTTTTCTGTTAATTTCATATTTTCTATTATACTATGTATTCTTTTGCTTGTCAATAGTTTATGTTAACACGCTCTAATTCATAACCGGCATGGAAATAAACATAACCGTGCAAAAATGAAATCTGATTTGTCATAATATACAATAATATCTCTCTGTTGACGAGGGATATTTTTTATGCCGTCAATTGATTTTTTCTTTCGGAAATGATATAATCTATATGGAATTTTTTATTGAGGTGGTATAATTAAATGAGTCAATTCAGAAAACAACATATGCCAATAGCATGGCATGAAATTGTAGAAAATGAAAATCCCGTACCAGCGGTCAACGCTTCCCTGAAAGAAAAGGCTACACTTGTGGGACGTTTAGGACTTATGATGCTGTCAGTCGGCACAGGAGCATGGAGAGTGCGTGCCTCCATGAATAAAATCGCCCGTGCATTAGGCGTGACGTGTACTGCCGATATAGGACTTCTTGCAATAGCTTACACGTGTATCGAAAACGGTGAGACCTACACAAACGCTCTCTCAATAAACACAACTGGTGTTAATACCGACCGCCTGAATTATCTTGAAGAATTTGCGGACGGTTTTCACGAAAGAGCCAATAAATATTCTGTGGAACAGTTTCACCATATACTTGATAAATTTCAGGAAATACCAGCAAATTACAAGGCATGGAATTTAGGTCTTGCCTCTGCAATAGCCTGTTGTGCGTTCACGTTCCTGTTAGGTGGCGGAGTGGTTGAAATGATATGTGCATTTTTCGGAGCAGGTGTGGGAAATTACGTCCGAAAAAAATTACTTGAAAAACACATAACTCTCCTTGCAAACGTCACTGTCGGTGTAGCGGTTGCCTGCTCCGTGTACATGATATGCCTTGAACTTGCTGAAATAATAATGGGAGTTTCCAGCGTACACCAATCCGGTTATATATGCTCAATGTTGTTTGTCATTCCGGGGTTTCCGCTTATAACGGGTGGTATTGACCTTGCTAAACTTGATTTGCGGTCTGGTCTGGAAAGAATAACATACGCTGTTTTAATAATCGGCATGGCAACTCTTACCGGATGGATTACAGCGACTATATTTAATTTTCACCCGTCGGAGTTTGTCGAAATGGAACTTGAACCGTTATTAAAACTGGCGTTAAGACTTGTAACAAGTTTCTGTGGTGTATACGGCTTTTCGCTTATGTTCAACAGCCCACGCAAAATGGCACTCACTGCCGGAATAATCGGAATGATTGTAAACACAATACGTCTTGAACTGATAGACTTTACTTCAATTCCCGTAAGTGCGGCGGCATTTGTCGGGGCATTATGTGCCGGACTGCTTGCATCGGCACTAAAGAAAAAAGTCGGCTATCCGCGAATAACTCTCACCGTGCCGTCAATAGTAATAATGATTCCCGGAATGTTCATGTATAAGGGTGTATATTACATAGCCCTGAACGAAATTCAGACGGGTGCTTTATGGCTCACAAAAGCCTTGCTTATAGTTGTATCACTTCCGTTAGGTCTCATATTTGCAAGAATATTTACAGACAAGAATTTCAGAAAAAGCAGTTAATAAAATTCCCCCTGAACTGTTACAGTTCAGAGGGGATTTTTTTATTTATACTTTCTTTTGTTTATCTGTAAAATGCGGATTCACCTAAAATTTGTAATTTATAAATCTTTCGTCATCACTTGACAAAATATTCTGCCGTATCTGTTCTTCTTCGGCTTCCACTGCGGGTACTGCTTCTTCCTGTAGATGTTCCATTTCTTCCTGTAATTTTGCCTGTTCCTCTTGTGCCTTGTAAATTTTCGCCTGTTCTTCTTCTGAAAGCAAGTCATAGTAACCATCACTATCCGGACTTATTATGGCTGTAGTTTCTGTATTGGCAGATTTTAAAATTATAGATGCATTTGAATCACTTGAAAACATTATGCCCGACTGTGAAAAATACATTTTCAGAGATTTCAGTATCTCATTATCACAAGGCACTGCAAGTGTACTTACAGACCGCTCATCATAACTTTGCAGTGAAAGAGAATAGAAATCTATTTCGTTGTTTTCGTCTTTGGAATAATCCATGAATGTGTCCGTTGTGACGTAACCATATGCTATTGTATTGTCTAAAGTTTCTTCTTCCCTGTCAAATAACGGAGTACGTACAAAAAGCGATTCACTTTCTTCCGGCAGTGACGAAAAACCGTCAAAACAAACTGCATTTTTCCATGTATCGTCTGTATTAAAAGTCTTGTTTATATCATAGTAGTAAGTTTCAGGGGTTTCTTCCGTTTTGTCGCCATAGTAAATAAACTGCGACGCATTATAATATATTTTTTCGTCGTCGGATTTGAATATATTTCCATAATTGAAAGATGCCAGCGAAACTTGATTTTTATATCTGTCTGTCATGAACGACTCCGCCGTAATTGCCGGTGTGAAATTAGCCATAACTGCAAGGCTTACTGCTGTATCATCCATTTCCATATATATTTCATCAATATATTTCAAGTCATCATCGGTAAATTTTGCTTTTGTGTCGGCAACCGCTATGAAATTGGAATTTTTATACTCCCCTGTATACTCCACAGCATAAATCTGATTTGTCGGAATATTATCATATGTCCTTACAAATATACGAACGTTTATATTATCTTTGCCACAGTCTTTGAAAGGACATGAATACAACGGCGTAATCAGTCTGTCATATTTTATATAGTCGTCAAGTGGCAAATCGTATATTTTGTAGGTATTTTGTGAAGTTTCTGCATTTATTTCGTCAATGATTTTTGAGTATGTTTTTTTTGAATTTTTCCCGAAACTTGCTATAAGATTATTGACAAGGTTTGTCTGCGGAATAATCAAAGCACATACTGCACAGGCAACTGCAACGGCAGTCCATTTAAGAAATTTAGGTTTGTTTGATTTTCCGGTTATATTTTCAAGTTCACAAACGGTGAATCCGCTTTCGAAAAAATCCGGATTTTTTTCAGGAAAAGCCTTTGCAGAAATCCTGTCAAAGCAATCCACAGATGAGGAAAGTTCATTCATTTTGTCTTTAAGCAACTTTTCAAATTCCTGATTTATTTCAGGATTATTTTTATTCACTTGTCAGCACCTGCCTTTTCCTGTAAGATAGCAATAGCTTTTTTATATCTTGATTTTACCGTTGATTCAGGGCATTTCATGATTTTTGCTATTTCCTTGAATGTAAGTTCAGAACAACATTTCAGCACAATAACCTGACGCTGTTTGTCATTGAGATATTCAAGTAAATGATTTATATAAATACTGTTTTCAACAGTCTTGTCTGCTTCGCCATAGCTCCGTATATAAATATCAGAACTTTCATTCTCTCTCTTGTACTTACGGCGAAACTCCAGTGCAACGTTGCGAGCAATAGTAAGAATAAACCCTTTGCCGTCTCCTTTTTTTGCGGAAAAACGCTTTACCTGTGTAAGTCTTACGAAAGTTTCAGCTACACAGTCTTCAGAAAGATGATAGTCTGAAGTTATGCCGAAAGCTACAGCAAATACACTATCCTTGAACATATTATAGAGCTTTTCCAGTTTTTCTTTAGACTCCGAACAGCCGGCAATCAGTTCATTGACGTTTTCGCCTGATATGTCAAAATTTCTGGTCTGTTCGTATGGATTTAATAGGGCTGAAATTTTACCGTCACCTCCGGCGTAAAATTTAGAATCGACAGTCAAAGTCCGTCACTCCTTTCTGTAAGGGTTTATTTTATGAAAAGCTTTTCATATATAAGTGATTTAAGGAGTGAAAAAAGACGAAATTTTTCCGCAAAAATTTTTAAATTCAGATTATTGCCTATTTTATGGGATTTTTTTAAAATATCCCTATGTATCAGTTTGTTAACCTTAGTTAACAAATATTTTTATACTGCCCGATATTATACCCAATA
>CAMWQI010000219.1 GCA_947176345.1 uncultured Ruminococcus sp.
ATACCGGCAAACAGGTTCATGAACTTATCAGCAGACATAATGCTCATACTATGGCGATTGAGTCCGAAACAATGACCGTCAAGACACTTAATACTTACAGACGGCATTTCATGAACGAAGTGACTATTGACGACTCCGACAGCCTTAGCAATGCCATAAATCGTCTCCGCATGATTAAGGACAAAACGGAAATTGAAAATATCCGCAAGGCACAGGAAATAGCTGAAAAATCTCTTGATGAATTGTTGCCGTTTATAAAAGTCGGAAAAACTGAACGCGAAATAGCCAATGAACTTAACCGGCTTATGTTTGCAAACGGTGCAGAAGATTTGTCGTTTGAAACTATTGTACTTTCGGGAAAAAATACGTCTATGCCACATGGTGTGCCGTCTGATAAGAAAGTACAGGAGGGCGAATTTATTTTAATGGATTTCGGTGCGGTCTGGAACGGCTATCATAGCGATATGACCCGTACTATATGTCTTGGTGAACCCGACGACGAAATGAAAAATGTCTATAATATCGTTCTGGAAGCACAGCTTGCCGGTATTAAGTCGGCACGGGCTGGCATTACCGGCAGTGAACTTGATAAAGTTTCACGTGACATTATCACAAAAGCCGGTTATGGTGAAAATTTCGGTCACTCACTGGGTCACGGTGTGGGACTGGAAATTCATGAAAAACCGAACGCCTCACCTAATTATAATTCGATTTTGGAAAAAAACAGTGTTGTCACTATTGAACCTGGGATTTATATTGCCGGAAAATTTGGTGTGCGTATAGAAGATTTTGTCATTTTGACTGAAAATGGCTGTGATAATTTGACGAAATATGCTAAAAATATAATATCTTTATAATAATTTGCTTTCAGGTATTGCAAATTTATTTGAGATGTGGTAAAATAATACATATAATATTGAAAATACGGAGGTATAAAATAATGATTTCAGCAGGAGATTTCAGAAATGGTGTGACCTTTGAACTCGATGGACAGGTAGTTCAGGTTATCGAATTTCAGCACGTTAAACCAGGAAAGGGAGCAGCTTTTGTAAGAACAAAGTACAAGAACGTTATCACTGGTTCTGTAGTTGAAACTTCTTTCAATCCTACTGCAAAATTCCCGACTGCTTATGTTGAGAGAAAGGATATGCAGTACAGCTACACAGATGGTGAGCTTTACTACTTCATGGATATGGAGACTTATGAACAGATTCCGATAAGTGAGGATAAACTCGGTGACGCTTTCCGTTTCGTAAAGGAAGAAATGATTTGTAAGGTTCTTTCTTACAAGGGTTCTGTTTTCGGCATAGAACCGCCGAATTTCGTTGAACTCGTTGTTACACAGACAGACCCTGGTTTCAAGGGCGATACCGCTACAAACGCCACAAAGCCCGCAACTGTTGAAACCGGTGCGGAAGTTAAAGTACCGCTTTTTATAAACGAAGGCGAAAAAATTCAGATTGATACAAGAACAGGCGAATATATGTCAAGGGCATAAGCCTGTCGACAAGGAGGCTATTTAATGAAGCTTACTGAAAAAATGTCCTATTTAAAGGGACTTATGGACGGTCTTGAAATTGATTCGTCCACAAAAGAGGGCAGAATTCTTAATCAGATGGCAGAACTGCTTGACGAAATGGTTATCTATATTGATGATATGCAGTCACAGATTGACGAAATCACGGATTTGTGTGATGAAATATCCGATGATATTGACGAAATCAAAGACGAAATCTACGATGAGGACGATTTCGACTGTGATGACTGTGAATGTTTTGATGATGACGATGAGTATGATTTTGACAACGACGATGACGAACTCTATGAAATAACTTGTCCTACTTGCGGAGATACTATTCTTATTGATGAAGGCATGATTGAAGAGGGTTCTATAAACTGCCCGAACTGTGATGAACTTCTTGAATTTGATTATGAAAATCTCACTATTGAGGATTTTGAGAGTGCAAACAGTGATGAAGATTGATTAAAAAAACGGCTGTGCAAGTTTAATCTGCACAGCCGTTTCTGCAAAATACAGAAAGAATTTTTGATTTCGCGTGTGATTTTTTTGTATTTTGCATGATAAAAATTTTTAAAATTCAGGGATTATTTTTTATATGTATCAAGGATTTTTTCGGCTACTTCCCGACGCGTCCGTCGGCTGTTCATAGCCTGTTTTTCGATATAGCGGTGTGCCTGCGGTTCAGTGAAATCAAGATATTCTATCAGTGTACATTTTGCACGGTTAATGAGACGCATTTCTTCGATTTTCGTCATAATATCAGTACTTTCACGCTTTACACTGGTGATTTCTGGAAAATTTTCAATAGCATTCCGGAAATCCTCACGGCTGAAAGGTTTCACCACTACAGTCACGTCAGCAGGCAGATTATGTGAAATATTTTCAGAAATATCATTCCGGCATATCAAAATAACTCCGGCAACGGTAGTTTCAGCGGTCATAGTAGCGAGTTCAAGTCCGAATTCGTCTGGTAACGGTGTATCTATAATGACCAAATCCGGTTCTGTACCGCCTGAAATAATCCGGCGAGCTTCGTTTCCACTGTACGCCGTGACAACAAAACCGGCGATTTCTTTAAGAAACTGTTCAATAAAATAAATATTTTCCTGGTTTGATGAAATAATTAAACTTGTCATAATTGCACCTGTTAAATGAATTTAAAATAACGTCGTTCCTCAAAGTCATTTTTGTCATGTGCCAGATTATATTCCTGAATTTGTTTTGTGAAATTCATGAAAAGATTTTCAAGAATTTCAGCAGAGAGATTGTTCTTAACAAAAATGCTTTCCCGTGCGATTGAAAGTGCCTCCTCCAAAGATGAGGGCAAAGGCTGAAAATCAAGCGATGTTTCGGAGTGTTTCAAAGTTTTGTCAAGCAGTGAGCAGTCACCGGACTTAATGCCCTCAATTCCGGCAACTAAAATCAGCTTAAAAGCAATATAAGGGTTACAACAGGCATCGGCGGAGCGGATTTCAATACGTGGTGTGGCACTTCTCGGAATCCTGATAAGCTGTGAGCAGTTATCGAAAGACCAGTTGACATATTTCGGAGCATAGCCGATACCAAAACGCTTATATGAATTTGTTATCGGATTGAGGAAAGCGGTTATTTCGCGTATACGCCTAAGAACACCCGAAATGAAACATTTTCCGGCATGGGACATTTTTTCAGGGTCATTGCTGAAAATATTTTCGCCGTTTTTCTTTAAGTTAATAGAAATACTTAAAGCACTGCCGTGTTCATTAGGAAGAGGTTTAGGCATGAACGAGGCAAAAAGTCCGTTTTGTGCAGCTATTGACTTGACAACTGTCTTGTAATGTAACATATTATCAGCAGCAGTTATCGGTTCATTTTCACGGAACTCTATTTCATTTTGACCACCACCGTGTTTATGACATGAACTTGTCGGACTAATGCCCATTTCCTCCAGTGAAAGACAGATTTCACGGCGGACGTTTTCACATTTATCAAGTGGTGCAACATCAAGATAACTTCCGCTGTCATGCGGAAATTTAGTAGGTTCGCCTTTTTCGTTGAGGTCAAAGAGATAAAATTCGCATTTAGTACCCATTTCGCATGAATAGCCGTCAAGCCGGAGTGAGTTAATATAATTAATTAATTCGCTCCGTATATCTCCGGAATAAGCTGTGCCGTCCGGATTTTTCAGTGAGCAGAAAAATCTTATTACCCGTGCTGATTTCGGTCTCCACGGGAGTACCGATAATGTAGAAATATCGGGAAATAAAAGCAAATCTGAACAATTGCCACTGAAAGACGACACATCAAATGGTATACCATCAGAAAA
>CAMWQI010000220.1 GCA_947176345.1 uncultured Ruminococcus sp.
AATCTATATGGTGTAAATTCACAAAAGCTATAAATGAATATAAACTCGTTCAGCCTGACGACAAAATAGCTGTCTGTATTTCCGGTGGTAAGGACTCCATGCTTATGGCTAAACTTTTTCAGGAACTCAAACGCCATGACAAATTCCCGTTTGATGTGGAATTTATTGTCATGAACCCCGGATATAATCCGGAAAATCTTGAAATGATTATTAAAAATGCAGAAATTATGAATATTCCGATAAATATTTTCAAGTCGGATATTTTCAATTCAGTTGTGCATATAGAAAAAAATCCCTGTTATATCTGTGCAAGAATGAGACGTGGTTATCTTTACAGCAAAGCCCGTGAACTCGGCTGTAATAAAATTGCACTCGGTCATCATTTCGATGACGTGATAGAAACTATTTTAATGGGTATGCTTTACGGCGGACAGGTTCAGACTATGATGCCGAAACTCCATAGCACTAACTTTGAGGGCATGGAACTTATCCGCCCCATGTATCTTATCCGTGAAGACGACATAAAACACTGGTGTAGTTATAATGATTTGCATTTCATTCAGTGTGCGTGCCGTTTCACTGAAGAATGTGCCGATACTCCCGATATATCAAAAAGGCTTGAAATAAAAAATCTCATTGCCCAACTGAAAAAAATCAATCCACAGGTTGAAAAAAATATTTTCCGGAGCGTTCAGAATGTGAATTTGAATACTATTATTGCCTATAAAGATAATTCGGGTATCCATAATTTTCTTGATGAATATGAATAAATTTCCATAAATATTATCCGCCAGACGTGTCATAATACTATCACGGCATCAATAATTATTTCAAAGGAGATTTTTATTATGAGTTACAACAGCAACAATAATAACAGTGAAATGACACAGAAGGGTAGAGAGGCTCTTGAGAGATTTAAGATTGAGTCCGCTAATGAACTCGGAATCAATCTTAAGCATGGTTACAATGGTGACCTCACCTCAAAGGAAGCCGGCTCTATCGGTGGTAACATGGTTAAGAAAATGATTGAATCATATACAAAGCAGTAATCAACTGAAAATATAAAAAATCCCTGTAAAAATTACAGGGATTTTTTCTGATTATTTTCCTTTACCAGTTGTATTTTGTCAATTTTCCCTCACAGGACAAATCGGGATAATCCCATTGCCTAAGTACTTCATATACTGCTACAGCTACAGAATTTGAGAGATTAAGACTTCTTAAATTATTCCGCATAGGTATTCTCACGCACGTATCAGGGTTTTTATATAAAAGTTCCTCCGGAAGTCCGGCATCTTCACGACCGAAAACAAGATATGAATTGTCCGGATAATCAATATTGCTATGAATATTTTTTCCTTTCGTCGTGAAATAAAAGAAATTTCCTCCGGAATTTTTTTCAAAAAAATCATTTAAATTATCATAGTATGTAATGTCAAGTTTATCCCAGTAATCAAGTCCAGCACGTTTCAGGTGCTTGTCGGAAACTTCAAAGCCTAATGGTTTTACAAGGTGCAGTTTAGCACCTGTCACCGCACAGGTACGGGAAATATTCCCTGTATTCTGCGGTATCTGGGGTTCAACGAGTACTATGTTAAGATTATGCATTTTGTTTCACCATGTATAATAAAAAATTTACGACATAGAATAAATATACCGGATTTATTCCGGAAATACAGCTTACCGTCTGCCGTAACGACGGTATTTCAGGGAGATAACCATGAACATGAAATCAATCGCAAAGGGTGCAACCGTCGGAGCTATAGCCGGTCTTACCTGCTATGCTTTAAGTTCGGCTTCACCCGTAAAAAAATACAGTCTCAAAAAAGATACAACCAAGACTTTAAAAGCAGCCGGACACCTTATTGATGATATAAAATCAATGATTATGTAGGAGAAATTCCCTTGTTCCTCCGGTAGCCTAAATAGCTTTCAAGAATTATGGTCGCTGCGACAGCATCAACAACCGCTTTGCGTTTCTTTCCTCTTGTATTGGTGACATTGAGAATATTATGTGCCGATACAGTTGTACAACGTTCGTCCCATAAAGTCACTGGACAGTCAACTAATTCTGAAAGTTTTTCCGAAAACATTTGACATTTTTCGGCTCTTTCACCTATTGTGCCATTCATGTTTTTCGGATAGCCGACTACTATTTCTTCAGCCCGCTGTTCTTTTGCAAGAACAGCGGTTTTTTTTATACATTCATCGAAATCTTTTTCAGCTATCACACATACAGGACTTGCAATCATTTCAGCCTTTCCACATACGGCAATACCTGTCCTTGAATCGCCGAAATCAACAGACATTATTATCATAGGCACTCACCATGGATTGACTGTACCGATAATATCGCGTACAGACGCAATATTTTTACTGTCAAGAAAATCATTGATTTCATCAATAATTTTAATTGGAGCATATGGGTCAGTGAATATTGCCGCACCAACCTGTATGGCACTTGCACCAGCCATCATAAGTTCAATAGCATCACGTCCGCTTGCAACTCCGCCCATGCCAATGACAGGAATTTTTACAGCATTTGCAACCTGCCATACCATTCTTACGGCGATGGGGAATACAGCCCGTCCGCTCATACCACCGACATTATTTTTCAGAATTGGTCGTCTTGTGTTTATGTCAATACGCATTCCAAGCAGTGTATTTATAAGCGATATGGCATCTGCACCGGCATCTTCAACGGCTTTTGCTATATCAGCTATACTTGTAACATTCGGTGAAAGTTTCACAACAAGGGGTTTTGATGTAGCTTTTCTTACATTTTTGACCACCTCACCAGCCATTTCACAGCTTGTACCGAATGCAGCACCACCCTGTTTTACATTCGGGCATGATATATTCAGTTCAATCATATGAACGTCCGTATTTTCGAGTTTTTCCGCTACCTGAACGCATTCCTCAACTGTAGAGCCTGCTATATTTGCAAGTATAACTGTATTTTTTTCAAGTAGATAAGGAAGTTCCTTATTTATAAAGTGGTCAATTCCGGGGTTCTGCAATCCGACAGAATTTAACATACCGGAAGGTGTTTCAGCTATACGGGGTGAAAGATTTCCGGTACGGCGGTTAAGAGTAGTACCCTTAGTAGCTATACCGCCGAGTTTTTCCAGTGGAAAAAGTTCCTCATACTCTCTTCCATACCCGAAAACGCCCGACGCTGGAATGACAGGATTTTTAAAGTCAATACCACATATTTTTACAGATAAATCAGCCATTACCAAAGTACCTCCTCAGCATTGAATACAGGACCATCTTTGCAGACGTGTGCAAAATATTCCTCATCATTCCGGACTGTACGGCAGGCACAGCCTAAACAAGCACCTATTCCGCAAGCCATACGCTCTTCCAGTGAAATTTCACAGAAAATACTATTTTCTTTACATATTCCGGCGATATTTTTTAACATTGGCATAGGACCACACGCATAGACAGCCTCAGCACCAGTAATAATTTCCGAAAAAGGCGTGGTAACAAAGCCATGTATACCGGTTGTGCCATCGTCGGTACAAAGAATAGTTTCAGCACCTGTCTTTTTGAAGTCTTCCTGTAAAATCACAGCGTCCGCACTCCTGAAACCAGTGATTACAGTAGCCTTTGTACCGTAAATTTCAGCAAGAGGCAACATCGGTGGTGTGCCTATGCCTCCCCCTATGAGAATGACTTTTTTAAATTCCTGATTTATGGTAAAACCATGTCCGAGTGGTGCGAGCATATCAATAACATCACCCTGATTGAGACGGGAAATTTCAGCTGTTCCCTCCCCCCTCACCTCAAAGACTATACGCAA
>CAMWQI010000221.1 GCA_947176345.1 uncultured Ruminococcus sp.
GTTGTCCAGAACGGCAAATCCGTCGTTGTTGTAGTTTTTGTAGTAGATGTTGTTGTCGTCACCCAAAATGTAACATCTGTTGTTTTTGTAGTTGTTAAAGAAGATGTTGTTGCTGTAAACAAAGGACGGGTTGTCGTCGTTGTTTCATTATGCGAATGACGGGTCGTCGTTGCTGTTACAGTAACTGTTGCAGTAAACGAAGGATGAGTTGCCATAGTTCTTTTTGTAGTAGTTGGAGTTGTCCCTGTAGTTATTTCTCCATTATTAGTTGTTGTAATATGTATGATATTGTCAGTTTTTGTTGTGGCAAGTGTTGTTGTGAATATTGCCTGTGTTGTAGCCAATGACGTTTCAGCAGTAGTCACAACTATGGGAGTTTCTGTTTCGGTATCCGTTGTTAATGTTGTTGTTATATTGTCTGATGATGTTGTCTCCCGTGATGTAGTTGTTGAAAATTCTGTCTTAACAGCCGTTGAAGTGGCAGAAATTTCAGGAGCAGTCTGCTGTGTAGTTGTATAATATTCAGCTGAATCGGTCACTTTTTGTGTAGTTGTCGTTTCTGTCATATCAATGATAATTTCACCTTGCCCGCCATGCAGATATGCTTCAAAAGCCTCCTTGATAGTTTCATTATTCCATAAACCGAAACAGGCAAGAATGACAATACAAAAGCTTAGTCCTACAACGGCAGTCCGTCGCATAACAGCACGTTTCCGCTTTTTTTCTGCAAAGTATCTGTCACGGCGTTCAAATACACTTTCTGCTACTTCTTTATATGACTTCATATTCAAAACCCTCCTTTTCAAGCTCTGATTTAAGCGACTGCTTGGCTCTGTAAAGAAGATTTTCCACCTGTCGTTTTGTCTTATGCATAATCTTAGCAGTTTCAGAGTTACTGAAATTTTCAAAGAAAACCAAATAAAGCACCTGTCTGTAATCAGGATTGAGTTTCTGTAAAGCCCTGTTCAGTGCTATTTTCTGTTCCTCTTTGAGATAATCTTTTTCTATGGAAAGTTCGTCGGCGAGGTCAGTGTATTCGTCAACAGGCTTATCGGAAAACCGCGAACGCTTGCGGAGACTGTCAAGAGCAGAATTTCTGCCTATAGCATACAGCCATGTCTTAAAACTGCTTTTTCCTGAAAATCTTGGTTTTTTGGTAACAATCTTAAAAAATGTATCTTCCATTATTTCTTCCGCAAGGAGTATATTTCCCGTTATGCCATTGAGATAAAGTATAAGACCATCTTTATAATCACGGATAATTTCAACCATGCCTTCATCATCACCGGCAATAAAACGCCGGTAACTGATTTCACCGTTATCCATTTGTTTCCCCCTCTCCGAAAGAACAGCATATCCCCCTATATATATGACGTTGGAAATCGCTGGTTCTCTCACTTTTTTTACAAATTTATTGTATACCGGCAAGCAAAGTCATAAATTTTTTCGCATCTGCCTTAACTGCTGTTGTTTCCTCTGTTTTTAAAAGTTCTTCAACTGCTGACATAATAATATCCTTATCTTCTTTTTTCATTATGTCCGACAGAAAATTAAGTACTGAACATCTTACCGTGTAATCCCCACTTTTCAGAAAATCAAGCAATTTATTTAAAGCCTGTCTGTCTCCGAAAAGATAAAGACCATAACAGCATTCAAGCTGACATTTTCCCGTTTCAAGAATTTCAAGCAGAAATTTCATATCATTATCATATTTTTCGTGCAAGCGGTAAACAACGTCGCACCATGAAAGAACTGCATAACGGCCGGCAAGGTCGTCCGTTTCGTTCATGACCGCATTGTATAAGAGGCTTTCCGTGAGGCTGTCGGGAAAAAACACCAATGAATCGTATGTTTCCGTCCTAACGAAAGAATCAGTATCATGGCATAAATCATACAATAAATTTCTTGCCTGTTCTGTTCCAAATTCACCAAGCATATATGCACATCTGCTCCGTATAAAAGCGTTTTCATGTGAAACATATTTCCGTACAATCTCAAAATGCTTATCGATAAGATTTTCAGTATCTTCAAGGGAATCTATAATATTAACTATATTATTTATTTCCTCATCATTAGTCATCAGTACATTCTCCTCTGCTGTGTCGGTCTGCTACCGGAGCGTCTGCCGTCCATTGAAATATCAACACCGGAAATTCTCTCCATAGGCTGAATTATTACAGTTGCCGGAGTATTCGAACTCCATTCAAACATATACGATTCTCCGGAACTCTGCCCGATAAAATTACGCCATGAAACGTCCATTTTTATGGACGGGTCAGCACCTACCCAGCATACTACAGCGTCGGGGTCGGCTTCAAGGGTAGAGCCGTTATGTACATTGCTCAATACAAGGGGGTTGCCGTCAACAAGTACAGCGACATATGCATCTGAACCCTTTCCGGTAAGCGTGGACGTTGCAACGCCCTTTTGTGAAATAACACCCTGTCCCAGAAATCTTACGCCATAATCACAGTCACGTGTAAAAGCAAGGATATTTTCACTTTCAACAGACAAAGTTTCGCCGTTTCCGAGATGATAAACAACAACGTGTTGTTGATTATTGGCATAATATGTTATACTGTCTCCGCTAAATTCAACTTTCATAAGAGGAAGATTTTCGCCTGTAAAACGCCTTGCAATCTGTCCGAGAAAGGCACGTCCGGCATTTTCCTGAGGACCTAAAATCACTTTGGTAAATTTAAAATTCTTTGCACCGAAACACTCACCACCCACAAAAGCACCAGCTTTTGTAAAAACATAATCTCCGGAACAGTTTTCACAAGTTATCATTAAACATAATTCATTAAGAGTTTCAAATTTTATCATAAAAAATAATTCCTTTCATATAAGATTTACGCCATACATAGCACAAAATCCAGCTAAATCCCTTACCACGCCTGAACCTACCGCATTGAATTTCCAGTTTCCTTTATAACGATACAACTCACCAAGAACCATAGCCGTAACATTACTGTAACATTCGTCAAGCTGAAAACGGAATGCCTCATTATTCCGACTGTCAATAATTCTTGCATAGACATTTTCGGTCATTCCGAAATTAAGCCTTTTTTCAACTGCCTCATAGATAGTCATAGAAAAAACTATCCGCTGTACAGCCGGATTTATCTTTCTGAAATCAACGTACATAATCGCGTCATCATCGGTCTGTGAGGCGAAATATTTCACACTTCCGTCGGGACTTACGTTCTGACCATAGAAAATAAACCACTCATCACCGAGTACTTTCCCATCTGCACCAAGCATGAACGCCGAGGCATCGGGTTCGCACCTTACATCAAGAATATCCCAGCCGAGAGCAATTTTCATAACGGAACTGTCGTCAACGGGAACTTTCTGTCCTTTTTGCAGAAAGACGTTTCCAGCCGGAATATTACGCTGTTTTTTCGGCGGTTTTGCCGGAACGGGAACGGTTGCCGGCTGTGATACAGACTGCGCACGCATCGGAGATGGTTGTGTGTGTACCAGTGGAGTTTGCTGTGGAATTTTCCGGAAACTGTCATTATTCAGTGAATTTCTGTCCAGACTCTGCCGAATATTCATAAAGCCCTGTTTATCTGCAAGTGACCTGCTGTCAAGTGTACCGGACTTTCTCATAGGTATATCAAAAGCCATTTTTTTACCTCCTATAATACTACATTGATTATAACATAAGAAGTTAAAAAAGTCAATTAAACAAAAAACTGCAAAAATATAATTTTTTTGCAGTAATGGATAAATATTTTAATTTTAAGATATTATTTCCCTAATTACTTCCTTATATTACGTGCTGTTGACT
>CAMWQI010000222.1 GCA_947176345.1 uncultured Ruminococcus sp.
CAATTGAGGCAAAAAAGAACGCTCCGCAAAAAGAAAAAACCTGTTATTTTGAACGTGCTAAACTCAAAAAAGAGGCTATGCGTGTATCAAAACAGAAATCTGACAAGAGCAAGGAAAAAGCTAAAAAATCTGAATCAATCGACTGATAATGAAAAACAAGCGGATAACATAAAAAGTCATCCGCTTGTTTTCTAATCACATAAACTGATACATTCATCAATTATTCTCTCAATTCTTCTGATTTGCTCCGGCGACAAATTTTTCAATTTTGCTGATATATTATCAAAATCTCTGTCTGTCACCTCACCCGAGAGAAGATAATCGGCACTTACACCGAGTGCTTTACTTATTTTCAGCAGATTTTCCGGACGAATAGCTTTTGCACCTCTTTCAGCTGTTGACATAAGCTGTGGAGAAACATCAGCTATTTCAGAAAGTTCCTCCTGTGATAAATTCATCTGTTTTCGCCTCTGCATGATACGTCTCCCCATTTCAATGTGAAATTTTTCAGGGTTATTCATTTTTATTTCCTCCAATCCTAATGTAGATATTATACATCTCATGGTTGATTTTATTAAGCGTTCATGGTATAATTAAAACTACCATAGAATAACAAGGAGGATAATTATAAATGAAAATAAAGATTTTAATTTTATGTTTTTGGACAGTATTAATGTTATCAAGTTGTACACCATCTGAAAATGACAGTTGTCCTACTTCATCGGAACCAGTGTTTATTACAAATACAATACCAACAACCACTGAAGCTCTCGAAACAGAGACTACTACACAATTACCTGATTATATTGTCAACACCAAGACAGGTAAATTTCATTATCCGAATTGTCCAAGTATAGACCTTATGAGCGAGGAAAACAAGCTGTATTATAGCGGAAATAAGGAAGATTTGTTTGAATATGGATATTCCCCTTGCGGACGCTGTAACCCTTGAATTTGAAAATAAAAAAGCCGACAACAAGCAATAACAGCTTATCATCGGTTGAAAATCTTTCGTAAATTTGATTACTTTACGATAACGCAAATAATCATTTTTTCCGTAAGTAAATTTTATTTATGACGGTGAAGACATAGGCAATTTTCTTGTTTGACATGAGTTGCATTTGATAGTCCTCCTGACAATTTCTTGTATTAAGTATATTATACCATAAATCAACAGTATTTTCAATCTGATAGCACAAATACGTAAATTGTAACAAATTCAACGCAGAAATATTTCAGCAATAATGTACAGTGCCTCTGGAGCGTTGTTCTTACTGCTTGGAATATCTTTACTCATAAAAATAATAAATGAAGACTATATTTTGCTGTACAGTATAGCAGAATTTTTCACTGATATGTGTGCGCAGTTTATATCTAAAAGAACTATGATTTTACGCAACTAATTCAAAAAACACTTGACATTATTATGTAGATATGATATAATGTGTAAAAAATGCGGTTTTAAATAAAATCGTAAATAGTTAATATGAAGAAGATACGGTTTGAAAAGTTGTAAGCTGAGTAGATGAAAAGAGAATCAGGTTTGAATCCTGAACAACCGCCATTACTGTATTTGATGAAAGAAGAGTATGTTTCCATGGAAATGCTATATTCTGGGAAGATTACTCTTTTTGCAGATTGTTGCAAATCATAAGTCAGGAAAACTGCCGTATTTTTTTAGGTTATAACGTAACTTTGGTGAGAAGAGTACAGCCGATGTATCAAATGCCGACATAGGCTTTGAATTGGCTTGCTCTTTTTTAGTATGTGCTGTTCATAGCTTTATTTGCTTTGTTTGAGATAATCGTCTGTACTCTCCCTGAAAAACAGGGGGAGTTTTTTTGGAGGTAAAATAATATGAAGGTATATTTCAAAAAAATATTAAGCTTTATTCTTGCTGTAGCTGTATTTAACAGTACTTCGTATATTTATCAGCACTTACCTGATTATTCATATGAGGCAAATGCTTTTGCTGATATTCAAGATATTGACAGTATATTAGAAAATACGCTGTCTCAGATGGCAGATACCGTTACCGAACCTAATTTTGGAACAAATTTTGGTGAATGGAGCGTCCTGTGTCTTGCAAGAGGAGGATATTATTCTACAGATGATGAATATTTTTCAGATTATTATGACAGAATTGTTGAAACAGTAAATGAAAAAGCTGATTCGGTTAATAAAAATGGTGCATTGCATAAGGTGAAGTCAACAGAAAATTCACGCCTTATTGTAGCACTTTCATCAATAGGCAGAAATGCAGAAAGTGTAGGAAACTGGAATCTTATAACTCCTTATAATGATTTTGACTGGATAAAAAAACAAGGTATTAACGGTCCTATTTGGACGCTCATTGCACTTGATACACAAAATTATCAGACATCTGACCCTACTGTAAGACAACAGTGTATTGACTATATTCTTGGATTGCAGTTTGATGACGGTGGCTGGGCAATGTCAGGAGAAACTGCCGACCCTGATATAACTGCAATGGCTTTACAGGCACTTGCACGCTATACTTATGATGAGAACGTTAAAGCATCTGTTGAAAGAGGTATAAATTGTATTTCAGATATGCAAAAAGAAAACGGAGGATATTATTCATGGGGAACAATTAACTCTGAAAGCATAGCACAGGTTATAGTAGCTTGTACAGCTCTTGGAATAGATCCTGCAACAGATGAAAGATTTGTAAAAAACGGTTTTTCTGCTATAGATGCGATTCTTGAGTTTTATAATCCTGATTTTCATAACTTCAGTCACATAACAGGCGACGGCGGAAATGCCATGGCAACTGACCAGGCAACGTATGCACTTATTGCTTATAAGCGTTTTGTTGATGGCAGAAATTCTCTTTATGATATGAGTGATGCTCTTGATAAAGATAACTTAGAAAATCCTGATAATAATAATCAGTTGCCTGACAGTGATTCGGAAGCAGATAATAAAGATAATGTTGACGATGATAACACAAAGTTTAATGAAGATTTTCAGAATGATGACAATAACAATGACAGCAATAATAATGTGCAGACTACTGTTGTTAATACTTCCGTTCAGCAAACAGTCAGCAACAGTGACAGCAATAATAATGTTCAGGCTACTGTTGTTAATACTTCTGTTCAGAAAACAGTCAGTACTACAAGTATGCAAACTACAACTTCTTATCAGTCAGCCACAGACTCAGCTGTTACAACAGGGACTACAACAGCTACAACATCTGTACCCGAAAAAATAACTTTCAGTGCGGTATGCCTTTATAAAGGTGATGATACGGATATAATTTCATCATCTAAAATGGCAGTTGCCGTTGCTGTAAAAAATTTGGAATACAATGCCATGATAACATATGATGACGGAAAGCATACCGCTGAATTTCTGTACAATGAAGATGTTTCGGAAAAACTTGGATTTTATGTATATACTGCACTTGTTGATTCTGATATGGATATGAACAAATTCACAGAATCAAAGAATTATATAATCAATAAATCCTTATCGGGTGAAAAAATTTTATTCGGAGATACAAACGGAGACGGAATTATAAATGCACAAGATGCACTTGACTCCGTTAATGTCTGGCTTGGAAAAAAAGAACTTGATAACCACAGACAGATTCTTAATTATAATGTGAAGCCGGACGGCAGAATAAATAATATTGATGCTCTTGAAATAGTTGATTTTTTTGTAAACGGAACTGATTTTACAATAACTGATAAATATACAATATTTTCGGAGGAATATTAAAATGAACCTAAAAACTGAAAAAATATTTAAAATT
>CAMWQI010000223.1 GCA_947176345.1 uncultured Ruminococcus sp.
GGTGCCGGAGACGGGACTTGAACCCGTACGATATCGCTACCGGTGGATTTTGAGTCCACTGTGTCTGCCATTCCACCACTCCGGCACTGAAATAAATATTTAATAAACACAAGATAAAAAGTCTGCTACGTCTGCAAATTTTGCTACAGCAACTATTACTTTAACATTATATCACAGGGACTATAGTTTGTCAAGGGTTTTTGTGAAAAATTCTGAAAATTTTTTCTTGAAGCAGGTTTTTAAAGAAAGAAAACGGCTATGACTAGAAAATCCAGTTATAGCCGTTTGAATTAATTATTATCTGATAATCGAATGTGAGTGAATGAAAAATTCTTCCTGACTGGGCTGCCATGCCTTGACTTTTGGTGGAAAGAGTTTGTCAAATTCCGCAACAGCCTCAGTATCGCCGCATGGCTCATCGGAATTATTTGGGTGATAGAACCATTTTCTACCGTCGAGAGCATCATTGCTAAGAACTTTCACAAGCAAAGCAGCAGGGAAAACATCACCCTCGAAACAGACATTGTACTTTTTGCAGCTTTTGTAGCCACGGGAAACGTAATTGTCGGGATTGCCAAAATTTATAATGGTGTCATATCCCATTTTTTTTACGATTTCAAATGTGTGTTCCAGAAGAGCCTTACCGTATCCCATACGCTGATAATCGGGGTGAATACAAAGCGGTCCCATAGAGACAATCGACTTTATATTGCCGTTTTCGTCTGCAAGTTCAGCTTTTGTGTACATAATACAACCGATAATTTTTCCATCAGTTTCCATAACATGAGCAAGCTCAGGAATAAAATCTTTATGCTTTCTCATTACATGAATAAAGTAATGTTCATCGCAACCGGGAACGCTTAAATTCCAGAACGCTTCACGGGCAAGATTTTCAACTTCACGATAATCTTTCTCTGTTTCCAAACGGATAATATAGTCATTTTTATTCATTGTTTTTCCTCCTGAAAGTTGTGACGCAACGGGAGGTTTGTGTGAGATAGTATTCGCAAACCTCCCGTTTACGCTGCTATCTCAGGTCTGTTATTTTTCTTCAAACAAAAATCTCCTTAAATAAAATCTAAGTCAAAGTCACGTTCCGCAACTTTGCCATTGGTGCGGGTGACAGGACTTGAACCTGCACACCTTTCGGCACAAGAACCTAAATCTTGCGTGTCTGCCAGTTTCACCACACCCGCATATTAAATTTGCTGTCTAAATTGGTACAATATTATTTAAGCCATTGTATAAATGCAGTTTTATCAGAGCTGTTATAGCCTGCATTCCTATAAAATGAAAGTGTTTTTTCATCTTTTGAACCTGTAAGAAGCATTATTTTGTAACAATTATTTGCCACTGCTACTTTTTTAGCATAGTTTAAACATTCCGTAGCATATCCATGTCCTCTATATTTTTCAAGAGTAACTACGTTTTCTACAAAAGCATATGGACGTATGCTTCTTGTTAAATTAGGAATAATGACACATACGCATGATGAAACAATTTTTCCATCAATTATGTTTACCAGCAAGTGATGATTTTTATCGTTTAGTATTTCATTCCATACATTTTCCAAAGTTTCCGATTGTTCAGGGATAGAATCTTCATGTAATGACAAATATAATTCTAATAATTCTTTCCGTTCATCATATTGTATTTCACGAACCATAATTTTCTCTTTTCAAATTATAAATTGTTGATTTATGCAAAAAGATTACTGTATTGTAGTAATTCAAACGAAATTTTGCGTATCTGCCAGTTTCACCACACTCGCATATGACGGTGGAACTATTAAATTCCACCGTACAAGTATTATTATAACACATTAAGTATACATTGTCAAGTCCTTAACGGAAATTTTTTTAAAATCTGAAATCACGACTACCATTTTTTATAGAATTAAGGTTTTCAATAGCTTTTTCCTTGACTTTAGGATTAGTTACTTTGTGGATTTCACGGGAAATAAGAGCCTCACCGACGGCTTTTGTTTCCGGACTTGCATAGTCTTCAAGGTATTCCTGCAAAGTCATTAGTGCATTAGGGTGACAACAATTCTGAATCTGACCGACCTTGCACAACGACATAAATCTGTCTCCGGTGCGTCCCTCACGGTAACAGGCAGTACAGAATGATGGTATATAATCCATATCCATAAGCCACTTTACAACCTCGTCAAGTGAACGCTGGTCGGAAACATCAAACTGTTCCGTATCATGCGGACGTTCTTCACTGGAATATCCAGCATAACCACCGACGGAAGTTCTTGAACCACCTGAAATCTGTGAAATACCAAGTCCAAGCACCTTATTACGACAGGTTTCATTTTCACGGGTTGAAATTATCATGCCAGTGTAGGGAACAGCAATTCTAATACAGGCAATTATTTTAGCAAAAGTCTCATCGTCAATGCTGTTGTCAAAAACATTCGGGTCAATATCGGAAGCCCTTTTCACACGGGGAACGCTTATAGTGTGAGGTCCTACACCGTGTACAGCCTCAAGGTGTTCAGCGTGCATAAGCAGTCCGGCAAATTCGTATTTATACATATCAAGTCCGAAAAGCACGCCCAGTCCTACATCGTCAATACCGCCCTGCATAGCCCTGTCCATAGCTTCTGTATGATAGGCATAATTATGTTTAGGACCAGCTGGGTGGAGTTTTTCATAGCTTTCCTTATGGTAAGTTTCCTGAAAAAGTATATAAGTACCTATTCCAGCATCTTTCAGTTTCCTGTAATTTTCAACAGTAGTTGCAGCGATATTCACGTTGACACGGCGTATAGCACCGTTTTTGTGCTTTATTGAATAGATAGTATTTATGCATTCAAGAATATATTCAATAGGATTGTTTACAGGGTCTTCACCTGATTCAATGGCAAGGCGTTTATGTCCCATATCCTGAAGAGCTGTTACTTCTGCAACAATTTCTTCTTGTGTAAGTTTTTTACGTGGAATTTCCCTGTTCTGATAGTGGTAAGGACAATAAACACACTGATTTACGCAATAATTCGACAGATACAGTGGTGCAAACATAACTATTCTGTTGCCGTAAAAAGCCTCTTTGATTTCACGGGCGAGGGAATACATTTTTTCAATCATTTCAGGAATGTCACACGCTAACAAAACACTTGCCTCACGGTGAGTAAGTCCGGCACATTCAACGCCCCTGCCGGTTTTTTTAGGAGAGGCTTTTTCAAGAATTTTTTCTATAAGTTCGATGTTGTTTTTATTCTGTTCAGCATATTCGAGAGTAGCGAGAATTTCCGCATCATTTATAAATTCCTCAGCTTTAAGGGATTTAGGATTATACATTAAAAATTCCTCCGTTTATTTTTTTGAGATTACAGCTTTAGCGGACACGCCTTTAATTTGTCCGAGTCTGCCGGTAAGACTGCTTATGCGGTCGGGTACAGCATCGAGTGCAACAGAAATCATTGATATTCCGCGGTCACGGTAGGGAATGCCCATTCTGCCTATAATTATTTCGCTGTATTCGTGAAGTACACTGTTTACTTCCTGAACGGCTGACATATCATCAATGACAATAGCTGTCACGGCAATTCTTTTTTCCATTAAAATACCTTTCGTAATAAAATATCCGTCTGAAAAAAACAGGCGGACAGAAAATTTCCATGATAATATTTTCCGGTAAAATCCGGCGGTAGTTCCCGATTAACCGTAAATATCTGTTTTTTTCATTCCGGCAACGGAATAAATCCCGATACCCGACTTATAACATTATATCACAATATTTTTAAT
>CAMWQI010000224.1 GCA_947176345.1 uncultured Ruminococcus sp.
TGATATTGCCAATTCAGATGATGATTGTATTTACATAAAATCCGACAGTTCACTTAACGATGGAATGGAGATAGTTACACACCCTATGTCACTTGAATACCACAAAGATTTCTGCTGGTGTAGTGTTATGAAAAAAGCTGTTTACCTTGGCTATCGTTCTCACCAGACAAGCACCTGCGGACTTCATATCCACGTAAACCGTGACAGCCTTGGTCTTGACCGTGACGAACAGGACGAAGTTATCAGCCGTATTCTCTACTTTGTTGAGCATCACTGGAATGAAATGCTGAAATTTTCAAGACGCTCTGAATATGCTATGAACCGCTGGGCAGCAAGATACGGCTATGAAAATTCTCCAAAAGCAATCATGGACAAGGCTAAGAAAAATTACGGGCGTTATGTTGCCATAAATCTCTGCAACTATCACACTATCGAATTCAGACTTTTCAGAGGTACACTCAAATACAACACGCTCATCGCAACACTGGAACTGGTGAATAAGATTTGTGAACTTGCCGTTCTTATGGACGATGACGAAATAGCAAAACTCTCATGGTCAGAATTTGTGGCAGGAATCAAAGAAACTGAACTCATTCAGTACCTCAAAGAAAGCAGTCTTTATATCAACGAAAAAGTTACTACAGAGGAGGAATTTTAATTATGTGTGCATTATTCGGCTGGCTTGACTACAAGCATATCGTACCATACAAAGTCCTGAAAAAACTTACTCAGGCACTTGCAAACGCTGCGGAAGAACGTGGAACTGATGCGGCTGGAATTTCATATATCAAAGAGGGCAGAGTTACAATTTACAAACGTCCCAAGCCTGCTCATAAGATACGTTTCAATGCTCCCAACGGCACAACAGCGATTATGGGTCACACCCGACTTACTACTCAGGGAAATCAAAAATTCAACCAGAACAATCACCCTTTTCCTGGTCATGCGGACAAGGATTTTGCCTTTGCTCATAATGGTGTTCTGTACAATGATGCTGAACTTCGTAAAGCAAATAATCTGCCTGCAACTAACATCGAAACAGACAGTTACGTTGCGGTACAGCTTATTGAACAGCAGAAAAAACTGGACTTTGACAGCCTGAAAAATATGGCTGAAACGGTACAGGGCAATTTCACTTTTACAGTTCTTGATGAGGAAAATTCACTCTACATAATCAAGGGCATTAATCCTATGTGCCTGCTCCATTTTGAAGTTTTGGGAATATATATTTACGCATCAACAGAATCAATTATGAAAAACGCACTGAAAAAGGTCGGCATGAACAATATTCCGTATACAAAAATTGAAACAGTTCACGGCGATATTATCAGAATCGACAGCAGCGGAATTATTACCCGTTCCGAATTTGAGGGAAAAGAAGATTTCAGATATACTTCTTTCATGAGATATTATGATGACTGGGAGGACAATTATTACACACAGCATGAACAGCTACTCCTGGAGATGTGCAATTGTTACGGAGTTGATGAAGATGATGTTATGCTTCTTCTTGATTATGGCTATGATGCCAGCGAAATTGAGGATATGCTTATTGACTACAATCTGATACATGATACTGTCAAAGCGATTAAGAACGAAGGTTATGATGATTTTCTTATGGAAGTGTAATAAACAAAGCTAAATAAAAATTAAAAAATAATACCGCCCAACATATAAATAAAAAAATATATGAAAGGCGGTATTTTTTTATGAATTTACCAAAATTTAATTCCAATGAGGAGCTTCCTCTCGTGATGACGGCAAAGGATATTGCAGGTTATCTCAATATCTCCCTGACATCAGGCTACAACCTTATGAATTCAAAAGGCTTTCCAGTCCTGAAACTCGGCAAACAGTTACGTGTGACCCGTGATAATTTTCTGAACTGGCTCAACAATACAAACGAGGTGATTTACAGATGAAAAAAGGAAACAACGAAGGCTCAATCCGCAGACGTTCCAACGGCACATGGGAGGGTCGTTATTCGGACGGTCGTGATGACAAAGGTAAACAGATTCAGCGTTCTGTCTATGGCAAAACACGCAAGGAAGTCGCTGAAAAACTCAACGCTGTGCTTCACAGCAAGCAGACAGGCTCCTATGTTACCCCGAACAGACTTCTGCTGAAGGACTGGCTTATACAGTGGCTTCAAAATTACGCTTCTGTAAGTATCAGACCCTCCACATACATAAGCTATGAAGGATATGTCCACAATCACATTATCCCGATATTAGGCGATATTCCGATACAACAGGTTACTCCTGCCGTGATTCAGAACTTCTACAATCAGAAATTTGAAAACGGCAGAACTGACGGCAAGGGTGGTCTTTCCGCTAAGACAATACGCAATCTCCACAATATGTTCCACCAGGCAATGGAGCAGGCCTGTATCAATGGTATAATTATAAATAATCCGACTCACGGAACGGTTATTCCACGTCAGGAGAAAAAGGAAATGAGAGTGCTTTCTGTTGATGAGCAGGCAAAACTTTTAAGCATTATACATACTCACAGGCTCGGATTTGCAATTCTTTTTGACCTCGCAACAGGCTTACGTATCGGCGAACTCTGTGCCTTACGCTGGACTGACGTAAATTTCAACAGACAAACTATCAAGGTCAGCAGAACGTTACAGCGTATCAAGAAGAATATGAACGAACTTGAGGAAATTGATGAAGACGACGAAAATACCTGCTCCACTACGCTCATTGAGGGCAATGTAAAGACTCCGAAAGGATACAGAGAGATTCCGATTCCACAAAACGTATGGATAAAACTGCTTGAACACAAGGAACACCAGCAACAGGAATATATATCGCTCGGCGTTTCGATTATGCCAAACGGATTCGTATTCTCAATGCCATTTGGTACGTGCGTTGAACCTCATACAATGCGTGATGCTCTCAATTATCTGCTTAAAATTGCTGAAATTGAACACGCTAATTTCCACGCTCTCCGTCATACTTTTGCAACAAGAGCTATCGAAAACAGCGTAAATGTCAAGGCTCTCAGCGATATTTTAGGTCATGCTACTGTACAGATAACTATGGATTTGTACTGTCATTCATCACTTGACCTTATGCGTGACAGCATGAACAAAATAGCAGGACTTTTCTGAATATATGGGCGGAGCTTGATTGCTCCGCCATATTCTGTCCCGTAGGCTCATAAGCATATATATTTATTATAAAGACTTGATTATTCAGGAATTCACAATAATATTAGTTTCATATAGCATTGACTTTTCTTCCTTTTTATACAGCTCGCTATATTATTGAGAGGACATGAAGCAACGAAATTACATAACTGATATTTAGTCGTTTTTTACAATAATAATATAAACTTACTATATTATTTCATAAACTTTTGATTTATTCTGCTTTCCAAATTTACATCTTTGCCAATATTTTCGAGTTCTGGATAAATGCCAGATAGTGATATACCCATATGTTTAACATAATATGCCATTGTTTGTTTTAATTCATTAGGTATTATAATCTTTGCCATAAACGGTTTATAAGATGATTTGTAAATATTTTTAAAAAAATATTCATGAAAGGAGTCCAATTCATCAATTTCAGGATATCTTTTATCTGCCTGAATATCCATAGCAACAAAGTGTCCCTTTTGGGTTTTTATTCTATCACTTAAAACAGATGTTGTTATTGCTAAAGGCATATGATTTTTTATATATGCTTTTTTTGTTTTATTATTTTTTAATGATGTTTTAGTTAATCAAAATCTATATACATC
>CAMWQI010000225.1 GCA_947176345.1 uncultured Ruminococcus sp.
CATACACACGTAATAAAGAAAGTAAATAATAATTATGCCATATGTATTCAGGAAATGTTTCTTGACAATGAAGATTATGACAATCCCGAAATAAATGAACATTTTGAAGTATATGAAACTTTGTCGGAAGTCCTTGAAATATTCAAAAATAAATATAATATATTGCCTGAAAATCTTAACACTTCACGAGGAAATAAATTCTTTAATGAAATAAAACTTGTGCGATATATCGGTGAAACTAAATCTTTAATGCTTACTCATAACAAAATATACAATGTTATTTTTACTGAAAAGAACTGGTTTCGTATTATGGACGACAGCGGTGAGGATTATCTATATCCACCGGAACTGTTTGAGGAGATATAAAAAGGAGAATTTATGAATATTACAGCCTATATTATTAACTCAAAATACTATTGCGGAAATGAATTTAATGAAATATTAAATTACATTCAAACTAATTATGATATGAATTATATTAACTATGAATCCGGTGAGGATTGGGCGATAATCAATGACGGACAAGGTAAATTATTTATGCTCCATGCAAAAATAAAAATTATGTTTACGAATGTAATGGATTTTCCGGAAAAATTTCATGATTTTAATATTTTATATTTCACTGAATATTCTGAAAAACTATGGAGCATTGATATAAACAATTTACCGCCGGAATTTTGCTGGAGTACAAATGCTATTGACTGTAATTTTTTCAGTACACAAAACTTATACTATGCAACACATTAATAGAGGTGAAATTCATGAACGATAAAAAAATAATTATGATAGACTGTAATTCAATCACAAGCTATGGTGAATTACCATTGATGTATTACGATGTTGAATATTTCGGACTAAATGACGGAATGGAAATCATTGCATATGAAGGTGATGACGTATGGAATGCAACAGTACATTATAATCCGGAGGCAGAATTTCCTGAGCAGTGGTGGGTAGAGTTAGGCGATTATATAGAAACTCTTACCGAAAAGGAAGTTAAATGGAGCGGTATAGGATTTTTTTCAGGTATGTGTTCAGGGGCGTTTCGTAAAGAGATAGACATTGCAAAAGAATTAATAGATTTCGGAATGGAAATCAATGATATTCAGAAAATATTAAAACTCAGTGAAAACAGACTGTATCATATTAAATTCAGTAATCTGTACACGAAATTCGAAGAAAAGGTAATTTCAGACGGCTGGACGTTTGAACCGCAATACCGAAATGTAGACTTATCAGAATATCCAATACTCAGCAAATGCAGTGATAACGCTTTTTGTATGTTTTTAAATTACGTCAAAAAAGCGGAGACCGCCGACAGTTCGGCATGGTTTCTTTGTGCGTCCGACTATGAAAATATCAACGATACGGACGGTTTTTCATGGAACGAATTTGAAAAAATATCCCTTGCAAGTGCGGAGTCCGACGATGAAAAAGAGAACATAAAAAAATGGTGGGAACATCATTTACCCGTTGCAATGTCCGTAAAGGGTGAGTATACTTTTCTTGCAATTGACATTGACACCGGAAATATAGTACAGGGTTATGAGCCTGATTTTGAAGATACTGAAACAGTCGCCGGAAACTTTGAAGAACTTATAAAAATGATTATTTCCGGAAAATTTACATGGATATAAATTGTTGACTTTTATATAAAAAAAGTGTATAATTGTAGTAAAGGAAGTGATGTATCATGACTGATGAGGAATTGCAGATAATCCGCAACAGGTGCGAAAAAGCTATCGGTGAGCCTTGGATTGCACTTGTGTTCGATAAGGATTATATTATTCAGACGGCAGGTGAGGAAGATTTGGAAATAACCGGTGCTACTAATTACGATTATGACTTTATTGCAAATACAAGACATGATATAATAACACTTCTTGATGAAATTGAAAATATACATAGTAACCAATATACTTTGAATGATAATGAACTTGAAAAAATCCGCAACAGGTTAGAAAAAGCTAATAGTGAACTATGGATTTTTTTAGCAGAAAACAGAGAAATTGAATGTGGTTCAGAACGTTACTGGGATTTTATCAAGCCCATAGGTAAAGATTTTAAAATATATGGTGCTACCGTAGCAGACTATGAATTTATTTCACATTCAAGGCAGGACATAGTAACACTTCTTGACGAAATAGAAAGATTACACAGTCATCTTTAAAGGAGCGTATTAATATGACCGAATATCTTACAGACTACATGAATACCATTACAGAACGCCTTGAAAACTGCACAACACAGGAGGAACTTTCTGCCATACTCTCCGAACACATGGATAAAATATCATTCATGCAACATGAAAGAATAGTACATTTTCTTGTTACTATGATGTTCGCGATAATTCTTTCAATATTCATGGTGGGAATGCTCCTTGCAGAAAACATCATGTTAGTTGTACTTGTAACGATAATTATTGTTCTGCTTATATTTTATATAAAACATTATTACTTTCTTGAAAACACTGTACAGAAAATGTACAAAATATATGACAAAATTCTGAAAATGCAGGAGGAATTTAAATGACTAAAAATGAAATTGCCGAACTCGCTATATCTGAACTTGAAAAGCTGTATCCGGATATAGAATGTTCTCTGAAATATGAAAAGCCCTATGAGTTGATGTTTGCTACACGGCTTGCGGCACAATGCACCGATGCAAGAGTGAATGTCGTCACAAAAGAGCTTTTCAGGAAATACCCTGATTTGCAGTCGTTCGCCGATGCAGATATTGAGGAACTTGAATCCTATGTCAAACCATGCGGACTTTATCACATGAAAGCCAAAAGCCTTAAGGAAATGGCACGTCAGCTACTGGATAATTTCAATGGTGAAGTCCCCGATAATATGAACGATTTACTTACACTTTCCGGAATAGGTCGAAAAACAGCCAATCTTGTATTAGGTGACGTTTTCGGCAAACCGGCAATAGTAACTGATACCCACTGCATACGCATAACCGGACGTTTAGGACTTACCACAAACAAAGAGCCAGCCAAAGTTGAAAAAGACCTTGCTAAACTCTTACCACCGGAAGTCTCAAATCGTTTCTGTCATCAGACTGTGCAGTTTGGTCGAGATGTATGCCGTGCAAGAAGTCCGAAATGTAAAGAATGTTCATTAAATTATTTCTGTGAATATAACAAAAAAGACGGCTGATTTTTCAGCCGCTCTTTGCTTTTGTTTAATTAAAAGAGTTTTACAGGAATTGTGTCAATAGCACCAAGAATATATTTTCTGAGATATAAAGCATCTGCATAAGTAACTACTCCGTCTTTGAGAATATCAGCACTTTCAAGCTGACACGGATTTAATGTAGTTTGACCATTGAGGTATCTGCAAAGCATTACGAAATCGAATGAGTCAATAACGCCGTCACCGTCAATATCGCCTGTTGCACATGGGATTATCTGGTATTCGTCCGGATAATACTGACCATCAATTTTGCCGTCTGAAGCTTCAAGAGTATCAACTCCTATGAAAAGCTGTTCCCAGTACCAACCATATTTGCTGTCAGGGTCGTATGCAACTCCAACGCCCATATGTGTGTATTCAGGGCTCATAATTGCTGCCCAGTGACTTGGTGAGTTTCTCCACTGTTCAAATGTAGCCTCCGGAGTACTCATACCTGATGCAAGGTTTTCGCCTGCATCTATCCACGGTGTTTCTTTGTAATCAATGATTTCTTGAAACTCAGCACCGTTTGTTCTTGTGTGGCTGAAACTTACAACGCATTCTTCTGCTCTT
>CAMWQI010000226.1 GCA_947176345.1 uncultured Ruminococcus sp.
GACAGCCCTCAAGTCGCCTGAGATTATGTGCAAAACTCTCAATCAGCTTTGTTGTATGAGGGTATGCACCACTGATTGTAGCAGATACTCCACCGCCCATTGCAGGACTATTCATTGTAACCGACAGCGGAAATCCTTGAAATTCACCGATTTTAACAGGTCTGTCAGCCTGTCTGACTGAAAGTACAGCAGTTTCAAGTGCTTTTGCTGCCTCTTTTCTGTCCGTGTATTCAGTTTTACCGACAGTAATTCTGAATACGGGCAATTTCGTTTCTTCGTCAATCGGCAGTTTCCTGAGATGTTCCCTGTCTGAATGAAGATTGTCAAGTGCAGTCTGTAAATTTTTTTCTTTTTCGGGAAACGCCTTGATTTTATCTTCCATTTCAAAGACCGTGTTCTGATGTTCAGCCGCCAAAACACGCAGTTCCTTTACATCGTTGTCAAGCATAAGTTTTTCCTTGATACGTTCATCACCAGTACAAAGAGCCTTGATTTCGGAGTAAGTCAGTGCCTGTTGGTCTACATCCTGGCATTTAGGTGAGTATTCATAAAGAAGTATCAGAAAAATCAAACGGCACTACAGCAGGTTATGACAAATACTAATAAAAAGATATAACTGAAAAAGGCGATACCCTACACTTGTACGTAAGGTATCGCCTATAATTTTTCTTTTTCAGAGGTTTTGTTAAACTATTGCATTTTATGTAAATTAATGATACAATAAAATAAGTAAATCATGTTTTAAGGAGGTTAAAAATGACTGATACAAATAAAAAAGCGGTTAAAGAATTTGTACAGCGTTGGACGGGCAAAGGTTATGAAAAGGGTGAAAGTCAGATATTTTGGCTGTCATTGTTGCGTGACATATATGGAGTTGAACAACCTGAAAAATTTATTACTTTTGAAGAACAGGTTAAGTTAGACCACACATCTTTTATCGACGGTTATATTGAGGCTACGCACGTTATGATTGAACAGAAAAGCCTCGGCAAAGACCTCCGAAAAGGAATAAAGCAGTCGGACGGAACATATCTGTCACCATTTCAGCAAGCTGTCCGATATTCTTCTATGTTGCCGTATTCCAAACGCCCACGGTGGATAGTTACTTGCAATTTTTCGGAGTTTCTTGTGTATGACATGGAAAAGCCTAACGGCGAACCCGAACAGATATTTTTAAAAAATTTACCGAAAGAATACTACCGTTTAAAATTCCTCGTAGATACCGAAAATGATAGCATTAAAAGGGAAATGGAAATATCCTTGCAAGCCGGTGAACTGGTCGGCAAGCTGTATGACCTGATACTGAAACAATACAAAAACCCCGATTCACCGGAAACTCTTAAAAGCCTTAATATGTTGTGCGTGCGGTTAGTATTCTGTCTTTATGCGGAGGATTCCGGCATTTTCGGCAGTCGTAAGATGTTCGGTAATTATCTTAAAAAATTTCCCGTTGATGAAGTCCGTGAAAAATTGATAAAATTGTTTCAAGTCCTTGATACCAAACCGGAAAATCGTGACCCTTACATGAATGACGATTTAACAGCGTTTCCATACGTCAACGGCGGACTGTTCGCTGATGAAAACATAGAAATTCCCCGATTTACAGAAGAAATTGTCAACCTGCTCCTGAACGGTGCAAGCAAGGTTTTCAACTGGTCTGAAATCTCCCCTACTATCTTCGGTGCGGTTTTTGAAAGCACGCTGAACCCCGAAACAAGACGTTCCGGCGGTATGCACTACACGTCCATTGAGAATATACACAAAGTTATTGACCCTCTTTTTCTGGATGATTTAAAATCAGAACTGGAAAAAATTCTTGAAATCAAGGTCAATAAGACGAGACTTTCACGGCTTGAGGACTTCCGGAAAAAACTTTCTGAACTGACATTCTTAGACCCTGCGTGTGGTTCGGGAAATTTTCTGACAGAAACTTACATATCGCTCAGACGGCTTGAAAATGAGGCTTTGCGGTCAATCTATGGTGGACAGAAATTATTTAATTTAGATGATTTAATAAAAGTCGGCATACACCAGTTTTACGGAATAGAAATCAACGATTTTGCCGTGACTGTTGCAAAAACAGCGTTATGGATTGCGGAAAGTCAGATGATGCACGAAACGGAAGAAATAATCGAACATGACCTTGATTTTCTGCCACTTAAAAGCTATGCGAATATCGTTGAGGGAAATTCCCTCCGCATTGACTGGTCGGAAGTTGTGCCTAAAGAAAAGCTGTCGTATATTATGGGAAATCCTCCCTTTGTTGGCTACTCACTACAGAGTAAAGAACAAAAAGCAGATATTTTAAGTATTTACGTTGACGAAAAAGGCAAGCCATACAAGACCGCCGGAAAAATCGACTATGTTTCCGGATGGTACTTTAAGGCATCAAATTTTATGCGGAATACCAATATTAAAACGGCTTTTGTGTCAACCAACAGTATAACACAAGGCGAACAGGTTGCGAACGTCTGGAAACCTCTTTATGACCGCTTCAACATACATATTGACTTCGCCTACCGTACTTTCCGGTGGGACAGCGAGGCTACATTAAAAGCACACGTACACTGTGTGATAGTCGGATTCAGTACGGTTAAAAATTCTGACGATAGAAAATTATACGATTCTGATAAATTTAAAATTGTTAAAAATATAAATCCGTATTTGGTTGATTTTGATATAGTCTTTATAGAAGACAGAAAAAAGCCATTATGTAAAAATGTTTCTGTTATGAATAAAGGCAGTCAGGGAACAGACGACGGAGCATTTTATTTTACACCGGAAGAATATAAAGAATTAGTTTCAAAATATCCTGATATTACGTCAATTATCCGTGAGGCAACAAACGGACAGACTTTTATTAATAATACAAAAAGATATTGTTTATGGTGCGATAAAATTTCACCTGCTCAGTTAAAAAAATATCCTGAAATTATGGAAAGAGTGCAAAAAGTAAGAGACTTCAGGCTTGCCAGTTCAAAAGAGGCAACAAGAAAATGGGCTGATTATCCGTATTTGTTTACGGAAAACAGACAGCCAAAAAGTGGCAACTATTTACTTTTGCCTTTAACGTCAAGTGAAAAAAGAAGATACGTTCCTATTGGATATTTACCCTATACGGTAATTGCAAATAATTCTGTTCAGCTTATTCCAAATGCCACATTATATGATTTTGGTATTTTGACTTCAAATGTATTTATGGCGTGGATGCGTACAGTATGCGGAAGATTAGAAATGCGATACAGAATAACTGTAACTAATGTTTATAATAATTTCCCATGGTGCAATCCTACACCGGAGCAGGCAAGACAAATAGAACTCACCGCACAGGCAATATTAAACGCAAGAAATCTATATCCCGACTGCTCCCTTGCCGATTTATACGACGAGTTAACAATGCCACCCGAATTAAGAAAAGCACATCAACAGAATGATTTTGCCGTAATGTCTGCATACGGATTCGACAAAAAAATAACTGAATCGGAATGTGTAGCGGAATTAATGAAACTCTATCAGAAACTTACAGAAAAATAACGCATAAAGAGGACAAAAACGTCCTCTTTTTATTCTATCAATAATGATGCAATTTTTATAATTATTTCTGCAATATATTCCGGTGGTTCAGCAGTTCCGTTATTGAGCCATTTTTTGATTATTGCCATACTTGATTCAACTATATATTGA
>CAMWQI010000227.1 GCA_947176345.1 uncultured Ruminococcus sp.
GTTGTTTTATTTACTCCAAAATATTTCTGATAGTCTTTTTCTTTTAATTTTTTTAACCTTTTTTGATTATCCATTTTTCATCACCTGTTACTATTTTACTACTTTTTTATCCTCTTCTCAATAGTTTTAGAACAGGTCTTATGTCTGCAAAAGTTCTGTCAAATCATTCATAATTGATTTTTACACCAGTGTACTGACACTGTGTCAATAATTTTATTATATTATACATACATTCTGACATAATGTCAACATATTTTGTAGTATTTCATCTATTTAACACATAACTTTCATTTAATCATCATAATATTAAATCATATTCATAAAGATTCAGTTAAATGAAAAAAACTTTGATTTAAGGTAAATGAGAAAATATACTCCTTTCTGATTTGGAACTATTATTTAATTACTCAAATTTTGAACTATCCAACGTTTTTATTACTTTCGCAGGATTTCCTACAACGACTGCATAATCCGGAACGTCATGTGTAACAACAGACGCTGCACCTACGATAGCATATTTTCCCACAGTAACTCCTGGTAAAATAGTAGCTCCTGCACCGATCCATGCTCCCTGCCCGATTACGATCGGCTTACAGATAAGTATTTCTCTTTCATATGGGTCATGATTGTTAGTAAGAAGAGAAACATTTGCAGCGATCATAACATCATCTTCAATGGTGATTCCGCCTCTGGACATCATCAAAGCATTACTGTTTATATAAACATTTTTTCCGATCGTAACCATTTCCATACAGACGCCTTGTAACGGAGCAGCAATATAGCTTCCGACACCCAGTCTGTCTCCGAATAATTCCTGTAATATTCCGGCATACTCCTCTGTCATCGGCATCGTATGATTCAACTTAAAAATAAGCTGTGTCTGCTGTTTTCTCTGTTCACTTTCTTCTGAAGTTGAATTTCTCAGATCCACTCTTTCTTCCTGTATATTCATTGCTATATACTCCTTTTCTTATGATCTTATTCCAGCATCTCAGCTCCCTGCTTAAGATAGTCAATAATAGTAAGATGCTGCGGACAAGCAGATTCACATTGACCGCACGCTATACATTCTGAGGCTTTTCGTCCGCCTTCTGTTACAGACTGGTATAAATCCTGTGCCTCTGCGATCTGTCCGTTTCCAAGCTGCTTATTCATGGCAGTAAAAATATCAGGTATCTGGATATTTTTAGGACATCCGTCGGTACAGTAATGACAGGCAGTACACGGAATTGCAGATGAATTGCCGAGAATATGCTGTGCTTCCTGAATAATTTTCTGTTCATCTTCATTCAACGGCTGGAAGTTTTTCATGTATGAAAGATTATCTTCCATTTGTTCTATATTGGACATACCAGACAGTACAGTAATAATACCATCAAGAGACGCTGCAAAGCGAATCGCCCATGATGCATAAGACATATCCGGGTTATATGCCTTGAAAAGCTTCTTGATCTCTTCGGGAGGGTCAGCAAGCGTACCACCCTTGACAGGTTCCATGACAACTATTGATTTTCCATGCTTTCTTGCAACTTCATAGTTAGCACGGGAGGCAATACTCGAGTCATTCCAATCAGCATAGTTGATCTGAAGCTGTATGAAATCAATCTCTGGATGCTCTGTCAGCAAGCGATCAAGCAATTCCGGATCGGCATGATAGGAAAAACCGAAATTCTTGATTAATCCCTCAGCTTTCCGAGCCTTTACGAAATCCCAAAGATTGAATTCGTCATACTTTCTATAATTATTTTCCATAAAAGCATGAAGCAGGTAATAATCAAAATATCCTGCGCCTGTTCGTTCAAGGCTTGTATAAAATTGATTTTTGGCAGCGTTTTCATCAGGTGCCATCATAAATGCGTTTATTTTTGTTGCGAGAGTATAGGATTCTCTCGGATAACGCTCAACAAGTGCTTTTTTCGTATCTTCCTCGGAAGTGCCATAGACAAATGCCGTATCAAAATATGTAAATCCCGATTCCATAAAAAGATCCACCATTTTTTTGACCTGCTCGATATCTGTCCCCTGTTGATTTTGCGGAAGCCTCATAAGACCAACTCCGCGCTTAGGCACTTCTTTTCCAAAATAATATGACATAATATTCCTCCTCATATCAATTAAAATATGCTTAATCTTCCCATGTAAGTATTCCGGTTTCAACTGCAATTTCATAACGTGAAATTTTATAATTCAGTCGTTCCAGCGTCTCATCAATTTTACTTTTCTGCTCCAGAAGCGAAGCCTTCTGCTCTTTCAATAGCTGTAATCTCGCAGGAATAGTTATATATCCCTCCAGTGTTAATTTTACATATTCAATCATAATTTCCACCGGAAGTCCTGCACTGCGCATACACTTTGCAAGTTCTACCCACCTGATATCATCTTCCTGATAATCACGAATACCGCTTGCTGTTCTGGTTACAGGCGGTATCATTCCTACCCGTTCATAATACCGGAGCGTATCCTGTGAAATATCATATTTTTCGCTAACTTCTTTGATTGTCAATGTGTTCACCTCCGCTTGTGTCTTTCGTATTTTTATTATACTATCTGGAGTGAACTCTAAGTCAAGTGCATTTTGAAATTTCTGTATTCTGCACAAAATCAAGATTTGTTTTTTATCTATAATGCCAATATAGCCACAGTAAAGAAAACTGTGGCTACTATTTTATTATTATGAAAATCAAATTATCATAGAAGATAAATATTTGATTTATTATTTCATTCAAACTTCCTGTCATACAGCAGTGTGGCAATCAGTACAACAAAGCAAGAGCCTGCATTATGTACAAGTGCTCCGGTTGTAGGGTTAAGAACGCCGATAACAGATAACGTCACTGCTACAAAATTGATGCACATGGAAATAGTAATTGCTGTTTTGATTGTGTTTCTTGTGGCAACGGACAGACGTTTCAGATACGGCAGTTTTGAAATATCATCAGTAGTAAGTGCAATATCTGCCGAATCTACAGCAATATCACTGCCCATACCTCCCATAGCAACACCAACGCTTGCGGTTTTAAGTGCGGGTGCATCATTCACACCATCACCAATCATACAGACAGTTCTTCCGTTTTTCTGTAATCCGGCAACGTTTGATACTTTTTCTTCGGGAAGAAGTTCAGCACGTACCTCGCTGATACCAACTTTTCCGGCGAAATAGTCAGCCGTTTTTCTGTTGTCGCCGGTCAGCAGAACGGTCTTTGTACCAAGCTGATTCAGTCTGCTTACAATTTCCTTTGCATCCGGTCGGAGTACGTCGGATAATGCAATAATACCAATTACAGTACCGTTTTCGGCAACAAGTACAGATGCCTTTCCCTCGTTTCTGAACTGTGCTATTATTTCAGATTTTTTAGTACTGAAATCAACACCATTTTCATTCAAATACCTTTCGTTTCCGCAGAAAATTTTATGTCCGTCAATTTCCGCATAGATACCTTTTCCGGCGGTCATTCTGAAATTAACACAATCGGAAAGATTAATATTTTTATCCTTTGCATACTGTGTAATCGCCTTACCTAACGGGTGTTCGCTTTTTGACTCCGCAGAAGCCGTTATTTTTAACAGTTCATCTTTTTGTATTCCCTCAAAAGTAACAACGTTGATTACCTCAAGTTTTCCGTAAGTAAACGTGAGTTCGATGAAAAAATAGAAAAAACCGCCGAAATCTGTTATAATGAG
>CAMWQI010000228.1 GCA_947176345.1 uncultured Ruminococcus sp.
TACAAAAAGCAAAAAAAAAATTTTGTCATGCCTAAAAAAGACTTGACAAAATTGAAATCTTATGATATAATAAAATAGTCATAAGACAAAGTAAGCCTTTTGTGTGTATTCAATTGTTAATCTGGACAATTACATTGTATCACATCAAAAGGCTTTTGTCAAGCCTAAAAATAACAAAATTTTTCAGATAACTATTTTTTGCGTTTCGCCTGTTAATTTTTTTGTATTTGGCGTGTTAAATTAAACAAGTTCCATAGTAGTTTCAATTAATTCAGACTTCTTATATGATAGTTCTGATGAATAACGCTTGACATTTTCTTCAGCTTTTTTTAAAGCCTTTTTCATTTTATCGAGTTCAAATTCAATTTTTTGACAACATTTTTCTCTTTCAGCCAGTTCAGTTTCTTTTACTTGTAATTCAATTTCTTTTTCAGCAACGTTTTCCTCTCTATTTTCCAGCGTTTCAAGTTGTCGTCGGACGGCTCGGTATGATTTGGCTTGATTTTCAACTTCCTGCAACTCTGATTCAAAGACGAGGACTTTTTTTACAAGCGGAATTTTGGTTGTTTGTACAGCGATAGTTTCAAAATCACGCTTAATATCTGTATATTCTTGTAATTCGTCACGTAAAGGCTGTAATTCCTGTTCTATATCTTGTTCTAATTTAGCTCTTTCAGCTTTGTATTCTGCTGTTGACAAATGCTGTCTACCTTTTGTGCGTTCTTGATTAAGCTGGACATCTATATTTAATTCTTGACAGATAGACATAAGGGCATTACGTTCTTGTGTCTGCCAAGCCATTTGTGCAGTCTGATTGATGTTGATTGATTGAAGTCCTTGTTGCCGTAGTGCCTTATCAAGACTGTTCTGAACCCTCATCCCCCTTGAACATTCCGCAACAGGTATGTAATCACAATGAAGATGTACCGTTCCATCAGGCTCATCACAATGAATATAAGCACCGACAAGATGAAGAGTTGGATTACGTTCCGCCCACATCTCAGCATATTTTATCAATGCTTGCTTTTCAAGTTCAGCATTATTACCAGTATCATTCCGGTCGCCTATCTGCACTATACATTCGTAAACAGGATGCTTGCGTTTGTCATGCCTAATCTTATCATAGTAACAATCAATCTTTCTATCTTTTCTTGTTTGTCGGTCATTATATTCCTGAACAGCTTGTCCAAAGATTTCTTCATAGGCTTGACGGGCAGGCGTATCGCAGATGGTTATATTATTGGCTGAGAGAGAAGAGTTAATATGTTTCTGCTTGCTGGTGTATCGCTCATCACGGATATTGTGACCTCTGCTCCATATTGTTCCATTGTGAAAACTTATTGTCTTTGACATTATTGCACACTCCTTTTCCTAAATTATACCATACAGCTTAAAGTGTGTCAATAATAACTCAATATTAGTTTTGTCGGTTTAACGGCTAAAGCTTACCAACAAAACTAACATTGAGACAGGGGGAAATCCCCCCTGTACCCCCTAATCAGAACTATAAAATACTCTGCTATTTTTACTCTATCATAATAGAGTAATTTTAAAAAAGAAAAATTTTTAAAACCTCTTGACAAAGTATATATTATAGTATATACTAATTGTGGGAGGTGTTGTTTATGTTAACAGCAAAATTATTTGTAAATGGCAGTAGTCAGGCAGTACGGCTTCCAAAGGAATACCGTTTCGCAGGAACAGAAGTATATGCTCAGAAGATTGGTGATACTGTAATGCTTGTACCCAAAGAAAAGGCGTGGGAAACGTTCTTAGAGGGTATCAACGATTTTACCGATGACTACATTCAGATAATGGAAAGCCGTTCTGATGACGTGCCAGACGAAAGGGAAATGTTATGAAATATATGCTTGATACCAATATGTGTATCTATGCTCAGAAGAACATTCCACAAGTTATTGAAAAGATGAAAAATAACTTTCAGTATGGCGTGGCTATCTCATCAATAACTCTTGCCGAATTGGAATTTGGCGTACAGGCAAGTGCTAATGTTGAGAAAAACACCATTGCTTTATACAAGTTCTTATCCATTGTAGAAATACTTGACTTTGACAGTAGTGCTGCTACAGAATATGGAAAAATTCGTGCAGACTTAAAGAAGAAAGGTACACCAATCGGCAACATGGATATGCTCATAGCTGCACACGCTAAATCAGAAAACCTTATTGTTGTAACTCACAATACACGTGAATTTGAACGTGTTGAGGGCTTACAGCTTGAAGATTGGTTTGAATAACTAAAAAAAGTCTTTTTGCTTCAAAAAATCAGCAAAAAGACTTAGTTTTTATTTTGTACAGTTTTTTGTATGTATACAAACGTATACAATGTATACACCTGTATACATAGCTTTATTTACCGCCTGTAAGTTTCTGATACATCTTCATCAGTTCGGCTACACATTCGCTCTCCGTTATCTTCTTGTCGAAACCGTAAGCGTTCATTACAGCTAAGTCATTAGCCTGATGTGCCTTGCGGAGTTCAGAGGGCATTGCTAATTCGTCGTATAAGTCAGCAAGTGAGCAGTCCGGATATAATGCCCTTGCATTCAGGATAGCTTGTGCAGTGCGTTCTATGCGTTCTTTTTGCTCTGGTGTAGGCTCAGGGAATGGGAAGTTATTGTACACAATGTCTTTAGAGTACCTATACCGCATTTCAAGCCGTCCTGCAACCGCCCTCATAAAAGCCATATGAACATTAGAAATCAGCACTCCGAAGTGATATATTTCAGCATTAGGGATAATAAGATTAGCATTTGTTGATATAACATTACTGTCTAAAAATCCGATAGGAATATATTTTCTGTTTTCAGATGATGTACTTGGAATTATAACATATGTATTAGGATTATACGTTTCACGGAACGTTGTAGGAGTTTCGGCTAACTTCTGAGTTGCCTTGTCAGTGCTGTTTAGTCGCATTTCCCTGCACTTCGCCACTCTCTGCATAACTAATGGCATTGAACGCAGTTCGCTTGGTGGAACGCCTACCAACCACAAGCAATAACGGTTAAGATTGTTTATATATTCTTTCGCTCCGACAAGTTTCTTGATGTACTTCTTAGCTTTAGGCTCTCTTTTCACGAAATCTGCATAATCAGACTCTTCAATAATCAAATTTCCACCGTCCGTTGGTTGACAACCCTTAGTAATGGGCGGAACGTCGCAAACGGGCTTTTTTCGGCGTTCTATCAAGATATTATCTGCATTGATTAAGTAAGGACTGATATTTTTTACAAGCTGAAAATTTTCCGAATTGTACAGTTTTTTAAGGTTGCCGTTGTGCATAGTACTGAAACCAATAATTACACAATGGACGTGTGCTTTTAGATTTGCTTCACTGTCCCACCGGAACGTCCTGTATGCAAAGTCAATATGTACGCCGTTTGCAAACAGATTTTTCCATAAAATAGCCACTTGTTCTCCTTGTGTTATGGAGTTGGTGGAAACAAAAGCAGTTCTGATTAATGTACCTGTCATCAGTTCTGCTGATTTTTTATACCAACCTGTCACATAGTCCAATAATCCAGCCTTGCTTTTTTCGCCAAAAATCTTAAATAATTCCGCTTTTTGTTGTTTTGAAACATTATTCGCACCAACAAAGGGCGGATTTCCCATTATGTAGGACAGTTTTTCTTTCGGCACAACGCTCT
>CAMWQI010000229.1 GCA_947176345.1 uncultured Ruminococcus sp.
ATCAGTTTTTTACATACAGTAAGATAAAAGTTACGGTTACTTTCTTTCAGTTCCGCAACTTTTTTGTTGCTTGGAACGAAAAATATTTTTGTAAAGGACTGATAAAATTTGAATGACTTAATCAAAAAATTAAAACCATTTCTTCTTGCCTATGTTCAGGAAATCACAGAGCCATCAAGGAACGGTGGTAAGAACCAGTACATATGCCCATTATGCAATAGTGGGATAGGCTCTCACCATTCAGGAGCATTCACGGTATACCCTGATACTAACAGCTATCACTGCTTTGCTTGTGATGCGAACGGCGACATATTCAACCTGTATGGAGAAGTAAACCGCATCAGCGACTTCAAAACTATAGCCGATGAGCTGTCAGCTAAGTATAATATTCTTTCCTCACAGCCAATCAGAACGAAAAAACAACTGACAAAACCTGTTCAGACTAAGGAAGAAAAAGACTATACAAAGTTTTTTGTTGTAGCCGAACGGCACTTGAAAGAAACGAATTATCTGACTAAACGTGGCTTGTCATTAAACACACAACAAAAGTTCCATTGCGGCTATATATCAAGTTTTACATACAAGAATAATCAGACAACACCAGCAGTTATAATTCCAACATCCCCCAATTCGTTTATGTGGCGTAGTACCACTGAGAACATCAAGCAGAAACGTGGCACGGCACATATCCTTAACACGTCTGCTCTGACTGCTCCATACTGCTTTGTGGTCGAAGGTGAGATTGACTGTATGAGTGTTGATGAGTGTGGTTTTGCATGCATTGGCTTAGGCTCAACAAGTAATATCCGTAAAATATTCGATTACAACACTTCTAAGACCGTGCTTATTCTCGCTTTGGACAATGATCAAAGAGGACAGGAAGCTACTGTAAAGCTTACTAAGCTTTGCGACGAATACAGAGTGCCTTATATTATCGCTCAGAGCGACATATGGAGCGACTGTAAAGATGCTAATGAATTACTTGTCAAAGACCGTGCAAGGCTCGTAGCAAGCCTACAGGAGCATTCAGAGCGTGCTACAGCGTTAGATAAAGACCAATGGCTTAAAGAGATGTTAGAACGCAAACAGGCTGTTTCTGATTGGCGTGGCAGTTTAGCACGCAATCAATCCAATAATGCTGTAAAAAACACTATGGCAAATCTTGAAACAATATTCCTTAATGACCCGAAATATAAGGGGAAAATAAGGTTCAATGAGCTTACTCAAGTGAGAACTCTTGACCAACAGGACTGGCAAGATGTTACGGAAAATAGAATAAAGCTATATTTGGAAAAGGAATATTCGCTTACTACATCAATAGACGGAATAAATCAGGTATGTAGTATCATCGCTGATGATAATTCATATCACCCGATAAGAGACTATCTGAACGCTGTACAGTGGGACGGCATACACCGCATAAAAAGTGTATTTACGGACTTTTTAGGAACAACAGACAATATATACACCCAATCAGTCGCAATAGTTACATTCGTTGGCTGTGTGGCAAGAATAATGCAGGCTGGCGTTAAATTTGATACTTGTACTACCCTTGTCGGTAAGCAAGGCACGGGAAAATCAAAGTTTTTATTTAAAATAGCCGTAAACTCTGAATGGTTCACCGACGGAGTGACCACATTCGACGGCAAGGATTTCTATGAGAGCATTCAGGGTAAGTGGATTATCGAGCTGGGCGAGGGTACAGCGTTTCAGAAGTCAATCAAAGAACGCTGTAAACAGGCTATAGCAAGCCAGCAGGACACATACAGAGAGCCATATGCACGACACCCAACAATCAGGAAAAGACAGTGCGTATTCTTCGGAACTACCAATAATTATGACTTCTTGAAAGATGAAACAGGTGACCGTCGTTACTATCCTATCGACGTGAATATAGTCAAAGCTACCAAAAATATAGATAAAGACCTCACGCCTGAATACGTTGCACAACTCTGGGCGGAGGCTGTACAACTTTACAAGAGCGGTCAAAGTATTTACATACAAGACAGTCAGGTTCTTGCTTTAGCAGAACAGGAACAGCGTAAGCACTTTGATGAAAGCCCATTACAGTCAGATATAGCTAATTTTCTTGAAATTCCGATTACAACAAGCTGGTATAATGCAAGCTTGGAAGCAAGGCGAATGCACATCAAAGCCTATCAGAACGGTGAACAGACAGCAGGAGCATACAAGCGTAATCGTATTTCCGTTAAAGAAATAGCTTGTGAATTGTACGGCTATGAACTCAATCAGCCTATTGACAGGCGTTTTTCACTTGATATTGCCCGTACCCTCACGGTTTTAGATTGGAATAAGACTGGTAAAGCAGAATGGATAAAACCTTATGGTGCAGTAAAAGTATATTACAAACAATAAAAAAATACCCCCTTATTTTTACTAATAAGAGGGTATTTTTTTTTAAAAAATCCTAACCAAAATCCTAACCAATTTTTATTTGGTTAGGATTTGGTTAGGATTTTGGTTAGGCGGTTTTTCCCCTATAAATAGCCATTATTTTTCAAATCCTAACCAACTAACCAAAAAAACGATAAAAACTTTTTCCTCGTTCAACAACGGTCAACCGCTGTTGAGTGACAGGTAAATATAGAGAAAAATTGGTTAGGTTGGTTAGGAAAGTTTATTTTTTCACGATAAATAGCCTCAAAAACGCCTAACCAATTTTGGTTAGAGTTTGCGACACTTTTTAATAAAATGTCTATTATCTGTTGTTTGTTCATAGTTTATTAATATTTATAACAGCGGTTGACCGTTGTTATTAAAAAAAAAATAACACCGGTAAAAAAAAAGTTAACCAAGGTTAACACAATAAAATTATACAATATATACAATACAAAAATATTATAATAAATTTTTGTTTTATTGAATGAATTTTCAAGTTGTGTTATAATTGAATTATATTTTTGTGGGAGTGAACTAATATGAATGATGCAAGGAAAAAATCAGTGAAAGAGTTTGTCAAACATTGGACGGACAAGGGATATGAAAAGGGAGAAAGCCAAAGATTTTGGATTGACTTGTTGCAGAACGTCTTAGGTGTGCCTGACGTGACAGAGTACATTTCTTTTGAGGAGCAAGTCAAGTTAGACCATACAGCTTTTATTGATGGATATAGTAATCCTATTTTAAAATGGAATATCAAGGATAGCGAAAAACGTAATGAATAGCATCATCTAAAGAAACATTGATACGTAAAAAAGACTTTATTCTGTGCTTTACAGCAATTCCATTATAGACAAATCAATAAAGATATGATATAATAGGTAGTAGAGGTGATAAAAATGATACCAGTAGAGGTAAGAAAAATAATAGTAGAAAGCAGAATAAAAGGAATATCAGCAGAAGAAATCAGCAAAGTGACAGGAGTAAGTATCTCAGCAATAAACAGCATAGTAAGAAATTACAAGAAAAGAGGAACACTTGAAGGAAACTATCCCGGAAGGCAGCCGACAATTACAAAAGAACAGAGAAAGGCAATGATAAAACTTGTAAAGGACAGACCCGATATTACAATAAATGAAATAATAGAAGAACTTAACCTTCCGATAAAAAAATCAAGGGTAAGTAAAATACTGCTCGAAGAAAAAATGTATTTAAAAAAAAGCAGATTCGTGCAGCGGAACGTAAAGACAGAAAAGTGAAAAAGCA
>CAMWQI010000230.1 GCA_947176345.1 uncultured Ruminococcus sp.
AGGAGGGCTTTTTAGGCCTGCTTGACTGATTTTTTCTGTCGAACTCACGTTAATTCCCAGTCCGATTTTTGCTCACCAAAAACAGAAATCCAGTTATCAAAGTGCTGTAAATTTTTTGATTTCAGGAAATCGTATTCAAGGTATCTCATCATTGTATGTAATTCCGTCACGGAATTGCTCAAAGGCGTGCCGTTCGTAACACCTTAATATAGAAATTTTCCGACAGCCGACTTTGCATATTATTATATTTCAAAAAATTTTCCATAAAGTGTTGTAATACGACAATAAATATGTTATAATTGTTAAAAAATACATAATATATGGAGAATAGAGAATGATAAACATATATCTTTCTGTACTTGATACTGCTGAAGATAAAGCTGAATTTGAAGATTTATACGTAAAATACAAGCAACGAATGTATGCCGTTGCATATAAGATTCTGCATAATATTGAAGATTCGGAAGATGCTGTTCATAATGCATTTTTAAAAATTGCAGATAACTTTGAAATGATTAAAAAATTTTCCTGTCAGGAATTGCAATCATATATTGTTATTATTGTTAGAAATAGTTCTATCAATATTTACAGGAAGAACAAAAAAGACAGCGAACATCTTGCCGAATTTGATGATAATCAGCTGACAATTGATGTTAATTTTTTTGAAAATATCGACAGAGATGTGTTGATTCAAACAATTTCAAATCTTCCATTGATTTACAAGGATGTTCTGTTCCTTCACTATGTTAACCAATACACAACTAAGGAAATTTCAAAAATGTTTGATATTTCCATAGATGCAGTGTGGAAAAGAATAGAACGTGCTAAAAAGCTACTTAAACAAGAACTGGAAAAAGGTGAATGAATATGGCAGAAAGTAATTTTCAAAAAGCATTATATGATGCTCTCGCTCCTGAATACGAAATGGCTATGCAGAACGTTGCCGATGAGTATGAATTTTCTCCGGAGTTTGAGAAGAAAATGAAAAAACTTATAAATCGTCGCAACAAGCCATATTACAGAATGATAAATACAGCCGGAAAAAGAACTGCCTGTGCTGCTGTGGTCGTACTTGTTGTATCTTCAGTTACGATTATGAACGTTGAAGCACTTAGAAATGCGTTTTCGGACTTTTTTGTAAGCATTTATGAAAAATTTTCGACAGTTCAGCCTGTTGAAGATGATACAGCACCGACTACCCTTGAAGAAATCTATGCAATAACATATAATTTGGATGATTTTGAGATTATTTATGAAGAACTGAATGAATATAGACACAATGTCGATTATGCTAAAGATGATATTGTGATTTATTTTTCCCAGTATACAAAAGACAGCTACAATCCAAATGTAAATACTGAAAATTCAGAAGTTACAACTCTTGATATAAATGGTATAGAAGCTATTTATTTTACTGATAATCATTATTATAATCATTTGATTTGGGATAACGGAGATTATATAATAAGTTTAAGCTCCAATGTTGGTAAAAATATACTAATTAACATAGCAAAATCTGTGCAAAAAGTAGAATAACAAAAAATTACTGATTTTTCTGTCAGGATTCAGCCCTCTGATTTGTTATTATTTATTGAATAGGAAAGTTTAAAATTTTCTCGTTTAATATAATACAGTTAGGGGGTGATTTAATTGATTAAAAAAGTGACATCTTTACTTTGTGCAGTTGTTCTTTCTACATCTTTTGCTGTTGGAAATGTTGTATCAGCCGCTGTGATTCCGTCTGATGCTCCGGCATATTCATATACCAGCGAATGTAGTTCTACTTTGTCTATATCAGGTACAACTGCAACCTGCGACAGTTCTGTTACCGGTTACTATAACGAAACAACAAAAATCGTTATAAAACAGACATTGCAGAAGAAAAATTCTTCGAGTGATTGGGACGATGTATGCAGTTGGAACAATACCATTTACAATTATCGTGGTTCAGTAACAAACACAAAGAACTCTTTGTCAAATGGCACATACCGCCTGAAAACAGTAGCTACTGTTTATGCAGGAACAGCAAATGAGACGATAACTAAGTACAGCAAGGAAAAGACAATCTGAAAATTATAGCAATTGTTCTTCCGACTCTGTATATTTCAAACAACAATATTTGTTATAATTTTTATAATTCACGTTCTTATGAGTCGGATTTACAAATGCTATGCGAAAAGGAGGAAAAAAGCATGAGTTTAAAAAGCAAATTTAAACGCACATTATCGGGTTTACTCAGTATGGCTATGGTAGCAACCATTGTTCCATGTTTCCCCGTATCAGCGGAAGATTCAGAGAAATACCCATACACAATGTTCGCTTCATCTAATGAAGATGGTGCTATCACTGTCAATGCTTATAACTTTACTATTAATGGACAGATAGCAACAAACGGAACTGTTAATTGCAATGGAAACACTAACATCAATTATGAGAGTTCTAATAATATCTGTGTCGATATGGTTTATATTCCTAATAAAATCGATAGCGACTTCTTTAACGGAAGAAAAGTAGATAATGTCGAAAATGATTATACCATTGAAGAGCCAAACATAGACATCTCAGAACCTCTTGCTGTTAATGGAACTACTACAATGCAGGGAAACGTTACTATTCAGGCAGGTGTAAAATCTAAAGATGATATTTATATCTCAGGAGATGTTAAAAATAGTTATAACACTGTTATCTACTCTCAGTATGGTGATATAAATATTGATTGTAATAATGTCAGTCTCAATGGATTAATCTATGCACCGTTCGGTACAATTCATATTACAGCCACAAATCTAAACATGAATGACACTATGATTATTGCAAACAAGATTATTATTGATGCACCTAATGTTAATGTAAATTACAGTGAGCATTTTGGTTCATATTTCAAGGAAGTTTCTGATACAATGAAAATTCCTGACGAAGATTTCGGCTACTTGAAAGATTTAAATGATAATGATATTCCAGATTTCTTTGAGAACTCTATTAACTGGAAGTATATTGAGGACACTGACGGCGATGGTGTACCGGATATAATTGAGATAAATACAGGTACAGACCCTAATGTTCCAGATGGTGATATAAATGATATTGTTGATGGTATCACTCTAGAAATGCTGTATAATAATCCATTAGTAATTCTTGATTCAGAAACAGGAAAACCTGTGATTTATGGTGATATGAATACCGACAAAGTTCTTGATGCATTCGATTTGGTATTGATGAGAAAGATGTATCTTGAGAATGGTTATGTGGATTATGCTGACCTCGATGATGATGGAGATTTAGATGCTGATGACCTTAAATGGTTAGAAGATTATCTGCTATCTAGAGTAAATTCATTCCCTGTCTATAATAACTTTGATTCTGACGGAGATGGACTAACTGATTATGTAGAAGTTGAAATTTATGGTATTAATCCACATAAAGCAGACACTGATGGAGATGGTTTGAGTGATTATTTTGAAATTGTATGGATGGAAACTAATCCGCTCAAGGCAGATGGTATAGCTTATGAAGACCCTGATGAAGATGGATTGATAAATATGCTAGTAGTCCAAAAAGTCAGTTTAATCAATAACGGGATATAAGTTTTTCAATTTA
>CAMWQI010000231.1 GCA_947176345.1 uncultured Ruminococcus sp.
ATTCTGTACCTATTGCTAAAAACAAGAAAAAAATAATTCTTGAACAGATAAATAATTATATGCACAGGCATTTATTAGATTAAACAGAGGTGAGTGAAATAGATATTTTTTTCAGTATTTTGATTAATTTTACATATATTTTTTCGGGAATATGGGGAATATCGCAATTTTTGGAATTCAGAAAAAACTTTAAAATAAACTTATTGATTTCGGCTTTTCTTTGTGTAGGTCAGGCATTTTTTATTTTTATGAATATTCCGATGCTGAATACGCTGAGTGCATTGATACTGATTTTTATTACAACATTAATTTGTTTTAAGTGCGACAGAAAAGTTTTTATCATATATGATATTCTTATCTTTATGAGTTCATTTATTGCCGATATACTGGCAACAATATGCTTTTCAGTTGTTTCACGGAATACCATTACTTCAGTATTGCAGCAGCAGGATATTACAATATCAAGACGTATTTTGAACTGTATTTTTATATTTATTCTGTGCAGTATTTCTTTTAATTTAATCAGAAAAAAACAGTCGTCGCCCGTCTGGTATGAAGTTATTTTTTATACTGTTCTTGCTGTCAGTGAATCAATTACTACCTATTTTATGGTAATTAATATACAAAGCAATTCGTCAGGAGAGTTTATTATTTTGTTTTTGTCAGGGTGTTTTCTGCTTGATATTTACATTGCATTTGTTTTCCATCGGATTTCCGTAGTCCGTGAAACTGAAAAAGAAAACGCACTTTTGCGACAACAGGCTGAAATTAATATGTCAGTATATCAGGATTTGCAGAACCGTTATGAACGTTCTATGAAAATAATACATGATGCTAAAAAACACGTCAACGCACTGGAAAGTCTGATAAAATCCGAAAACATAGAAGAAGCAGAACATTATAAAAAATCATTGTACCATGAATTTGATAAGCTGCAATTATCATTTCATCATAAAAGCAAAGTTCTGACTGTTATAATTAACAACGAACTGATTAAAGCGGAGAATTATAACATAAAAATAAATCTTATTATTGATGATATTGATATGGCATTTTTATCAGATATTGATATTACTACAATTGTATCAAACGTCCTTGACAATGCGATTGAGGCTGTTTCTGAACTGCCAGAAGAAAAAAGAAATATTCTTTTTATAATAAAGAAAAAAATGAATTGTCTTGTTATCCATGCTGAAAATTCCTATAAAAATCTTGAGCAGTCAAAGAACCGATTCGTATCTACTAAAAGCGGTCATCTTGGAATCGGACTAAAAAATATAGAATCAACTGTTAATAAATATAACGGAATGTTTTCTATTGATATTTCAGATGAAAATTTTGTGAATCTTATAACCATTCCATATAAAAAATAAAAAACAATGGTAAATATACACAATAAAGTTAATATTTACCATTGTTTTTTTGTTACCGCATTCCCGTTTAATGCAAATTATTCCCGAATAATGCAGAGGGTTGATTTTTTTAATTCATTGTGTTAGAATAAAATTACAAGATATCTTGAAGTTATTGAAAGGATTAAAAATATGAAGAAAACTACTAAAAAACTTCTCAAGTGTGTTGCAGCTGTTTCCAAGAAGTCATCTTCTGTTTGGGCTAATTTCCCTTGTGTATTTTGGGACTATCAGCCTAAGACACCAAAAGCTGTAAAAAAACTGCGTAAATTCTGATGATTGAGAAATTATCGGAAAGATTTACAATAAAGCTGATAAATGCTGAATTAATTTCAGAAGAAGATGCAGAAATTTATGCATATGGATTTTTTCAGTTCTGTATGATGCTGTTGAATATTGTGACGACTGTATTTCTTAGTATCATATTTCAGCTTCTTGTTCCCTGTATTATATTGAATATGGCGTTTATTCCATTGAGAATGAATGCAGGGGGACATCATGCAGACAGCCCGTTAAAATGTTATATAAACTCAACCATAATGATTTCATCACTTCTTGCAATTATAAAATGGATACCTGTTTCTCCTATTATTTCAGTGATTATAGTATTAATATCATGTATTGTGAATATCACCTTTGCACCTGTTGAAGCAGAAAATAATCCACTTGACGAAACAGAAAAATCAGTTTATCGGAAACGCACTATACTTATTCTGATTATTGAAACTATTGTTTTTTTAATATCGTTATTTATATTCGACAAATGGGTCGCAGAAACAATTGCTTTAGGAATGTTTACAGAGAGTTTATTGATTATTATGGGCGTGACAATAAAATATAACAATTGAAAATCTGACAGAAAATATATGTTCAGAATAATGCTGTAAAAAAGCTGATTTCTGAATAATTAGTTAGGAGTTGTTTTTATGTTCAAAAAATTTTTATCTTACATTTTAGCTGTTGGTCTTGTTTTTTCAACGATGTCAGCTGTAACTTCTTTTGCTTACATAGAGGTTGACAATGATGATTCACAGGGATTCAGCAATGTTAATAATGGATTTGACACATATCTTACATCGTCTTCACATTACAGAGGAGATTCAAGAAGAAACTATAATTCAAAATATGCTAATTATGTATATGAATTTAATGGTCACGGTAAGTCAACCACGACATCTTTCAAAGTTTCAATGTATGCTTATCTTAATGATGCTACATTTACTAATCCTTCAGCAAAATATGTTGCATATGGAAACAGCACAACTTTCACTTTCGGATATTTGAATCAAAATACTGCGGCAGGAACATGGAACTATGTAGGTGAAGCTACAGTAAAACCTCTTACAAGTGTTGGTTATACTTCAGTTACTTGTTCATCCGTTGGTGTTGAAACAAATGGTGCCGGAAGATATACTGGTGCTGATGCAGTACGTGTCTACTTTTGAGAAAGGAGTGATTATATATGAGAAATAAATTTTATTCTATAATAACAGCATCATTGATTGTAGCTACAATAACAATTCCTGCTTCAGTTAGTTTGTTTGGCAGTAATTCTTTTGATAATTCCTCAACAGATGTTATAAAAACTTCTGATATTATTGAGAATACACCTGCTGCAACGGAAACATATGACGGAGCATCTACATCAGATATTAAAAATTCTGAATACGTTTATAGCACTCTTTCGCTTCATGATAATGAACTTACCGTTTTAAGCATGGACGAAGCAAATGAAATGATACAGGATGCTAAGGAGGATTATAACAAAAACGGTATTTCATATATATCAGGAAAAGAGAACTATGCAAAATCCATTATGTCAAATAGCAATGTTGACTCTTCTGTAAATAAAAGTTATATTTATCATATGATGCTGAACAGTATAGACTATTTCAATACTGCTGAGGGTTCTATAGAATACTCCTTTGGTGGCTCTGAACCAGTAACAACAGAATTTATTACAAATATCAGCGAGCAGTATGCATATGAGAAAGAATGTCTTTCTGATGGAAGCATTGACGAACTTTATGTTTATGACGGAGAGGGCTATAAGAAAAATGATGAACATGGCATATATGAGAATTTTATATGCAGTGAGTCAGGCGAGTTCAATATAAGCGATAACAATAGAGTTGTAATGCTTGATGATGGTCATATAT
>CAMWQI010000232.1 GCA_947176345.1 uncultured Ruminococcus sp.
TTTTCAGACGGCTTTCCTTGTCGGCAAGTTCCTGTTCCTGTGGGAACGGTTCAGCAATAATTTTTTGTGCCTCATTGAAATCAACTCTCAGTTTTGAAAGCTGTAAATTTGTATCGCTGATTTTGCGGTCAACGTTATAAAGACAGCCCTCAAGTCGCCTGAGATTATGTGCAAAACTCTCAATAAGTTTTGTTGTATGCTGATATGCACCGCCGATTGTGGCAGATACTCCGCCGCCCATTGCAGGACTGTTCATTGTAATCGACAGCGGAAATCCCTGAAATTCACCGATTTTTACAGGTCTGTCAGCCTGTCTGATTGAAAGTACAGCAGTTTCAAGTGCCTTTGCCGCCTCTTTTCTGTCTGTGTATTCAGTTTCACCGACAGTAATTTTGAATACTGGCAGTTTCGTTTCCTCGTCAATCGGCAGTTTTCTGAGATATTCCCTGTCTGAATGAAGATTGTCAAGCACAGTCTGTAAATTCTTTTCTTTTTCGGGAAACACCTTGATTTTATCTTCCATTTCAAAGACCGTGTTTTGGTGTTCAGCCGCTAAAACACGCAGTTCCTTGACGTCATTGTCAAGCATCAGTTTTTCCTTGATACGCTCATCACCAGTACAAAGAGCCTTAATTTCGGAATAAGTCAGTGCCTGCTGGTCTACATCCTGGCATTTTCTCGCCGGAGTTTTAGATGTCATAATCTGTGAAATAAATTTCTGCTTATTCTCTAAAGTTTGATATGAATAAGCATCAAACGTGCCTTTCGTAACATAGCGATAAATTGACACATTTTTGTTTTCATTGCCCTGTCTGATGATACGTCCGGCACGTTGTAGGCTAAGTACCCGACGAATTACCACATTACTGTGGCAGTTTTCCAAATACTCGCCCCCGAACCGTACATACACCTCTCGATGTATACGGCTCTCCATTAAAATAACTCAGTCTAATTTTCCATTGTGCAGTTTAACATGACATTCATGACATAATGCAAGAGTTTTTCTGTTTCTTGCAATCATAAGTTTTTCCCAGAATTTTTTACCATTCAGGTTTTTTAATTTTCTGATATGATGAATTTCTATCGGTGCATTTTCTGCACCACATAACTCACATCTGCCTGATTTAAGTCTTTCTATAAGACTTGTTCTTCCGAGATAATATTTTTTGTCACTCACTGCATCTGCATTTTGATTACTGATAACGTCTTTTCTTTTAAATCCGCCGTTATAGAATACACATATTTTTTCTTTGCCGGTTTTGTCGTGGTAGCGAACTCCGAAATCTTTGTTAATTCTGTATTTTTCGATAATTTTAGACTTGGAAGTTCTGTATTTGGTTGCATATGTTTTGTACATACTGTACTCCATAATATACTTGAAACTGTTGATTATTGAACTGTTGTTAGCGATTGAGTAGTAATTGTAAAAACCACGTATTTCAGCATTATATGTCTGAATTATTTCCAAATCATCACTGTCTTTCATGCTGTATCTTGCTGTTGCTTTCCAGATTTCCTTACTGTTGACATACGTTATTTTCATTGCTTTCAGCTGTAATAATTTTTTGCGTATTGTGGCTGAATTTATTTCAAGTACTACTCTTCCACCGTAATTTCTTACCATTCTGCCGAGTTTATCTCTTTTTGGCAGATTTGATTTTCTGACATAAATGTCATATCCGAGAAAATGTGCTTTTTTGTTGCTGTGTGTAATCAGCGTTTTTTCGTCAGATAATTCAAGGTCAAGCTGATTTTTCAGAAATTCTGTTATGTCTTTTTTTATCTGCACACAATCCACTTTACTGCCGATAACTCCAATCAGAAAATCGTCGGCATATCTTGTATACTGCATTCTTTTGTAGCTTTCGTCCATTGGTAATGATAACTGCACATTTCTTCTTTTCAGTTCAATTTCTTTGATTTCGGCTTTTATTCTGTCTTTTTCTGTACGGTCTGTTTCAACTTTTAATTTCTTTACAAGTTTTCCACGCTGTACTTCGAGTTTTCTATATTCAGGATTTCTTCTGCGTTCTTTTCCAAGGTAAATATTAGCTAAAACCGGACTGATAATTCCACCCTGAGGTGTTCCGCTGTATGTCTTGTGGAACGTCCATTCTTCTATATATCCTGCATTCAGAAATTTTCTGACAAGCCTTAGAAATCGTTCGTCATCAATTCTTTTCTTCAGAATTTTTATCAGAATTTCATGATTTATATTGTCAAAAAATCCTTTTATGTCACCTTCAACAAACCATTTTGCACCCGTAAATCTTGTCTGTATCTGATTAAGTGCAGTGTGACAGCTTTTATTCGGTCTGAAACCATGTGATGTCATTTCAAAGCTGTTTTCATAAATGGCTGTTAAAATCATTCTCATGACTTCCTGAACAAGTTTATCCTGAAATGCAGGTATGCCGAGAGGTCGCCAGCGTTTTCCGTCTTTTTTTCTGATATATGTACGTCTTAACGGACAGGGCTGATAGCTTTCATTTTTCAGTAATTCTATCAAATCCTCGATACGCTTCATGCTCATTCCGTCAATTGTTTGACCGTCTGAGCCTTCTGTCATATTTCCCTCTTTGGCATAAATATTCTGATATGCCGTTAAAAACATATCTTTATTGTAAAAAATCCTGTACAGTCTTGTGTATCTGTAATCTTTGTTTTTGCTGTGGTAATTAAGACTGTTTAACACTTTTTCGGGATTTCTCAAGTGTATCACACACCTTCCTAAATTAATGTTAAAGTATTTTAACTGCTGTCCTTCGCCATGTAAACGCCATTAACGTTTCCGGACTACTACGACAGCTCCGTTGCCTTGCCGAATATTCAGTTTCTATAAACATAGCCGTTTCCGGCATTTCGGTTTAGGCAATCCCCGTTTAGCAACATAATAACTTGTGGCTTGTCAGGTTGTCGGATATGACTTCCGTCCTTTTATGCTTACTGCATATACGTCACAGTCTATCTTTGCCAATGCTCCTGAACAGCGGAACATTGGTACTGTGATATGGCGATTTATAGCTGTCTTACGCCACAGTCCTGATACAGACCGTTCGGACTATCATTCAACCAGTATGGGCTTTATCCTTATACCTGACTTTTCATCTCCCCATTCAGTCGCAGTCTGACAACTGACTGACTTATGGCTTTACCGATGTGCTATGTTCCCTGATATTTGGTTTCCCTCACAGGTAAATCGGTTGATGACAGAATTTTTAAGATACTATTCTGATACCTTGCCACAGGTATATTTATTATGCCACCTTTACGGGCGCACGTTCCAAATCTGCCGGTCGCCAAGGTATATCCAAATCGTGAACAGCTATCAGTTTTTTCTGAACATTAGTACCTGTACCCATTTTTGCAGTCGAACCCAACAGTACACGGATTTCACCCGCACGGACTTTTTCAAACAGTTCACTTTTTTGCTTTTCATTTTTTGCATCGTGAATGTATGCGATTTCACTTTCGGGAATGCCTTTAGCAATCAGTTTTGCCTTTATATCGTCATATACATTAAAATCGCACTCCTCCTCAAGCGATTCTCTTTCGGAAGATGAT
>CAMWQI010000233.1 GCA_947176345.1 uncultured Ruminococcus sp.
AAAAACAGCATAATAATCATACCAATCGGAGTAGCAATCGCTCCTGCCATATCCGGAAGCTGATGTGCAAGGTAAGTTTCCGTAGCCGCACTGCTGTCGTTGACAATGCGGCGAATTTTTCCGCTTCCCATTTCTCCGATAAAACCAAGAGGTAGTTTTGCGATATGTGACATCAATGTTTTACGCATATTTCCTGCAATTCTAAACGCTGAAAAATGTGAACACATCAGACCGCTGATATAAATCACAATGGAAATCAACGCAAACACAGCTGCCAGCCATCCGTTTCTTACAACGTCCAACGCTTCTGAAAAATTCGGTGCTACCTCTATCACCTCTTTGATGATGAAAAAGATGAACACAAATGGCAGCAGTGCAAGAAATGCACTGATTACCGATAATATGAGCGATGCGTAGGTCAGATATTTGTGCTTGCCTGCATAACCCATAAGCTCTGAAAAATTTTTATTCTTTTTCACTTTAAGTCCTCCTTCATAAATTCTAATATACAAAACCGCTGCAGTCGGTTCTGATATTCTTATTTGAGTTAGTTTTTGCTAACTCATTTTTAAAATAAAAGGACATCACTGTCCCATTATTTTCATCCAGCCTGCGTGATAAAACTCAATAAGCTGCTCGATAAATACTGTTGCCCGTTCCTTTGGCATATCGTGGCAAATCACTTCAAAAGCACCCTCAAACATACCGCTTGCGATCATGTGACAAAGTTCTCTGTCAAGTACAGGAACTTTATATCCAAGACTTTTTAATACTTCGATATATCGGAATGTATATTCTACTTCTACCTCAACCATAGAATGTACGAAATTTTCGTATGCAGTTCCATCGCTACAACAAATCAGAATCTTGAAATCTTCAATATTTTCGTACATATAATCAATCATCCATCTCACACATTCAGCAGATTCTTTGCCCATATGCTCCGGCTGTTCTTCCTTTGGCAGCTCGGCAAACTCTGTCTGTACGGTCATAAATTTTCCCATAACTGCCGCAGCGTGAGGTTCTACAATAGATGCAAAGAGGGCTTCCTTACTTGAAAAATATCCATAAAATGCACCAGTCGTCACCCCTGCTGTTTTGACGATATTTCGTAGTGATGCGGCTCTGAATCCCTTTTCAAGGAACTCCCGTTTTGCTGCATCATGAATCCGTTCCGGAGTTGTCTGTTCTGTTTCACTCATAGTGTACACTTCCTTTGTAACAGTGTTATATAACACTGTTATTATATCATGGTCAGCTGTATTTGTCAAGAGATTTTGAAAATTTTTTCATGATACACAAAACCGCTGTGCTTTGTACTGCACAGCGGTCATACTGAAAGGAATATAATTCAGAACTTGTTTTTACTTTGCCAGATTTTCTCCAAGTTCTTTGCACTTTGCCAGATCATCATCAGATGGTGTTTCGTTTACGATAAGTCCCTCATTGCCAAAGAGAACCGCTCCTAAAGTATTGACAAATGAGCTCGGAAGTGATATAATGCAGTTAGTCACAACTAACTATCTAACAAACTAAAAGGAGATGTGAAGATGAACAGTATAGAAGCATATTATCGGAAATATCCTCTTCAGACAATGCGTCTGAGCAGTAAAAAAGTCTTTTCCTACCGATATTACAAACATCCGCAAGGCAAAGCAACAGTCGTCTTGCTGACATGCGGAATCGGTCTTTCTGACTTATTTTATTTACATTTTGAACAATTCGCAAAAGATTTTTCTGTATTGACGTTTGATTATCAGATTCAGTTTGCAGATAATGCGGAATTTGCTCAGGCAGTCAACGAATTGCTGAACAATCTTGGTGAACGTGTATGGCTTATTGGACAATCACTCGGTGGAATTGTTGCACAGATTATCGCAAAAAATTATCCGGAATCAATTGATGGATTAGTTCTTTCCAACACATGTTCATTATCCAAAAACATGAACATTGAGGCATATGGTCATCTTATGAAGATGATTGAAAGTCAGAAAAAGGCAAGAAAAATGCTGTCTTTTGTCCCGTTTTCGCTGTATAAAAAGCTTATAAAATGGACAGTGATGAAAAAGAAAACAGCAGGTTTCACTGTACAGGAAAGTAATCTTATGGAAAATCTCTGCGATGCAATGATGAAAATTCTGACCAAAAAATATGAATATCACATGATTGATTTTCTGATTGATGCAAAAAATCACTTTGGAATGACGGCTGATGATTTTTCGAAGTTCAATCATAAAGTATTACTGATTTTATCAGAAGATGACAATACTTTTAATCAGTCATGCAAGGATGCCCTGATAGATGTGATGCCCAACCCTACTGTGGTAACCGATATTACTGGCGGTCATCTTGCACTTCTGGTCAAGCGTGAAAAATATGCAGATACTGTATCAGATTATATTACTAAAAGAATTGACTAAAAAATAGCAGCACGCACGTTTTTCGTACGATGCTGCTTCTATTTTTCATCATTCTGTAACACAAAAACCGCTGTGCTTTAAATTGCACAGCGGTCATACTGAAAGGAATATGATTCAGAAGTTATTTTACTTTGCCAGATTTTCTCCGAACTCTCTGCACTTTTCCAAATCGTCATCAGACGGTGTTTCGTTTACGATAAGTCCCTCGTCGCCAAAGAGAATCGCTCCGTCTGCCTTGACACGTTCTTCCCAGTTACGCATCCATTCGCCGTCACCCCAGCCGTAAGAACCGAAAAGAGCGATTGTTTTTCCAGAAAGTGAACCTTCGATTGATGAGAAGAAAGGCTCAAATTCGTCCTCTTCCAGAACCTCTGCACCCATTGCTGAACAGCCGAATGCGATTCTGTCATAATCAGCGATATTTCCGCTGAACTCCGACACTGAAAACAGTTCAGCACCTGCTCCCTCTGCGATAGCTTTTGCCATCATTTCGGTGTTGCCTGTACCGCTCCAGTAAATTACTGCGCTTTTCATGATACATTTCTCCTTTTAACTGATTTTCAGAGCCTGATATAAGTCAATGCCCTGATTTAATTTATTGCACAGAAAATTTCTGCACTTGACATAATTTTCAAATGTACGCCTTGCTTTTTCCTCGTTTCCGTAGACTTTCCAGTAACCGCACAGCTTATAATTTGCCCCCTTGTTCTTCATGAAGCCTATGACATCTTCAACAGGATAATCTAAAAATATTCCGATTTCATGCGGAAACGTTTTGTTTTCTGATAAACGAACTCCAAGGCGTTGAAGATATTCATCTGCTGAAAAATCGACTGAATAGCCGAAACAGGATAAAAGCCCCCTGACTTCGTCATCTGCAAGACGTTTTTTCATTAATTTTTCGTTGTAAATAAGGAGCAGGGAACGATTTTCATAATCATAAAGTTTTCTGATTTTTAAAGATTTTCCGGAAGCCCTGCCGTTAAAAATCCTGATATGCGTATGAATATCAAATCTGTCTTTAGGCAGTGAAATAAGACTACCGCATTTAATTCCGAGCAGTGTCGGTGCTGTATGAAATGCAAGTTCCTGTCCGAATGTTTCGTACTCTATATGTGACATAAT
>CAMWQI010000234.1 GCA_947176345.1 uncultured Ruminococcus sp.
AATATATTGTAACGATATTATATAGGTAGTTTTTACCGTTGAAATTTACCGTCAAAATGAGACGGTAATTAAATGCCTGTTTTTGATAGATATATGATAAAACGGTGATTATTACACGAAAAATAGATGATTTATATAAAAATGTCGTAAACTCGAACCAAAGTTATTTTGGAAAATTTTGCTTATTTATAGCCGTTTTTTCGACTTTCCGAACCAACCGAACCAAATTTTCTATATATTTAAGTGTCATTAATACGGCGTAACCGTCTTAATGCCACATGAAAGTTTTTAACATTTTTTTGGTTCGTTAGTTCGTTTTTTACAATTTTATGCTATATTACGTTATTTATTAACGAACCAACTTCCGAACCAATACCGAACCAAACAATTTTTTGGTTCGGTTGGTTCAGTTGGCTTAATGGATAAAAATATAAAAACCTCACATTTAATAGTGAGGTTTTTAAAATTAACAGTAGTATACTTTTACATTGCCATATGGTTTTATCCATTCTGTTTTGCCTGTTTTATTCCAACCTAAAGCGGTAAGAGTACGTGCAATCTCCAATGACCTTTTACGTTCTATAGGCTGATTGAGTTCATAACCGAACCACTCACAAACAATTTCCTTAATGGAAATGCGGTCACGCCTGTAAGCTCCTGCCGACGTGTCTCCCTCCTGACAGCGTTTAATATGAGAACGCCTTTCTTCCAGACTTAATGTGTACCAATCGGACGTTATAGGAATTTCAAGGAAGTTGAATATATCAGATTGTAATGGGCTTTCATCAAAATGCTTGCGTTGTTCCTGTTCAGCTAAGGCGAGAACCTGACTGTCCTGAATGTAGATACCTTGACCGTTCCTGTAGAGATGTACAGCTTCCGCCCATAACTGGGCAATATATTCGGAAATAAGGTCTTTGTCGATATTCTTGGTGGCATTAGTGATATTCACATCTATCGGATAATAACGACGGTCGCCCGTTTCATCTTTCAGGAAGTCATAATTATTGGTAGTTCCGAGGAATACGCATTGTCTCGGACGCTGTTCAGGATTTCTTCCGTAAGGTCTGCGGTAAAAGTCCTGCTGACTTGCGATAGCCTGTTTACTGCGTTCTTTAATGGATTTCTGAAATGCCGTTCCCTCGCCTAACTCAATAATCCATTTTCCCTGAATACTTTCATAGAAGTCCTTGCCGTCGAAAGTGGTCACACCATCGGTAAACCATTCGGGATTGACAGCTATTTTACTTATGAATTTAGATTTTCCCGTACCTTGTTTGCCCACAAGAACCGTACACGTATCGAACTTAACACCAGGGTCAAATACCCTTGCAACTGCTCCTACGAATGTTATGACGGCTACCGACTGGGTGTATATGTTGTCCTTTGCTCCTAAAAAGTCCGTGAATACACTTTTTAGACGTGGCTTTCCGTCCCATTGGATAGAGTTTAGATACTCTTTTATCGGGTGATAGGAATTGTCATCAGCGATTATACTGCATACCTGATTAATGCCATTTATTGACGTGACAAGTGAATATTCTTTTTCAAGATGCAGTTTTATTCTGTTGTCGGTGACATCTTTCCATTCCTTACGGTCAAAAGTCCGCATCTGAGACAGTTCATTAAATTCTATTTTACCGCTGTAATTCGGGTCATTCAGGAATATGATTTCAAGATTCTGCATGGTATTTTTTACGGCATTGTTGGTAAAATTACGTTTAAGGTCGGTTTTCCAATCGGAATTTTCTTTCTGACGTTCTGACATTTCTTTTAACCATTCATTTCGGTCAAGGTTTGATGCCTCGTCAACAAGTTTCTGCAAGTTTGAAATCAGTGCCTGACGGTCTTTTACGAGTAGTTCATTAGCGTCCTTACAACCGCACCATACGTCAGGAAATGCCGTTATATATGGTGTTTTATGTTCGTCGCATAGCTTTTCGAGTTCCCTTGTCGCCTTTGCACCTGCAAAATCTCCGTCCATTGCGATGATAAGTACGGTTTTTGATGTGTCATATTCAAATATTTTTCTTATGTTACTCGTTGAACCTAATCCGATACACGCAAATCCGCAATCATAGAGACTCAGACAGTCGATTTCGCCCTCGACCACAAAACAATAAGGCGAGTTTAAAGCTGTATGGTTAAGAATATGAACCGTTCCACGTTTCTGTTTGATGTTCTCGGTGGTACTCCTCCACATATACGACGTTTCAGAAGTCGGAATGATTATCACTGATGTTGTCTGATTGTTCTTGTATGGAAAATTTTCCATATATCCGCAATGAAATTTACGCTGAGTTTGTATTGAGATGCCCCTGTTCGTCAGGTAATCGGTCTCGTGTAAGTGCTGTTCTGCGATTTCAAATAATGCCGTGTGATTTTGTTCAGTTTTGGGTTGTACTTGCTTTGCGGATTGTTTTTTCTGTCGTATCGGTTGTGATGCGGAAACGATTCCGTATTTCGATTTTAATTCCCTGATTATAGTGCCTGTATCGCTGATGTTGTTCATTGCTCCGTACAGATTGAAAATATCGCCTTTTGCCTCGCACGCAAAACAAAAATATCTGTAGTTGTCGGGATAGACTGTAAACGCTCCTGAACGGTGAGTGCCTGTCCCACTGCCACATAATGGGCATATGTACTGATGCTTTCCACCGTTCCTTGAAGGTTGTGTGATTTCGTTCACATAGTCAAGCAGAAATGGTTTGATTTTTTCAAAGTCGTCATTCATTTGCAATACTCCTTTTTAAAAGATATAGCAAACTACAATTCACGCACAAAAAACAAAAAAAAATTTTGCCATGCCTAAAAAAGACTTGACAAATCTGAAATCTTATGATATAATGATATAGTCATAAGACAAAACAAGCCTTTTGTGTGTATTGAGTTGTAATCTGGACAATTACATTCTATCACATAAAAGGCTTTTTGTCAACCCTTTTTCCGGAATTTTATTTCCACTGATTATTCTTCTTTTTCAACTGAAATTAATTTCGTTATCAGGCTTGTGTTTCAACAATATGAAACCAGCCTTTTTTCTTTTTCAATGAGTGAAATTTTTTCAAATCGTTGCTATCCTGAACGGTATATTTTGTAAGCAATCAGACTGCCTGTGATGCGTTATTCAGTTTCTGAAAATATGCCCTGTGATTCAATCCAGATGGGGACAGAAAATCTAAAATTAGTGTTTAAAATTGCAGTCAATTTCAATGTTGTGCTGTCGTTATTTGATGTGAAAATTATCGGGGAGTGACAGCTATTTTTATGACTTCAAAATTCAGATTTCAGCTTGGATTTCTACAAATTATTTTGCTGATTTTTTCTGTGAAATTTTTGATTTTTGGACTTCTATTTTCGTATCAGAAATTTTTATTAAATCAATTTATTTTTATGGTTATTCAAGAAATTTTTTCGTAAAATTTCGGTTCTTTTTTTGAATCAGGGTCTTAGGGAAAAATTTCCCTAACAAGTATGTATCAGGTGGGCAGTTTTGAAAAAAGTGTCCCACAGGATACCGAGCTTGCTACTTTTCCACGGAGTA
>CAMWQI010000235.1 GCA_947176345.1 uncultured Ruminococcus sp.
TATTTCGACGAAAAACACAATGAGGTCAGCAGAATTAAAAGAGGTTCTAATGCTGCAACGGAAGAACAGATTGAAGAATGTCGCCGGTATATTGAGGCAAAAGGTTTGTCATTAATCTGTATTTCAGCGGTTACTACAAAAGGTACTGCTGAATTGGTAAAGAAAATTTCTGAAATTCTTGATAAACTACCACAGATAAAAGAGTATGAGCCTGAACCTATTCCGCAGGCTGAGCTTGATGAAATGGCAGGTGCAGGAAAGAAATTTGAAATCGTTGTGGAGGACGGCATTTATTATGTTGAGGCACAGTGGCTACAGCCGATTATGCGGACTGTTGACCCCGACGACTACTCATCTTTGCAGTATTTCCAGAGAGTTTTAATAAACAGCGGAATTATTGCTGAACTTGAAAAAATGGGTGTTCAGGAGGGCGACACCGTGAATATTGAGGGCTTTGAATTTGATTTCGTCTATTGATAAGTCCATGTCTGAACGCGATGCCGGACAGTACAGCCCTCTTGCTCTTGCGTTTCTGGGTGACAGTGTCTATGACACTCTTGTGAGGGATTTTCTGCTCCGGCAGGCAAATATGCCCGTCGCTAAACTTCATTCGGCTAAAATAAAGCTTGTCTGTGCGGAATTTCAGTCATCGGTCTATGATATTGTAGCGGAAAATCTCACGGAAAAGGAGTTTTCCGTGCTGAAACGGGGCAGAAATTCAACCGGAAATACTATCCCTAAACACGCAAATGCAGTCGATTACAGACGTGCTACCGCTATAGAATGCCTGTTCGGTTATCTTTTCCTTACTGGTCAAAATAACCGTATATTGCAGATTTTTGATATTATTGTAAAAACGTTCTGCTGAAAAATTTCAGATATGGAGATGAATTATATGAAAAAAAATTCCGTTAAACCCGTTAAGAAAACAAAAGTTTCAAAATCAAAAAAGAACACCTGTCCTAAATGCAGTGATAACTTCAATAAAGGGCTTTTTATGGGCTTTCTGCTTGGATTTACAGCAGGTGCAGGAATAGTCGCTATTTATGACTATTTCGACGAAAAACACAATGAGGTCAGCAGAATTAAAAGAGGTTCTAATGCTGACTACTATTATAATACAACTGATTAATTTTACGGAAAAAGGAGCAATTTTAAAATGTCAGGTCATTCAAAATGGAATAACATCAAGCGTAAAAAAGAGGCTACCGATGCAGTTAAAGGTAAAATTTTCACTAAAATCGGACGTGAAATCACTGTTGTTGTAAGGGAGGGTGGTGCAGACCCTAATAACAACAGCAAGCTCCGTGACCTTATCGCTAAGGCTAAGGCTAATAATGTGCCTAACGATAATATTGAACGTGTTATCAAGAAAGCCGCTGGCGGTGAAGACAAGAATAACTATGAAAATATGGTCTATGAGGGCTATGGTCCTAACGGCGTGGCTGTAATTGTTGAATGCCTTACTGATAACAAGAATCGTACAGCAGGCGATGTGCGTCATTATTTCGATAAATTCGGCGGAAATCTTGGCACTACAGGTTGTGTTTCGTTCATGTTCACTAAAAAGGGAATTATTGTCCTTGAAAATACCGGACTTGATGAAGATGCAGTAATGGAAGATGTTTTTGAGTGTGGCGGTGATGATTTTGATATGAACGACGAAACAATTGAAATTGAATGTGCATCGGAAAATCTTCATGCACTCCGTGAAGGACTTGCCGGAAAGGGATATAATGTTCTGTCGGCTGAAATCGAACAGATACCCGCTAATTATACTACCCTCACCGACGAGGAACACATTAAGAAAATGAATTTACTGCTTGAACATCTTGAGGATAACGACGATGTTCAGAATGTATATCATAACTGGGAAATGCCGGCTGAGGAATGATTTTTCTATGATTTCGATTAAAAAAATAAACACTTTGATTGAACTCCATAAAATAGCGGTTCTTGCGGAGGAAATATGGCATGAATGCTTTACTGATATTATTTCGGAAGAACAGATTGACTATATGGTGGAAAATTTCCAGTCTTTTAAGGCTATGAAAAATCAGGTTATAAATCAGGGTTATTATTATCTTGCTGTCCGGAATGATGATGAATTATGCGGATATATCGGCGTAAAGCCTGAAAATGATGACAGGTTTTTCCTTAGCAAGCTTTATCTCTGCAAGGATATGCGTGGAAAAGGCATAGCTACTGAAATGCTCCGCCGTGTATTCGGAGAAGCACGCAATATCGGTAAAAAATCCGTATATCTCACCGTAAACAAGCATAATACCCATGCAATTGAAGTCTATAAAAAAACGGGCTTTTCTGTCATTGAGTCGGTCATCACGGACATAGGCGGTGGCTTTGTCATGGACGATTATGTTATGGAGTACAAACTGTAATATATTTGTCCTTTCTGTAATATAATTATATAAAATATGGGGAGAGGATAAATTTATGGGTGTAGCAGAATTACTTTTACTATCAGTCGGGCTTGCAATGGACACATTTTCAGCGTCTATATGTGAGGGCATAAGAATGAAAAAAATAAACCGTGCCGGAGCGGTTCTGACGGCGTTGTTTTTCGGGATATTTCAGGCTGGTATGCCACTTTTCGGCTATTTTTTAGGTGGTCACTTTGCGGATATTACCGCACGTTATGACCACTGGATAGCTTTTATACTTCTTGGAATTATCGGCGGAAAAATGCTATGGGAAGCGTTTCACCCTGAAATAAGCGACAATAAGGAATACAGTTTCAGCCTTAAAGATATTCTTATTCTTTCGGTAGCGACAAGTATTGACGCTATGGCAGTGGGAATAATTTTTTCTGCAAAGAAAACAAACATTCTTTTTTCGGTTACAGCTATAGGCGTTGTAACATTTGTTCTGTCGTTTGCCGGAGTGGTAATAGGAAATCGTTTTGGTGGTAAGTACGGCAACAAGGCGGAAATAGTCGGTGGGCTTGTTCTTATATTTATAGGCACAAAACTGCTTTTTCAGGATATATTTTAAGAAAAATGCTGTCTGAATAATCAGGCAGCATTTTGTTATATTTCGTCCATTTTATGAGATGCATTTTTATAAATTTCGATATTTTTTTGATACAGCGTATTATTTTTATTTTCAAATTCAGCAAGAGATTTTTTCTTTTCCTCAAAAAATTCATTGAAATAGGGGAAACCCTCCTGCTGTTCAAGCCACCTGTATTTTTTATGTATGAATGTAAGCAGAAATGACGAAACAAGCGATATTGCAAGAAAAAGTGAGTATGTACCACGAAAACCGCTGACACCTTCCGAAATAAGTGCAATTAATGCCGGAGACCATGTGTATTTAGGGTCTTTTGAGTGAATACTTATAAGACCAGTAGAAAAAATTGCAAGTGCAATGAGCGAATTTAAGGCTGAAGGCATTAAGTTCATTAAAGCAAGCCCCTGAAAAAAAGCATATATGAATTTCGCACAGGCATAAGGAATCCACGACACGGCATATATCCAAAAAATAAATGAATAAAATTTTTCGCATTTTTTC
>CAMWQI010000236.1 GCA_947176345.1 uncultured Ruminococcus sp.
GGTGTTTGCTGTTATGACTGCCGGTCTGTTCAGTGCTTTACCGGTTTTTAATCAGGCAACTCATGCAAATGCCACTTATTCCGGAAAACAGAATACATGGAGATTTGTAGAAAAGTACTCCGGAATCGGTCTTGAATGGTACTCTAGTGTTGCTGTGAATACAAACGGCTATACTTTTGGTTCAAGTGAGAAGGGTTCATTAATTATAAACGATACCAAGTTTCAGACCGGATATGACTGCGGTTTATCGGCATTGATAAGTGGATATTCAAGTCCACCAAAAATCAATGGCACTGGCTACTTATCCAAATCCACATGGTACACCCCTTCGACAACAACGTCATTTTCTTTAGATTATAGCTATGAAACAAGCAAAGGCTCTATTACTACAATAGCTGTCTTAGTCGGTGATGTTAATTTTGATGGATGTGTAAATATGGATGATGCGGATTATATAGCTTCATATGTTGCACAGTCACATGGTGACAATGGACCGAAATTGACTGAGTTTCAGCAATTAGCAGGTGATGCCAATAATGATGGTAACGTTAACATATTGGATGCCGCTACAATTGCAAAATATCTTGCAAGTGACAATCCGCACTTTTAAATAAAAAAGTGTAAAATTAATTAAGGAAGAAATGTAATGAAAAAACATTCAAAAAAGTGACAGCATCTTTAACAGTAATGTTAATGCTGTTTGAACGAATAAACAAATCTGATAATGTGGAAAAGAGGTAAAATGTATGAATACAGAAAAAATTATTACAGATGAACTTAATGCTATTGAGAGGTACATCGAAAAAGCTAAAGCGCAGTATAATACACAGGGAACAACTCCCAATTCCATAGCTCCCGACTATCATGTTCTGTTCATTTTAATCCATAAATTCACGATGAATGGCACATCTTACGTAACTAACAGCGTTGATAATCAAATCTTTTATGAAGCCGTTGATAACTTTAAGTCCTCTGTTGAAACGTTTACGTCACAAAATGTTCATATCGTACCTACAATAAAAACTATTGATGAGGTATCTATCACAGGTCGTACTTATTTGATTTATGAAGACATCTATTCATATCTTCAAAAATATAGTGCCGCCGGTCTGTACGATTCCGTCATGGTAGCCACTAAAGATTGTCCTACTGGTGGCGGAGTAACAACTCTTAGTATGTTTCAGTTTGAAAATATAATGTTCGGTTTCTCTCATTCAATATTGGCTCAATCTGATACTGCAAGAGTAGGAAAAGGACATTCCTGTAACTATCCTTATCTTCTTACAACAAATATTTTCATTCATGAATGGCTGCATCAACTTGAAGGATACAGAAACCGTATAGCCACAATCTTTCCTGTTATTGATTCACCTAACAACACAAGCTATGAGTGGAACAAAACATACTTTAATGACACCAATAAATATCCATATATAGTTGAACGTGAGATTACTGGTTTTTACAGAGCTGTCCTCTCTGCTGAAGTTAAATATTCAAACAGTAGCACTACTCGTAAAATAGGAGTATTTCCGCTGTTCTGGAAAGTAACTCCAAGAAAAATAGTTATAGGCAGATACCTTGTAAGAAACTCAAGCGGAAGTTACTACTACAATAGTGATGGAACTGTTAAACAAACAACTTCACTTTTGAATAATATGACATTTGTTTGGAATATATATTATTCTTTCAGCAATAACAAACTGAAAATAACATGTTTCAACGATAAAAACGCAACCATAACAGCTCAGCTTGATAACCTGAAATGTACAAGAGTCGGTCCGTATGATGAGGGTGAATACATTTTAGTAAACTTAACACTTGATGAAAAATTACTCAGCTACGATGAAAATTATGCTTTAAAAATGCTTGCCTACGAAACAAATGACAGGCAGACATTCAATGCCGAATCTTTTTCAGAGCTATATTATTCTCTCAGAACTCATCAGAACTCTGCAAAATACCTAGATTTAAACAACAACAATAATACTGAAGGAAATACAGTTGCTCTTGGTGTCTGGACAGGCTATGCATCAGCACTTACCTGGCAATTCAGATTTGAGGACGATATTTATAAAATCATGCCCCTCGCCAGTCCGACACGTTCCTTGTCATATTACAGCTCTAAGCTACATATTACTTCACAATCCAATCCACAGAACTGGAGACCTGAGTTAGTCGCTAATGGTAAATATGTTTTCCCTGTAAAATATAAAATCAAAGATGTTAACAGTGGCAAATATTTATCATATTCAGGTGGTACTTTGAAACTTACATCATCTCCTACTACTTGGAACATGTTGGAAAGTACTGATAATTATTACTATATCTACACTAACTCCGGTTCAACCAAAAACTATATGGATGTCCGCAACGCAAGTAATACTGAAGGAAATACTATCGGAACAATGCCCTATCTTACAGGTTATACAAATGCTCAGACATGGAAGTTCATGCTACAAACAGATGACTCTGTTATTATTGTTCCCCGTTTATCTCTTACAAGGGGAATGAAAAGTACTATAACCAATACAGTCCTTTCTTCAACACCTACATATTTTTACTTGGAAAAAGTTTAAAAATATAATCATTCTATATGAATATCTTACTTATCAAATGCATATCGCTGCTATTCAACGGCGGTATGCATTCTTTTTGACACAGACCAAATGAACAACAAAAAATTCACAGATAACGACTATATATCTGTGAGGAAAATCTCTGGAACTGTTGATAAAGCTTGATTTATATATTAAAATAAAGTTGTGTATATACAATGTGTATTGTGTAATACACAAGATGAACGGAGTGATAAAATTACTTATACGGTAATCAATCAGAAAGACGGATTAGGAAAGAGTACAACGGTTCACACGCTGTGGGCAGAAAGTGCCTTGCAGTTGATATGGACGCACAGTGCAATCTCAGTTTTTCAGCCGTCAAGGTCGTAGACTTTGCCCAATAAATGCAGCGAAGCAGAATGGTCTGTTTTGATTAGCTTTTAGGGGCTTGTCAAAACTGATATTGGGTAAACACTATCTGTTCTGTCATAACATCTTTGATTTTTTATTTTACTCAAAACTTTTTTGAAAAAATTTTCTCAAAAAAGTTCTTAAAAATCTGAAAAAATAATTGTGATGATTGTGTGAAAAGATTATTTTTCTCTTCTCAAAGCTAATTGATTTTTGTTTAATTATAAAATTTAATTTGACATTTCAGAGAGTTTGAACAACTTCCCAAAATTCAATTTTCAGACTTGAAAATAGGTTTGTGCTACAGCACAAGCGTTGCTTGCTATTTTTGTAATTCACTCCCGTTCTGTATCATGTACCCCCATAACATAAACAAAACTGGTAGTGTTTACCCAATACCAGTTTTGCACGCCCCTTACGGAACTTGCAAAACTGGACATTCCGCTCCGCTGCATTTATTGAGCAAAGTCTGCAACCTTGACGACTAAAAAACTTTTATAAAATCCTCTTGTAAAAATGTGTCTAAATTGTAAACAGCTCCGCTTGTCGTGGAA
>CAMWQI010000237.1 GCA_947176345.1 uncultured Ruminococcus sp.
TGCTTCTATAATACCTTCAATTAATCAGTTACAGGATTTAAGTGCTATTGAAGAAATAGTTATGATTGGATATCCAATCGGTTTGTGGGACAAAAATAATAATTTTCCAATTTTTAGGAAAGGATATACAGCGGCACATCCAGCATATGACTTTAACAACAAGGGAATAGGCTTGCTTGATATTGCTGCTTTTCCAGGCTCATCTGGTTCTCCGGTATTTATACTAAATGAGAATAGCTATTCTGACAAAAAAGGTAATATATTCATGAATCGTAATAGAATTTATTTCTTGGGTATTCAGTTTTCTGTTCCAATTTATAATGCCAAGGGAGATATAACAGTTGAGAATATACCAACACAGCAAATTCTTAAATCCGAAACGCCTTTAATGACTAATCTTGCATATTATATTAAGTTCGAGGCATTAAAAGAATTTAGAGATAATATTGAAAAAATAATATAAATAAAGAGCTATCCGATTCGTAAATTGAATCAGATAGCTCTAATCTTTTCAGACAAACTTTATATCATTGTTGCCGATAACCGAAAATTGTTGCCAAATCGTTGCCATGATAACGGAATGATAACAGATTTTGGCTATATACAGCCCTGTTTTTCGGGATTTTTATTATTCCCACTCAACAGTTCCTGGAGGCTTTGAGGTAATATCATATACAACACGGTTAACGTGTTCAACCTCATTGCATATACGATTTGAGACGCGAGCTAAAACGTCATATGGTATTCTTGCCCAGTCGGCAGTCATGAAGTCGTCGGTAGTGATTGCACGGATAGCTATAAGATGGTCATATGTTCTGTGGTCACCCATAACGCCTACTGTCTTGACATCCGGCAGTACAGCAAAAAACTGTTTAAGCTGATTTTCTATACCGCTTTTTGCGATTTCATCACGGAAAACAGCGTCTGCCTCCTGAAGAACCTTGATTTTTTCCTCAGTAATTTCACCGATAATGCGTACACCCAGTCCCGGACCTGGAAATGGCTGTCTCCATACAAGTTCGTGCGGAATACCTAATTTTTCACCAACCTGACGTACTTCATCTTTAAATAAATCACCAAGAGGTTCAATAACGCCATCAAACTTTATATCTTCTGGCATTTCAACCATATTATGATGCGTCTTTATTACAGCGGTGCTTCCATGACCTGCTGAATTTCCTTTGCCGGATTCTATTCTGTCTGGATAGATAGTACCTTGTGCAAAAAATCCGTCTGTCCCCTGCTCCCTTATTTTGTTCCAGAAAACATTATAAAATTCTGTACCTATAATTTTACGTTTTTTTTCGGGGTCAGTAACTCCCTTGAGTTTTTCAAGGAACTGTTTCTGACAGTTTATACGAACAAAATTCATATCAAAAAGTTTTGTGAAGGTTTCCTCAACAAAATTTCCCTCGTCCTTACGCATAAGTCCTTGATCAACAAAAACACAGGTTAACTGTTTTCCGACTGCACGACTGAGAAGTCCAGCCGCAACGGACGAATCAACACCGCCTGAAAGTCCCAGTATAACTTTTTTGTCACCTATCTGTTTACGAAGCTTTGTAACAGTAGTTTCAATAAAATCGTCCATTACCCAGTCACCAGAAAATTCACACACTTCATACAAAAAATTACGTAACATCTGTTTACCATATTCACTGTGGGTAACTTCAGGGTGAAACTGTAAAGCATAAAGTTTTCTTTCTGGATTTTCAAATGATGCACACGGACAGTCAGCAGAAGCGGAAGTAACATGGAAGCCCTCCGGTAACTGACTTACATAATCATTATGACTCATCCATACAATATTTTTTTCCGGAACGTCCTTAAAAATTGGGCTTTCATGCTTCTGTGAAATTTCAATTTTGCCGAACTCACTTTTTGTACAAGCCTCAACGTGTCCGCCAAGTGTATAAGCTACAATCTGACAACCATAGCAAAGACCAAGAATCGGCACACCAATTTCAAAAATTTCCGCTGAAATATGCGGTGACGTTTCTTCATATACACTGTTAGGACCACCAGTGAATATAATTCCCATAGGATTTAAAGCCTTTATTTCTTCAATCGGAGTATCAAATTTCTTTATTTCACAGTAAACTCCGCATTCGCGTACTCTTCTTGCGATAAGCTGGTTATACTGTCCACCGAAATCAAGCACAATACAAAGTTGATTTTTCATTGTTTCCTCCTTGTTATACATTATCAATTTTTACAACTTATAATTTTTGTATTTAACTAAAAATCAGCCCGTTCCGTCGGGGCAAGCGACAGGAACAGGCATATTCATTTTTACCAGACCTTATAATCGTCTGTAGCGATTTTGTAAGATGTTCCGGGGACAAACAGGTCTTTAGGTTCGTGACCCTGTTCATGTGCCTTTTTAAGTTCCCTGAAAGCCACACTGTTTGAAACAATTTTCATAACCCTTGCCTGCTCTGGCTTTTTGGTGAAATATTCAAGGACTACCTGCTGGAGATAGAAATATGAACGGAGTTGCGTTTTCTTAAATTCAATAGTTCCTTCACCGTCAATAAGGAAGAGGCTGTCTCCCTCACGGTAGCCAAGAGTGAGTTTTGCAAATATTTCAGGGATGAATATTCTGATTTCAGATGCAAGGTTCTTATCACCTGTAATTTCCTCAAGCTTTGTGACAAGTTCCATATATTCATCACGGGAATTGCAGTTTTCCATCATTTCAATGCACTGTTTAGCACATGAAACAACGTGTTCTTTTTTGTATGCTTCAGGTGCTTTATCGTCTTCACGCTGTACAAAAATAGCATACTGTTTTTCCATCATAAATTGCTCATTGTTCCATGAATCAACATAAGCCTGATAGAAACGTGAGAGTTCAGCACATACAGAGCCGTTTACACGTACTTCAACAACTTTTCTGTCCTTGAATTTTGCCAGATAAATTCTCACCCAGTAGTATTTTTTAGAACCTATATACTTAGGAATTTCAGACTTGATATAATTGATAAGCATAACCGGCTGACCGTTACTTGTGCTTGTTCTCACAACAGACTGTGCATACATATCAAAGTCATAGTGCTGTCCAAGGTAATTTATTGAGAGATGTATACCGTTTGTCTTATTGAGTGACTGGTTAATAGGGTGCCATACTGCGCCATAGAACATTTCAACTGCCATTTTCACGGCATCGTCATCTGTTCTGCCCTGAGCGTCAACGGGTTCAATAAGTGCCTCGTCGAAATCGTCATTTTTAACAATAAAAATAACCTGTACGAGCTTTACGCCGTCTTTTTCGTCCTGTTTGCCTATCTGTACATCAATTGTAAAACCTCTAGGCATAATTACGCATTCGTCGTAAAGATTGCCATTAAGTTTTTCGTTAAGACATTCAAGAACCTTTGTTTTGATTTCCTTAGCCGGATTTTTTTCTTCCGGTTCAGGCTGATTTTTCTTTTTACCAAAAAGTGCCAATTTAATCATTCTCCTTTAATAAAATCTGATATATATATATT
>CAMWQI010000238.1 GCA_947176345.1 uncultured Ruminococcus sp.
CATATTTTTTATTATACCATATTTTTATTCTATTGTCAAATAGGATAACTATAAATACAAGTTTTTTCGGGTATAAGAAACCTGACGTATTAAAGTTGCTTTTTAAAAAATACGCCTTTAGGCAGATACTGCTTGCGATGCAGTATAAAACCTGTTATAAACTTGTAATACTCTGTTGTACGAGGTTGTCCCCTCTTACGTTTCAGAGGTGTTATTGTTGCTGAAGCCCATGAAAATTCGGTTTAAATTAGACACGGGCTTCAGCTTTTTAAAAAGAAAAAATAGAAAGTTTCCCTATGTCCATAGGGTGTGTACGTGCTGTATCACTTGTCCGTGAAATCGGCACAAGTACATAATATCATATTAAAATCGGATAAAAATCAGATTTGGTGTAAAGTGCTAAAAAAGAGGCGGTGTGGTTATGTATAATTCACAAATTACATCTGAAAGAATAAAACAACTTGCGAAAGATAAAAATATTTCGCTTTTGCTTTTAAGCGAACAGTGTGGTTTGAGTAAAGATACAATCAAAACAGCGGGTAAAAGCGAAAACGGCATGAAAGCTAAAAACCTCTGTATGATAGCTGATTATTTAGACGTATCTGTTGACTATCTTTTGGGCAGAACAAATGACCCGAATTTAAAAAATTCTAATAATATAAACATCAACGGCAATAACTCAAAAGTAATAAGTAATATAAGTAATGTTAGCATTAACAGTAAAGCATCTTCCGAAGAGATAGCAGAAATGGCTGAAATGATGAAAAGCTTATCATTGGTGGAACGCTCTAAGGTCGTGCTTTTTATTGATGAAATGAAAAGGCAGGCGAAATAACAGATGTTACCTTATATAGTTTTAGTATTAATTTTCGGTTTTGTGATGATATTTTCTATCTATATATTAAATATTCCATTATTTTTGATTGGTTTTTCTTGCATGGCTATTTCAACAATATTAGGTGAGATTTTTGGAAAAAAGAAAAATAAGAAAGATAAATCAGAAAATGTTGAAAAAGAAGAAATCAAGTCAATATACCCGCCTGTAAAAAAAATTGTATATAAGTATGCATATAATAAAAAAACACGTGTTTTTCATCGCCTGAACTGTTCTTACATAAGGGGCATAGATTTTAATGACCGTTTTTGTGACTATATGAAAAGTGATAACAACTACACCGGATTAATCCAACTTGGATATAAACCATGTAAAAAATGTAAACCACGTTAATAACTTTAAGTATAGTATGAATATGAAATTAAATATAAAGGAGGATAAATATAATGGAAATGGAAACTTCAACCATGATAATACTTGGACTTATTGCAGTGATTTCTATTATTCTCATTTTGTCAGTTGTACATATTTCATCAAAAGTTGATGAAATTGCACGTTATACCAAAAAACTGACAGAAATGACAGAAAGTGATAAGCATAAATAAAACTGTTTTTTTGTTTATTTCCCAATGAGAAGATTTTCCCGAAAACTTTTTTATTGTTTTCGGGGCATTTTTTATATTTCTAAAAATTTTTTTCTAAAATATTGACATTTTATGTAATTTATGGTATAGTAAATAAGATAAATATGTTTGTATGTAATATTTTATATTATTAGTGCATTAAGCCAATTATCTTCATCTAATAGGCTTAGGGCTATTGCAGACATTTTAGATTTAATTGATAAAAAATATTTGAAAAACAAGGAGTAATAAAAATGGGGGATTACATGAAAGAACAAATTGAGTATTCAAATAACAAACAATATGGGAGTTACAGCATAACACCGATACAAACTATATGGAATAAACCAGATGCGGAATTAAATTTCAATATATATATTAAGCACGTAGAAGACTCTATACGTATAATAAACAGTACCACTAACCCATTAACATTCTTTTATCGTTTTGATTTCGCAGTTAAAAGATATATAAGTTTATGCAGTATGTCCCAGTATGTAAAATCCTCCAAAAGAGACTTTGTTAAAGAAATAAACAATTTGATAGCATTCAAACAGCAGTATATACATAATCTGATTATCCGAGTCAATGAAAATGCCAATTTAAAGATTGCATCATTAAAAACTGAAAAAGGCAAGATTAACCATGCCGAGAAAATTAAAGATAGTTTTTCACCTTATCTTGACGAGATGAGCCGTGAAAACATTATTTTTTTAAATAATGTGATTGACAGTTTGAAATCAGGTAATAATAAGTTAATAGTTCCGGAAGTAAAAAATATTAATCAGTCATCACCTGTTACACAAATCAGTAATAATACAATAAATCAAGAAGCTAAAAACAAAAAATCGGGCTGTAGTTGCAGTACCATAATTGTGGTGTTTATTGTATTGTTGTTAATTGGACGATGTGGAAAAAAGAGTAACAGTAATGAAAGCTCTGAAGCAGATATAATTCCGGTTACTACACAATCAACGGAAATCAGGTCTCAGGAAACAGAAACCACAGAACCAGTAACAACAGAGACTACAACAGAAGCTAAAACCGAATCAGAAACAACAACAACAACAACAACTACTACTACAAAAGCACCGGAGTTATCAGAAATGGAAATATTAACACTTAAAAATCACCCTAAATTTTATGGAAGTAACGAAACTGCTGGTACTGTATGGGCTGAATATATTGGTAAAGATTCTGTAATGATTAAAAATGCAATAGGACATCATTATACATATAACGATGCAATACTTGTTTTAGATTGTTATAAAAGTGGCGGTGCATTTCGTCCTACTGATTCTAATATACGAGGTATAAGTATTAGATTTAATAATTTTAAAAAAGATAAAGACATAAGCTTTGAAAAAGGTATTGAACTTGCAAAAGAATATTTCCCAGATAATATTATTTCAAAACATTATACATTAAACGCATCTTTTTATCAGATTGCGGATAATGGCGCAAAAGAATATACAATCGAATATAAATTAAATGATGGTGAAGATAAAGAAAACTATTCAGATTTTGTTAGCGTTGTACTTTACACTGATGAAAATGGAATGATGCGAATGCTTGATATAAATTGTAACAGAAACGGTCAAAGTAGGTTTGAAAATGAAAAAATTGAATGGAATTATGACTTACTTTCAGAATAAACAATTAAATTAACAGTAAAAGTCGGAATAAAATCCGGCTTTTTTGTTTTGTATATATTTCAGTTTTCAACAAAACAAATTTTCTTTATTGGAAAGATAAATTTTTAATTTTTTTATTTTAAAAATCAGTCAATCAATCAGTTAAAAGAAGCATTCAGATAGGGAGAGAAAATTTGTTCTGCGCTTACTCTTGTTTGATAGACTTGTTTAAAAACTTGTTTTTATTATTGATAGACTTGTTTTCGGCTACAATTTTTTACCAAATATCGCCAATCTGAGTTTCAGATAACAACATTCATTTGCACAGATAACAACATTCATTTGCACAGATAACAAC
>CAMWQI010000239.1 GCA_947176345.1 uncultured Ruminococcus sp.
CATTATAACAGATTTCGGCGGTTTTTTCTATTTTTTTTATCGAACTCACGTTAATACAGGTGAAATAATTGCAATGTAACACGCCAAATCAAAAAAAGTCACACGCAAAACACAAAAAAAGCACACCATAACGGTGTGCTTTATTTTTTCGTTATAAAATCTCTTTTTGTAATGGTGTAATATCTGAAAGTTCAGACCATAAATTTTTTCTGCCCAAACCGGACATTATTTCTTCAAATGTGTAACAATTTTCCAATGATATATTTGGAGTTTTCCATACCAAATCACATTTGTCACAGATATATATTATATCTCCTGTAACCTTTATAACAGCTTTATATATCAAGCCATTATTTTGACAAAACGGACAAACTGTCATATTTTCTCTCCTTATGTAGAAATATCATGACTATTTCCAATATCAAGAATCATAATATCCTTTTTTAAAAATAATTATTGCTTCACTTTCGTTTCTGTTTGAGGATTCACAGTATGTACCTATTCCATATTTAAGAGAAATTATACCTGACGCATCTGTTTCGGCTGAAAAATCGTGTTTTTTTATAAGTCGGTTTAATCTTTTATTGGAAAGAGAGAACAAATTTATTTCTTTTAAATCAGGAAAATCATCATTTTCAATCACGATGTTTGCCCACGAAAAAAACTCAAAAGCTACTGCTCTGTCGTCGTCGTCATAGTCAATTCTGAAATCGTCATAATATTCCAGTGTTGACATTATATAGTCAGGCTCTTTGCCCATCAAATCATGAACTTCTGATTTAGACATATCAAAAGTAAAGCAAATGTCATTCAATTCATTTTTAAAACCTTGATATGTATATAATATATATTTCATGAGTTATCCTTTATTACTGGTATTTAGGCTCACACGTGAGATTTACACCAAGACGCTTGAAAATTCTTTCATCAACTGCCGAAAGAATAACAGTTGAATGCACTTCGCAGCCACGGAGTTTGGAAATCTGTTCCATAGCTTTTTTAGCATTTTCATCGGTATTTGCACATATCGAAAGTGCTATCAATGTTTCGTCGGTATGTATACGGGGATTGTTATTGCCTAAATGCTTTACTTTTAAATTCTGAATAGGTTCAATAACGTGCGGTGACATCATAAGCACATCGTCCGGAATACCACCGAAATGTTTCAATGCATTAAGCAGGACTGCCGAAGCAGCACCAAGCATATCTGAAGTACGTCCAGTTAATATAGTACCGTCAGGAAGTTCCATAGCTGTAGCCGGAGCACCTGTTTCCTGTTCACGTGCAAGTGCCACTGATACAACTTTTCTGTCATTTACTGTAACGTTTGCCTGTTTCATGAGAAGTTCAAGCTTGTATACTTCATCTTCGGAAATAAGACCCTTTCTGTTATCGCACATTGCAACATAATAACGCCTTATAATCTCGTCTTTTGATGCCTGACATACAACGTCGTTATCAATAATGCAGTTGCCAGCCATATTAACACCCATATCGGTAGGCGATTTATATGGTGATTCACCTAAAATATTCTCAAACATTGCATTGAGTACAGGGAAAATCTCAATATCACGGTTATAGTTTACGGTAGTTTTTCCGTAAGCCTCCAGATGAAACGGGTCTATCATATTTACGTCGTTGAGGTCAGCGGTTGCAGCTTCGTATGCTATATTAACAGGATGACGGAGCGGAATATTCCATATCGGGAAAGTCTCAAACTTTGCATAACCGGCATTTATACCCCTTTTGTGTTCGTGGTAAATCTGCGAAAGACAAGTAGCCATTTTGCCACTTCCAGGACCTGGAGCAGTTACAACAACAAGACGGCGTGATGTTTCTATATAGTCGTTTCTGCCGTAACCCTTATCACTGATTATTCTTTCAAGATTAGAGGGATAGCCCTTTATATGATAGTGGTGATATACTTTAACACCGAGTGCTTCCAGTCTGTTCTGGAAAGCGTCGGCGGTGGGTTGGTTTTCGTATTGTGTAAGCACCACACTGCTGACATAAAGACCTATTCTTGTGAACACATTGAAAAGCCTTATAACATCAACATCATAAGTAATGCCTAAATCGCCACGAACTTTATTTTTTTCAATGTCACCGGCATTGATTACAATGACAATTTCCGCCTCATCTTTAAGCTGTAAAAGCATCTGTAATTTACTATCCGGCTTGAACCCCGGAAGTACTCTTGATGCATGGAAATCATCAAAAAGCTTACCGCCGAACTCCAAATAAAGCTTATCACCGAAATGTGAAATACGCTCTCTTATATGTTCGGATTGCATACGTAAATATTTATCATTGTCAAAACCTATTTTATTAATAGCCATAAAAAAAACCTCCTGAAATAATGTTATCATAAAAAATCCCACTACTTAAAGCAGGATTTTTTCAAATCAATGATAGTAGGAATCTATTCCGAAATACTCTTCAAGTGTAAGATATGGGTCATTCATTTCAAGTGCCTTGTTATGAATTTTATATGACATATCAGTGCCGACATAGCGTATATGCCATGACTCATATTTATAGCCGGTTATATCCTGTTTCGACTGCGGATAACGTAAAATAAAACCATATTCCCAGCAGTGTTCCTCAAGCCATATAGCCTCCGGAGTGCCTATAAAAGTATCATCAATCTGATTTACATCAATAGCAAGTCCGGACTGGTGTTCTGAATGACCGGGGCGTGCAGAATAAGTATCAGCCTTTTCCTGTCCGTCTTTTGCAACATAGTCATTGTATATATAGTCCTGTGTTTCATATGAACGGAAACCCGACGAAAGATATATATTAAGTCCCTCATATGACGCATCATTCTGTAATTTATAGAACTGATTAAGACACGTCGGATTAAGTTCTGGATAGAAATCAGCAGGCAGACTGTATGACTTATTAGCAATAAGAACATTATCAATATATTTTATTCCTGGAATATCATAGACCATAGGAGCTGCTCCGTAATTATAGTCGTCGGGGGTCGGAGCATTTGCCGGAAGTACAGCAGTTGAAGCCGGTGTACCAGCTTGAGCAGTTGAGGGCGTATAATCTATAACTGATGGGTTTGAAATATTCTCAGCAGATGTTTCAGGATTTACAGAAATATCTTCAGATGACTGCTCAGGGGAAATCTCAGCCGGTGTTTCCTCAACAGGCGTTTCCGGAGCAGGAACTTCAAGTGGTGTTTCCGGAGCAACAGGTATTTCAGCAATTTCACTTTCAGCCGGTACAGCTTCTGTAGGAACAGCAGTTACAACATAGCCATTCTGTGCATTTGTCTGTGCATTATCGTCGGAGACGTTTTCAGCATTATCGCTTACATTGCCCTGATTTACGGACATTTCAGCAGAACCGACATTATCTTTTCCACACGCTGAAAGTGTACATATACTTGCAAGCAACAATGTAAGAACTATTTTTC
>CAMWQI010000240.1 GCA_947176345.1 uncultured Ruminococcus sp.
ACCATTGGTTTTCTGCATGCGGCTATTATTAATCTAAAGTGGAATTGCTGTAAGGTAGAATGATACTCTTTTCTTTTTCAAATGGAATATTGACTTCATTTGCAGAATGTTGAAATTTTGTACTTAATGTAGTATTCAACAAACAATTTTAACTGATTTGGAAAAAAGTCCTGTAATATGTTTTATTGCATTTCAGGACTTTTTGTTATAAGGAGATGTATTGGAGATTACTTTGATAAAACAGCTTTGAACTGATTTCCTGATGACGATATTATGAATTTCAGATTATTCAGGTTGGCTACACTTTGAACTATTGCCAGTCCGATTCCGCTTGAATTTTCATTTCTTGATTTATCATCCTTTACAAAAGGCATAATCAAATCTTTTGTATCTATATTATCTGTTGTATCATTTGTAATTGTGATGGAATTTTTATCGGCTGTAATCAGGATTCTGCTGTTTTCAGCAGTATATTTTACAGCATTGGATATAAGATTTTCAATTGCAGATTCAATTGTAGTTCTGTCTGCCATTAATTCACATTCACCTTTTAATTCAACAGTAACATGTTTTTCATCGAGTATGAGATTATATTTTTCAATTGACGTTTCAGCAATCTTATGCATCTGGACAGATTCTTTTTTCACTTCCTGAATTTTATTGAGATGATTCAATTCAAGAGTGCGGTTCACAATGGTATCAACATAAAACACGTTTTCTGTAATTGCATCAAGAAATGATATTATATTTTCAGAAGTTCCTTTTTCAAGGTATTTTTTCGCATTTTCAGCATAACCGCCGATAGCGGTCATAGGAGTTTTCAGGTCATGGGCAAGATTATTTATAAGAGCTTTCTGATACTCCTCAAAAGCGTAGCGTGCCTTATTTATAACGTTCTGCCTCCAGCTAAGAAGAAGTGCGGCTATAAGTAAAACAGCAGAAACTATAATAACATACTTCCAGTACAATTTCATAACAATATCCGCATTGTCATCTACAATGAATGCAGTATACAGACTATATGACTTACCGTCAATATATACGGGATTTATTGAATCTATATACAGCAGATTTTTTCCGTTATAGTTTTTTTCGAAAAGACCAAATGACCAGTTTGCATTGCTGATATTCACATTCACATTTGCCATAATATCATCAAGAATATTTTTTTCAATACCATAAAAACCACAGGCGAATGTACGTGGTGCTTCGTTTGACGGCGGTTGATTCAAAGTAATAAGTTCATAGTTTTCATTATTAAATTCTATATTTATTTCTTTTGTTCCAATATTTTCATATTCGTGGAGATAACTATCATCTGACAATTCATTATCAGTCTCTTTTAAAATTTCAATCCTGCCCTTATGCGGAATAAATGAGTAATCAGATTTATTTACGTATACGCTGTCAAGTATAATCTCATAATTACCGGTTTCTGAATAACATTCAAACAGTTCGTCCAATTGTGGTATATTGAAATATTCTCTGTCACACACGAACCATCTGGCTTTTTCGTCGTCATCTAACTTAATAATTGCCTCAAGTTTTTCTTTATTTGAAGCAACTATATTATTATCACTGTCGATGATTGCAGAAACAGCATAGCAGTTTTCAGTGAGATTAGATGCCAGCTGTGGATAATAGTCCGAAGAAAAATTCGTAAAATCAATACAATAATGTGTGTATGGTGATAAATAAGCATTGAAGTGTACAAGAGGATTTTCACCTTCTGCATTTAATTCATTGATTTTCGACATTGTATCTGAAACATTACTACTTGCTTCAGACTGAGCTTCAGTGCGTATATATACACGGATATATTCACGCAATCCGAATGCAAAAGCGAATGATGCCATAAAAGCAAGCAGAACTGATGATACAAAAAGTCTCAGAAAAGTTATACGTTTTTTTCTTCTGATTTTTGATTTCATAAAAAGACCTCCTTTTGTTTAATTTTTTGTAAGTCTGTAACCTCTGCCGACAACAGTTTTTATCTGTCTGCCGGATTTACCTAGAGCCTTTCTCAGCAGACGGATATGATTATCCACAACCCTGTCATTGCCGAAATAATCGTAACCCCATATATTATTCAGCAGAGTATCACGGTCAACAGTCCAGTCAATATGATTCATAAGATAATGCAGGATTGCAAAAGCCTTTGGAGTAAGTTCAATTTCAACGTCGTCCACAAAGCACTGCAATGTATTAGGATTTATTGAGATACTTCCACATTCCATAATATCAAATAACACTCTTCCCTCTGCACGTCTCATAAAAGCCATACACTTTGCATAGAGTTCCGCAAGCGAAAACGGCTTTACTATATAATCATCACAACCGAGTGTATAGCCATACAGAATATCTTCCTCACGTCCTCTTGCTGTAATGAATATTACAGGAATATCACTTGTCATGCGGATTTTTCTGCATATAGTGAAACCGTCTGCATTAGGGAGCATAATATCAAGCAGAATAAGTCCGATACCGTTCAATCCTTTGTCAATAAAATCAAGAGCATTTTGTCCGTCCTGTATTATGACAGTCTCTGCACCCTCATTATTGAAATAAATCCGTATCACATCGCAAATCTGTTGTGCATCTTCAATTACAAGTATTTTTTTCATTTTCTTCTCCTTTCTTGTTATTATGATACCACGCCGATATGTTTTTTGTATGTTTTTATAATATTATTTTAATATTTTCTGGAATCAGTTCATAATATAACTGTTTCTTATGCTGCTTTTAGTTGATAACCAATATAATTAATATAATTCAATGTTTCAACTGCAAAATCTTAGTTTTCAAAAAGTTAAGCTGTTGCCAGAGTAAATTTAATCTGAACTTTATATCCTCAATATCCTTATCATAGATATTGTTTGTACAGTTTACTCGGACGGCTATCTGATTGATACTGTTAGCGATGCTTGCAGCAAGTTGATAGATTGCGTGAATCTTGTTTTCGTCCATTTGAACAATATAGCCCTCGAATATCATAGCACGGACAAAACCGCTGAGTGTGTCCATTCCACTGTTCTGAAACTTCTTTTTGATAGCGTCCATTTCTTCCTCACTGACACGAATTTTCAGATGCTTGTTTCTCTTATTCTTTTCTTTCATTTTTCAATTTTCCTTTCTCTATCTGTTTTCAAAATCGGAGTTCAAGGGGTGTCCACTTGCAAGCTGTGTATTGTGTGCGGTTTACAGTTTTGTACCCACACAATACCATGCTTGCTACAATAGATTTCGTCCCTGTGGGCGAATTTTCATTTTTTTGAGATTCCATTCTCAAAAATTTTTCATTTCAGCAAGTTTGAAACACTGTATTTTTTTGTTTTTTCGGTACTCCCGATTATAGTAATCCTATTTTAAAATGGAATATCAAGGATAGCGAAAAACGTAATGA
>CAMWQI010000241.1 GCA_947176345.1 uncultured Ruminococcus sp.
TAAATATAAATATTGTAAATACAGAGCTGAAAAATTTGATTAAATAATAATTATTTTCTTCTTCCTGTAAGATAACCTGATTGTTTTTCAGATAATGTGAAGAATAACTGTTTTTGTTGAAATAATTGAACATCTCTGTAAATGACAGATTAGCATCTGAGGAATTGAAATAGAAATGACCTGCTCTTGACTGACGTGATTCAATTAAAAAGCTTTCTACTGTTAAATATGGATATATAAGGATAAGCTGAAAATCATTTGTATCAAGTCCGAGGTATTCGCCGTCTGGAATTTTATCTGCTGAATAATCAAAAGAAAAAGTATGTTCTTCAGTTTCAAATTTAGTAATTCCGCCTGATTCGTCCACATCATTTACGGGAAAAGATCTTGTAAAAACAAGCTGTCCCGATGTGCTGTTTTCGGCTATACTGCCTGTTTTATCTATGAATACCGAATCAAAATCCGGAAAATTTTTGTTGAAGTAATTATCATCAAAAGCACAAAGTAGTGTACTGTTATCATCACTCTGAATTGTAAAAATAAAATTGCTGTCGGTTATATTTTTCACACTTTTCATATTTTCATATAATTCAATATAGTTAATATCTCCAATAACAGATGTATAATAGTCAAACTCTATATCACTTGCAATATTATTTTCAATAAGTTCATTTTCTCTATTCAGATTATTGCATACACACGAAAACGATACAAACATAGTAAAACATACTGAAACAGATGCAATCATTGAACGCATTTGCTTTTTATTGCTTTTGATATACTTTTTTGATATGTCATTGATACTGTTCTTCAAGTCAAGTGATGTGTATTTTTTAGGTGATTTATTTAATCTTACTTTATGGAATGTACTTTTAAAAAATCCTATATTTGCAATCAGCACAAAAATTCCTGTTACAAGTACTGGAAACAGTATGAATCCGATATTATAGCCATTTTTTGTGATTTCCAATGACATTGCTTTGCTGAGATAATTTAGAATAAGTTGTGTTCCGATAAGACCAATTATAGCAGAAACAGGAACAGAAATCAAAGTCAGCACAATACTTTCTTTCAGCGAACATGAGTAAAATTCTTTTTTAGAAACTCCAAGCTGATTAAGTCTAATATATAATTTCTGTCGTTTTTCGCCCAAAGATATATTTATTATATTTTTATTCAGTACAAAAAGCATAGAAATAACTATAACAATCAGCAGAAGTATAATAACTAGAAATAATTGCGATAAATTGAGCTGAGTGTAATTTAGATTTACACCATAGCAGGATAATAAGTCCTGATTTACTTTATAATCGTACTGCAAGTTATTTACAAATGACTGCACGGAATACGGATTTTTCAGTGTAACATAAAGGTTTACGCTATCTGAAACAATATCTCCGCTTGTCAGTGCTATACAGGCAGGGTATATCTCGTCCTCAAAGATAGCCTTTTCGTAAAATCCGACAACAGTATATTCTTTTGTAGAGTTTATTTCAAGATATTCGCCGCTTTGATAGAAGTCATAGGTATCTATAATGCCAATATTACTCATTCTGTTGCCGATTTCAAGCGTTATTTTATCATCTATTTTGTATTTATCTCCTGTATGATTAGGCAGCAGCAGTTCATTTCCATTTTCAGGAAGTCGTCCAGTTAACAGATTTACAGGCATATTTTCCAAAAATCCATTGTCAGTATTCAGAATCATAAGATATTTTTTCTGCACGATATTTGTAGAATATTCAGCAAATCCTACTGGTACAGAATAAAATAAATTTTTAACTTTATCAGATTGTTTTATCTGTTCGGCATTTTCAACAGAAATCTCGCTTATATTCACCATATAATCACCATAAATATTCTTTTTTGAAGTTACAAGAGACGAAAAAAATACTCCGAAAGTTATCAGTAGGCTCATAAGAAGTGAGACCGAAAGTATCATGCAAAGAAATACAGAAAAAAATTTTACTTTATTCTGTTTCCAGAAATTTAGCGTGCATTTTTCAAGTATCTTCATCAGCGATTTGCCTCCTCCGAGACAATATGACCGTCGTCAAGCCTGATAATTCTTTTTGCGTAGGCAGCTATATTCATATCATGTGTGACCATGATAATCGTCAGCCCATATTTTTCATTCGCATCACATAGCTGTCTTGCGACTTCCTCAGAGTTTATTTTGTCGAGATTTCCAGTAGGTTCATCGGCGAGCAGAATTTCAGGTTTACTTATTAATGCCCTTGCGATTGCTACACGTTGTTGTTCACCTCCCGAAAGCTGATTCGGAAACTTTTCTTTCAGGTGCTTGATATTCAGCATGGAAAGTGCATCGTCAAGCTCATTTTCAGGACATTCTTTCTTATCGAGAAACAGCGGAAGTCTTATATTGTCCGCAACATTAAGCACTGAAACAAGATTGAAGAACTGATAAATCACGGAAATTTTCCGCCGTCTAAGTGCTGTTAGTTTATCCTCATTCATTTTGGAATATTTTTTGCCGTTCAGAATAATTTCTCCATCTGTCAGCGGTTCAATTCCCGATATTGTGTTCAATAATGTGGATTTTCCTGATCCCGATGAACCTGTAACAGCTATAAAGTCGTGTTCCGGAACGGTGAGACTGATTTTGTCAAGTACATATCTGTCTGATGTTCCGTCGCCGAAGCATTTTGTTATTTCTTTTAATTCTAACATTTTATACCTCACTTTATAAAAAATGCGTATGTATATTGTAATATCATACGCATTTTATTATGTATTGTGGTTGTTTGCGTCGTTAAAATTGTGTTTTTTAATATGATGTGCTGAGGTTTACGTTTTTGAAACTTATAGTCTCCGTGCCAGCGTTATACCATTTGATAACATATGTACCCTCATCAAGATCGTAGAAGTTCACTTTTTTTGAGCCAGTACCTGTTACAGTTGTTGAATTAATATATGAGTCGTACTCTCCGTTTTCAAAACTTGCCTTTGTCAGTATTGCAACAGTAATTTCGGGGTTCTTACCAGAAAGTGTGAAAGTAATATGAAAATCATTATGATTTAAACCTTCTTTGCTGACATCAAAACCCAATCCTTCTCTTAATGTGTATGCAATTTCACCTGAAGCAAGAGAGAAGTTAGGGATATCATAATCATAATGTACTTCTAAACTGTTCGGGTCTATACCGCTGCCACCATTGCCTGTTCCTGCACCTTCTACTAAAACTGCAGAAGTGTCAGAGGATGTTTCTTCATATGCTGCGCCGGCATTTACATTTACTGCTGTACTTGACAGTATTGTCATAGTAGCGGCTACTGCAATGAATTTTGTGATTGAAAATTTCATTTCATACCATTTCCTTTCAAAATTGTATTTTCACACATATATTACAGGTGTTTCTGTCCTTTAGTGTATATTTA
>CAMWQI010000242.1 GCA_947176345.1 uncultured Ruminococcus sp.
TATTTTTTATTATACCATATTTTTATTCTATTGTCAAATAGGATAACTATATATTTCAGCCATACAGTATGGAGCATATTCATAGCCATCACACTGATTTGCATACAAGCAGGTTTCACATTTTACCTGCTCCAGAAGTTCTTCTGTATCGTCCGTATATTCTGCGTTTATCAGCTCCTCAATATCCTGCATTTTCTGTAGGACGACTGTTTTTACTTTCTCAAATTCAGCTGTATTTTCCTGCCGGATATTCAGATTCCCAAAGCCGTTTCTGTGCTGAATATAGTATGCAGACAGTGACAGCATCAGCACGGATTCTTCATAGTCCCTGATTCCGGAATCTGCTGATTTACGCAACAAATCATTGACAGACTGCTCAAAAGATGTGAAATGCAGATTGCCCAGTGTTTCAATGTCAATATCATCAAAAGAATCCACTACATGATAACTGACATCATCATACTGCCCCTGTTTCAGTGCATATACATCAATTCTGTATTCATATTCATCTGCTGATTCAATCCATAATTCTGTTGACTGCCAGTACAGAAAACGCAGTGCGGACGAACAACATAATACAATGTTTTCTTTTATCTCGCCATTCAGCCATTTCAGGTAAAAATCTCTCATAATGTTCCTTTCTGTCACTTATCGGACTTCTTGTTTTCTCTGGTCTGTGATGGTGTCGGCGGTACAGACAAATCAAATCCCTGACGCTCTGCTTCTGCTTCTATCAGACTGATGATAAATGCTGACATACTCATGTTGTTCTGTTCCGCAAACAGACTGATTTTATCCTTTTTGCCTTTTCTCACCTTTATCTGAATACGGTCAAAATTTTCTGCCACATACTTATCAGTAGCAATTTTCTGCTGTTCAGAATATTTCCCACGCATTTTTTCAACCTCACTTTCTTATATTATTATAACATATTTTATATATGGTAGTCCATATGCAAAAATGTACAAATATTTCTGTATTTCTGCCTTATTTTTTTACATAAAAATGAGTAAAAATTTTAAAAAGCCTCTTGGCATATGGTCTACCATATGATATAATATATGTGTAAGGAGAAAATAAAACACAGAAACGGAGAGATTGATTTATGAATATCAGAATTATATTTCTGAACAATTTGACAGAGGAGACAGACTACATCATTGCTGAACTGCCGTTTGATTTCGGTGATTATCTGGAGAACTGCGATGTGGCATATGAGCAGGACGGAGAAGATAATTTCTGGGTTCTTGACGAATCTAGAAACAGGACAGGTGAAGTATTCACGGTTCTGTCAGCAGAAGAATGTATGGATGAGGAACTTGTATGGTGAGCTGATATAAAGCTTAGGACACAACAGAAACAAGCTGACCTATCGGCAGGACGGGGAGAAAGAGAGTGGTAAATATGATAACAACAAAAGAGCAGGAAAGAAAGGCACTTGCAAAAATCAAGGAAATCATGGAAAGTCTTGGTGAGAACAGCTATGTCGGAACAGCATTTGAGGGCTGCTTCGAGATTGCAGAAGAAAATATCGAGTATGATTTCGCCGACAGCATGCAGGCAAGACTGAAAGAAGCAAGAGAAGAAGCAAATCGTTCAGACGAGACAGCAAAAACGCTATATAATGAAAATGAGAGCCTGAAAAAACAGGTTGCACGTCTGGAAGCACAGCTTGAAAGAGAGCAGGAATAGGAAGCATACGAAGAAAAAGAGAACGTCAGCAGGACAGGCTACGAAAATCTTGCAATGCAGGACGATACACGTCAGCTTAGTGAAGAAGAAGCAAAGCAGATGATTCATAGACTATTCGGGTTTGAGACAGGGAAGATTGAAATCGTTACAAGCGTTCCTGTATATGAAATCAACCGTCACCGTCAGCTCCGTGTTGCAGGACATGAGGAACGCAGACCGCTGTACAATGCAACAGACTGGAATTATGTCCGGTTTGACTGCTGCGGAATGTGCTACGAATTTTACAATGACAATCTGAGATTCTTTATTCAGTAACTGAAACAGAATACGCACCGGATGGTTCTGCTACAGGCAGAGCCGTCCCGGAAAGCGGAACGTATCTGACGAGGGAGCGAAGATAAATGGAAACAAAAATTTTATTAAAGAAGAAAAGGAGAAGATTTTATGAAACTGGAATACAGCTATGAAGAAATCAGGACAGAAAAATGGGTTGATTTGAGAACATTTCAATTTGACAGGAAATATAAGATTTCCAGTCTCGGTAGAATCATGTCCTATTACGGCACAGTTCAGAAACTGATGACACCGCAGAAAGATAATTACGGCGAACTGATAGTAATGTTGACAAGCCGTGACCGTGAAACGTGTCATAATATTCGTATCGGAAAAACGGTAGCACAGCATTTTGTGCCAAATCCGAACAACTATAAGTTCATCAGGCATAAGGACGGAAACAAGCTTAACTGCCGTGCAGACAATATTGAGTGGTGCGAATTGACAAGTAAAATGCAGAATCAATATGCAGGGTTTCAGAAGCGTGTCAATCAGTACACTCTTGACAGAACGTATCTGAGGACATTTAACAGCATTCAGGAAGCAAAGGAAAAAACAGGTGCAAATAGTATTGGCAGTGCATGCAAGGCAGATGGGAAATCTTCCGGCGGATATATCTGGCGATATGAAGAAGAATATCCGGCAGGTGAGAATATTGTCGTTGAACAGAAAGTTATTCAAAAAATCAACCAGTATGACAAAGACGGAAATTTAATCCACACATGGCAAAGTATTTCTGAAATCAAGGAAAAATGTCCAGAAATAAAGCAAATCAGCAATATAACCCATTGCTGTAAAGGAAGAAGAAATTCTGCATATGGATATAAATGGAAATATTCTGAATAAAGTTTATAACGTAAAATACATACTGAAATGGCTTTGATACATTCAGAATCGTTTCAGTAAAAAGGAGGAATTTTTATCAAAACAGGTCACTGAGATTTTATAATTCACGAAGGAAGGGGAACAATTTCGGACAGCGTTACAGCAAAATGTTCTGTATGTGGCGAACTGCTGTTCTGCAATCCTAATAAATTTATGGGTACACGAGAAGAAGGAACTGTAATATTCAGCGGTTTTTTTGTAGGTGTACCGAAAGAGATTAAAAAAAGTGTCATTATGGACGGAGCAGAATCAAGAAGGACAGAACTTCCGAAATTCTGTGCCTGCTGCGGTACTGAAATGACAACTGATGATACTGGAAATCATTTTTGAAAAAACGGAGCAGGATTTTTTCTATCAAGCCTGCTCCTGTTTTTTATAATATGTTTTAATGCACAATAAGAAAAGTCAATTAGTTTTCAAGGGAGTGGACAAAATAAGGCTTTTGTGGTATAATAAAGAAAAAAACACAAGGA
>CAMWQI010000243.1 GCA_947176345.1 uncultured Ruminococcus sp.
AGTTTTGAAAAAAGTGTCCCACAGGATACCATGCTTGCTACTTTTCCACGGAGTACCTGAATGCCATTTTGGTTTTGAAATCTTATACCCCGAAAAACAGGAATATTTTTTCATCTGTGCAATATGCGGAACGGAATTTGGAAATTCGGTCTGAATTTCGTCAGAATTGCGGCTGGACTTTTTCATTTCAGTGCGCTATAATTGATTTACAGAAAAATTCAACGGCAAGAAAAAAGAGAAAGCAAAGCCGTTCCGAAATGGAGAAATGAAGCTATGGAAAATAAAATAATTGATGCTGAAAAGGTATCTGAGTACAGAATAGGTGGCACTACCTACTTTGTACGCACGTTTTTTAACAGCAACCACACCGAAAGCCTTGACGACATTATTCAGAGGCTGATAATCAATGACAGTAAAAAATCCTCGGTGAATACTGATGAAATCACAAACAGCAGGTCATGAAAATTTTACATTTCTGCGTATTGAAATTTTCAAAAAAATGCGCTAAAATGAAATTGTCATACTTGCTGTATCTGTCGGAAAGAGAGGAAAATTATGTCAGATAAGATTACAGCACTTTATTGCAGACTTTCGCAGGACGATATGTTACAGGGCGAAAGTAACAGCATTACAAATCAGAAAAACATTCTGAAAAAATATGCAACGGACAACGGTTTCCACAACACAAAATTTTACGTTGACGACGGTGTTTCAGGCACGACTTTTGAACGTGATGGTTTCAAGGCTATGATGAGCGATATTGAGGACGGAAAAGTCGGAATTGTTATTACAAAAGACCTTTCACGCCTTGGACGTGACTATCTCAAAACAGGCGAACTTATTGAAATGACATTCCCCGATTATGATGTCCGCTATATCGCTGTCAATGACGGTGTAGATACTTTCAAAAGTGAGAACGAATTAATGGCATTCAAGAACATTTTCAATGACTGGTACGCCCGTGACACTTCCAAAAAAATCAGAGCCGTAAACAAAGCAAAGGCACTGGCTGGCAAACCGCTTTCAACGCACGCTCCGTATGGCTACAAAAAATCCGAAACGGATAAAAGCGTATGGGTGATTGACGACGAACCAGCGGAAGTTGTACGAAAAATTTTCAGGCTCTGCATTGAGGGTAATGGACCGACGCAGATTGCACGGATTCTGACGGAAGAGGGTATTCCGACACCGACAGCATATTTTCGTTCCAAAGGTCTGAACCCTGTAAATCACAATGCCAAAACAAAACGCTGGGGAATGGCTACAGTTTCGCACATACTTGAACGAATGGAATATCTCGGTCACACAGTCAATTTCAAGACCTACCGCAAATCATACAAGCATAAAAAATCGCTTGACAATCCAAAAGAAAACTGGCTGATTGTTGAAAATACGCACGAACCAATTATTTCTCAGCACGATTTTGATTTGGTGCAGGAACTCCGCAAAAACAAACGCAGACGACAGAATTGCGGAACAATAAATCCGTTTTCGGGTATGGTTTATTGTGCGGACTGCGGAAATACGTTATATTTGGGACGTGGCAGGCACGTAAGTCCGACTCAGGAACATATGATGTGTTCGACTTATGCTCACGATTCGGACGAATGTACGGCACACTACATCAGAACGGTTGTTCTTAGTGAAATTGTCCTCGGTGAACTCAACAAACTGCTTACTTTCGTGAAAGAACATGAGGACGAATTTGTGAAAATGGCGGTTGATAATGCCTCACTGATACAGGCGGACGAACTGAAAAAAGCTGAAAAATCGCTGAAACAGTCGGAAAAGCGTATTGCAGAACTTGATAGACTTTTCATAAAACTTTACGAAGATAATGTTTCGGGAAAAATTTCCGATGCACGCTTTGAAATGATGTCACAACGCTATGAGGACGAACAGGAAAAATTAAAGAAAACTGTTTCGGAGTTATCTGCATTCGTTGAGCGTACAAAAAAGAAAAATTCAGATACGATGCAATTCGTGGAAATCGTGAAAAAGTACGAAAAGATAACGGAGCTTACACCAGAAATATTACACGAATTTATCGAAAAAATCATTGTTCACGCTCCAGAAGGTGGCAGGGCAGACCGTACTCAGCAAGTTGATATTTACTTTCGTTTCAATGTTGCAACGTCCACGGCAATAGCCGATTTCAGAAATTATTACGCAAGAAGAAAGGCTGTGTAAGAATATTCACACAACCTTAAAAATTTAAGCTGAGATACTTCTATATCACTAATCGCCTTTTCTCGCCGGAGTTTTTGAAGTCATAATCTGTGAAATAAATTTCTGCTTATTCTCTAAAGTCTGATAGGAATAAGCATCGAATGTGCCTTTCGTAACATAGCGATAAATTGACACATTTTTGTTTTCGTTGCCCTGTCTGATGATACGTCCTGCCCGCTGCTCCAAATCAGCAGGTCGCCACGGAATATCCAAATCGTGAACGGCAATCAGCTTTTTCTGAACGTTAGTACCTGTACCCATTTTTGCAGTCGAACCCAACAGTACACGGATTTCACCTGAACGGACTTTCCCAAAAAGTTCGCTTTTTTGTTTTTCGTTTTTGGCATCGTGAATGTATGCAATTTCACTTTCGGGAATGCCTTTAGCAATCAGTTTTGCCTTTATATCGTCATATACATTAAAATCGCACTCTTCCTCAAGCGATTCCCTTTCGGAAGATGATTTGCTGTCGTCTTTTTCGTCCGCACTGTCAGACTTTTCAGTATCAGCAGAATTTTTGTGTGGTACTCCCAGGTCGCAGAAAATAATCTGTGTCAGCTTTTCCTCCGCAGTTTCAGCGTGAATACGGGCAACATTTTCAATGCACTGATTCAGCTTTGTATCTGGATTGTCCTCAAATGATGGGTCAATAAGCCGAGGGTCAAGACCGAGTTTTCGTCCGTCCGACGTGATTTTCAGCATATTATCAATTGTCGGGTCAACATTGCCTGAATTTATGGCATCTGCTCTGTCGGAAAGTTCGGCAACAAGTTCTTTCTGAAATTCAGTAGCCTCCACATTTACCACTTTATACTCGCACTCCGGAACGTCAAGTTTCAGAGTATCAGACGTGCGAATATCCGCAATCTGCTTGAACATCGACATAAGTTCCGGCAGACCGCTGTAATTTGCAATTCTGGTACGTTCCTTGAATTTTGTGACAGTTAAAAAAGGACAAATCTAGAGCGTGTTACAGCAATTCCGCTATAGATAAATCAAGAAAAATAATAGTAGAAAGCATTTTTTGCTGTTACGACTGAAAATATTGACCATTGATTTTCTGTATGTGGCTATTATTAATCTAAAATGGAATTGCTGTAACATAAACTATTGACAAGAAAAAGAATATATAGTATAATAGAAAATATGAAAT
>CAMWQI010000244.1 GCA_947176345.1 uncultured Ruminococcus sp.
GTTACTCTTGCTTTTATTCGTATTATTTTAAAAAGATACTGAACAGGCTCTTAGAGGCATTCGCAGGGTCAAAGCAAAGACAATTGATTTTCAAGCCTTGCGAACTTACAAAGCCCTTTACATAGTTAATAACGGCGTTCTGGTCTACTATTTCAGTATCGGTGACAGTAAGAAATCCTTCACGTTCCCATGAATCGTAGGGCATTTTATCGGCTTTTGTGCGTTCCCTGAGCTTGTCACGGTTAGGAATGAAGCTGTGCGAAAAAACAAGATATTTGACCGTTTCGCCGTCCATGTACGGAATAATAAAAGAAACGCTTGTCAAATCAATTTTTGCGGACATATCAAAACCGATATATACTTCACGTCCGTGTATGTCAACGGGCAGTTTCTGCATTTTGCAGGCGTTCCATTTTGCCATATCCATATAACCGCCCTCCTTAGCCTGTACCCATATGTTAAGGGCTTTAGTAAGAAAAACGGTCATTTTTTCGGGTGTTTGCTTAGCTATGATATAATCATCATAGATTTTCTGCAAGCCTTCCGGATAATACGCACGTACCGGATTAGCCATTTTAGCAAGAAGTTCAAAATTTTCATCATTAAGCGGAATATCACCCTCTGCCTCGAAAATATCGCCGAAATATTTGTCATTTTCTATATCGGGCTTGTCAGGGTCAAGAAGTCCGGAAACATATTGATATTCCTGCTGATAGCAAGGGACGTTCAAATCAAGTCCGGCTGTCGTTATAATCATAAGGAGCGGTTCTTTTGTGTTTGAACCTATGCCTAAATCGTAAAATTCTGTTGTAGCGTGCTGATGATACTCGTCAAGGACAAGGACTGCCGGATTTGTGCCATCACCGGTTCTGCCGTCTTCCTTGCACAACGGTACAAGAAATGAACCTGTTTTTCGGTGTTCAATAATCTGCTTGTTGCACTTGAATTTAGTTGCAAGCGGTGAGCCTTTCAGCATATTCTGTGCTTCGTTGAAAATCAGTTTTGACTGTGAACGTTTTGTACCGGCACAATAGCACTCATAAATTTCATGATTTTTAGTGCTTCCGTAGGACATCTCATAAAGAATTATTCCTGCCTCTTCCTGTGACTTTGCGTTTTTGTGTCCTTTCTGCTGATATGACTTGTTGAACCGCCGGAGACCGTCTTTTTTACGCCTCCAGCCGTAAAGCTGACACAAACTGAATTTCTGAGCCGTTGTAAGTTTGATGAACTGTCCGGCAAGAATGCCCTTGGAATGTTTCAGCAGGGCAAACCAATCAACTATTTTCTTTGCCTCTAATTCGTCCCAGTAGAATTTACATTCAGCTGATGCGGAACGTTCAACATCACGAAGGAAACGCATACACGCCCATTTATGCTTTTTGCAAGTCGGAATATTATCGCTTATGCAGTCATTAGAATATTTAATTAATTCTTCCTTGATAGTCATTAAATATCACCGAATTCTTCTGAAATTTCATCATCGATTTTTTCAAGTTTCTGTGATGCGAATTTCAGACGACTATCAATTGTAATTCCACATAAACGCCCGTTTTCTCTCATTTCCTTGCTGTACTTGATTTGAAGATTGACAAGCGGATTTTCAACCTCATTTCCGGCGGAGTTCGTCACTGTAAGGGGAGCATCTTTCAGTTTTTTGGTTACTTCCGTGTACTTTGCGAAAGCGTTGCAGTAGTTGCCAAGAGCATTTGTATCGAGATTTCCGAGAAGTTCCAGCTTGCCCAGTTCTCCGGCAATTCGCTTGTATTCCCTGACAGCCACGGAATTTATAAGCCATTTAGGCGGTTTAAGAAAATAATCCGTTCCAGTCTTTGTCATATCTTGCTCGATTGCCCGTCTCGTCTGAATTTCTTTGGTAAGATTGCCAGTCTGTTCGGAGAGCATTTTTCGAGTCCGTCCCATGCTTTTCACCGCCTTTCAATTCTAAGCTGAATTTTTTTTGTTCGTAAAAATGTACTAAAAAAGGGTTTCAGGGACATTTCTCTGACAAGCTGTATTCAGGTGGGTAAAATTTTTTTGTGTCCACAGGATACCGAGCTTGCTACTTTTGAAAATCGTTAGTATAATGTTTCTTACTTCAAGTCCGCAAATGCCTGTATTTCAGCATTTTCTGAAAATAAATATTTAGAATTTTGCAAAACTTTAGTTGCGCGTTGGATATTTAATTAAAAATTAAAACTTTTCAATACACCCCCTGAGTATTTTTACTGTGTTTTCGAAGTCGTGCATATACAATTCGTGAATTTTCATGTGGTTGCTGTCGGTAAGATATATTAAATTGCTTTGGTCTGTTCTCAGAGAATAGTCTTTTTCCAGAGGCACTATGTGATGTACTATTCTTCCGTACTCAATCTTGTTAAGTACAAAGTAACTGTACAAATCAAGTCCGAGACATTTTTTTCTGCATAATTCACGGGCTTTTTTCCACTCATACGTATCATAGAAAAACTCATGGCGGAACTTATCAGGACGGCAACTGCACTTTTTGTTTACCGGTAAGAAGTGTCCACAGTTATCGCATTTTCGCCTTATCATATCATCACCGCTAGAATATAACACAAAAAGCACCCGTTTCCGAATGCTCTCTGTGCAGGAGTATTTAAAATCTTTTTTTCTATGATACCAGTATAACACTTGTGAAAGGGTCATACAAGGTCATAACGGGTCAACTTTTCTATTGCTTTTTTCTGCTTGCGCTTGACCGTTTCCGGACTGTAATTCATAAGTTCTGCCGTCTACTCGATAGTATGAAACAACAAGTATCTGTGCATCAGGACTGTTTCCAAATCGTCGTCATGCAGTTCTGCAATAGCTTCTGAAATTTCGTCAGATATTTTAATCAACTCTTGTTTCTGTTTGCTATATTTACTTTCCATATCAGCAATCTTCAAAAAGGCGTTTTCTGTGCCGTTTAAGCGCGTATCAGACTTACCAGTGTAATTATACTGCTTTGTCCCGTCAAGCCCCTCAGCGTGCATTCTGGATGCATTTAAGAGCATATCAAGAGCCTTGATTTTTTTATCCGCATAAAAAGCACGGTTCAGCCAGTTCTTTACTTTGATTTCTTCCGGTGTCATTTTAGAGCCTCCAGTTTTGCGGTATTGGTTTTTATAAAGCTTTCATCATGCGTCATCAGACCGACAGCACGAACCGCTGTCACTGCAATGTCGTAAATATCGTGCGATTTCTGAATTTCGGTTTTCAGCATTTCCGATACTCTGATATTATCCTGATATTTCTTCCATACACTACGGCAATAATCGAAATTCTCAAGATATTTATTAACGTGAGTTCGACAGAAAAAATCAGTTAAGCAGACATAAAAAGCCCACCTGCATATTAGAAG
>CAMWQI010000245.1 GCA_947176345.1 uncultured Ruminococcus sp.
AGCTTGTTTCACTTTATCCTGTATTAGATTAATTTTCAACGATACAGTACACTAGCATTACAGAAATATTTTTCATCGGTGCAATTGGCGGAACGGAATTTTAAAATTCAATCTGTAATTCGTGCGCTATGCGAATGGATTTTTTCTTTTCAGTATGCTATAATTTTATTATAAAAATTCAACGGCAAGAAAAAAAAGAAAGCAAAGCCGTTCCGAAAGGAAAAAATGAAGCTATGAAAAATAAAACATTAGCAGAGTTGAATGAGCAGTATAAGGACTGCCCGATAAATTCTGCGACTTATGAAATTGACGGAAAATTTTATACCGTTACAGCACATTTCGTCGGAAAGAAAAATCTTGATGAAATCATTTACAGAAATGCTTTTGAAAAGGCATTTGCAGAAACCGAAAAACAGGCAGAAAAATTTTAAAAAAATACTTGCCATATTCGGATTTCTGCGCTATAATTATCTTACACCGAATATGGCTGCTTTGATTTGGAAGGAGTTAAAAATTTATGACAAAGCAGTCAATTTACAGCGTGGAAATTTATGTGCGTCTGTCACTTGAGGACGAACGTGCAGGAGAATCCCTTTCGATTGAAAATCAGAAGAAAATGCTGACGGAATATGTCAGCAGACAGCATGGCTGGAATATTTTCGACATTTACGTTGATGACGGCTATTCAGGAACTACGTTTGAAAGACCAGGTGTACAGCGACTTTTTGATGATGCGAAAATGGGAAAAATCAATCTTATCCTCGTGAAAGACCTGTCACGTTTCGGCAGAAATTACATCGAAGTCGGACAGTATGTTGATTACATTTTCCCGTCATACAACATCAGATTTATTGCTGTAAGCGACAACATAGACACGCTTGAAAGAGACAGCACTGCTTTCGAAATGATGCCGATTGTGAATTTATTCAACGAATGGCACGCAGCAAGCACATCAAAAAAAGTCCGTGCAACAATGCAGACAAACGCAAAGAATGGCAAATATACAGCCTCGTTTGCCTCCTATGGCTACCTCGTAGGAACAGACGAAAACCGTACTCCCGTAATTGACGAAAACACTGCTCCGAACGTCCGCAGAATGTTTGAAATGAGAGCAAAAGGTGCAAGCTCTCCGCAGATTGCAAAGGCTCTGAATGCTGATAAAACCATTACGCCGTCCGATTATATGTATCAGCGACTTGGCAAGCCTAATCCCTATCCGACAACGCATTTATGGAGTGCCGGAATGGTGCGTGATATTCTTCACAATCCGATTTATGTAGGAACGATAGTGGGACAGAAATACACAACGATTTCATACAAAAACCACAAGAAATACATCCGTGACAAGTCTGAATGGATAGTGAAAGAAAACGCCTTTGAGGGCATTGTTTCGCAGGAACTCTGGGATAAAGTACAGGAAGTAAACAACTCAAACAGCCATGGCAAAGTTACAAGAAATGGTGAAATTCTTCCACTTTGTGGCTTGATGTACTGTTCGGACTGCGGTTCAAAACTCAAGAAGTGTACCGCCTATCACACGTCAAAAAAACGTGGCAGATATGCAGTTGTTTCGTATTCCTGCAATTACTACGCAAATCACGGAAAATCGGTCTGCACGTCTCACCACATTATGCGTGAACTGATTGAGAGCCTTGTTCTTGCGGATATTCGTGCAAGGGCGAAACTTGTTGTTGAAGATGAGGAGACGGCAATGCAGATGTACTTACAGCAGAAAAATTCACTTTATGAAAAGCAGAATGCTGACAATATGAAACTTCTGATAACAGCAGAAAACCGCATTAAAGATCTTGATACGATAATCAGCAGGACTTATGAGGAGCGTATGCTCGGACGACTGCCAGAGGAATTAAGCACAAAGATGCTCGAAAAATATCTTGCCGAACATAAAGACCTTGTCGCAAAAGTGGACGAAATCAAAAACAATGAACAGCAGTTCAATAAAGAAACACATGATGTTGAGATGTTCATTCAGCGACTGAAAAAATACGTTGACATGCAGGAGCTTACCCGTGAAATGTGTCTTGAACTTATTGAGTATATCGTGGTCTATGAACGTCCTGAAAAATACGGCGCACCTCGTAATATTGACATCTACTACAAGTTCATTGACAATCATCTTGTGGGCGGCAGAAACCTCTATTTACCGCAGAATAACATAAAAATCAACAAATAAAAAATAGTTGCCCATTTAGTTGGCTTACAGTTGAGATCCAATTATCAAAGTGCTGTAATTTTTTTGATTTCAGGAAGTCATATTCAAGGTATCTCATCATCGTATGTAACTCCGTCACGGAATTGCTTAGGGGCGTGCCTTATGCAGCACTTTAACATAAAAAATTTACTGACAGTCGACTTTGTATAAAATTTTATAGTAAAATACTTGATATTTCACTTGTGATATGATATAATTATACTGAGGTGAGCAAATGGATATTGCAATATGTGATGACTGCCAAACTGATGCACTACTTGCAAAGGATATAATCAAGAAATCGCTGAAAGATATTTATATATCGGCTGATATTGTATATTATGACTGTGCAAAGGATATAAAAAGCAAGCTGTTAGAGCATAAGGAATCGCTTGATATACTTATTCTTGATATCGATATGCCGGAAATCTCCGGTCTTGAACTTGCAGAGGAACTTCGTGACAACAATATGAATCTAATTATCATATTCCTTACAAATCATGATGAATTTGTATTCAAGGCAATTGAATTTCAACCATTCAGGTATATCCGTAAAATAAAAATGAATAGAGAAATGCCGCTTGCAATACAAGCAGCAGTGAAAATTATTCAGATGCAACAAGATAAATATATATCCTTACATACTGATGATGGTGATATTCAGGTTAAATTATCAGAAATAATCTACTTTGAAGCAGATAAACGGAAAACTGATGTTCATTTGAATAATGGGAAGATATTTTCTGTCTATAAGAATATTACTGAGTTGTTTGAAATGCTCACAAATGACAAATTTATAATGATTCACCGATGCTGTGGTGTAAATATTGATTTTATTAAAGTCTTGAAAAAAGATATAATTGTTCTGCAAAATTCCGAAATGCTTTTAATAAGCAGACGGAAGATAAAAGAAGTCAGGCAACAAATTATGAAGTTATGGGGCGATAAGATATGATTTCAATAAATTGGCTTATTGAATTTATCGCCACATTATGTGAATGTTTCTTGTGTGTTGTATTTTGTGATACATTTATTCCGAAACCAAATCATAAAAATTTAAAAATTATAATTCCTGCCATATTAACAATAATGATACTTTTCATTAACAGAATAAATTTGTATTCTCCGGTGACTACTTTTATTAC
>CAMWQI010000246.1 GCA_947176345.1 uncultured Ruminococcus sp.
CCTTTAATCCCAGCATTCAGGAGGATGCATCTCTGTGATTTTGAGGCCAGCCTGGTCTACAATGTGAGTTCCAGGACAGACAGGATTGTTACCTGTCTTGGAAAAGCTAAAACAAAACAAAACAAAAACAACGAATACAACTGATGTTGACTTACCACAAAAGCACAAATTACAAGAAACCGAAGTAGCATCCAAGTGTTCTTTCATGGCAGGATACAAAAAAAACGGTTTAACTTAAATCTCATGTTAAAAACTAAAATTAAACCGCACACTTCGGTGGGCCTTTTTGACTGATTTTTTAATCATGTATTAAGAAATTATTAAATTTTAACTAAATTGTAATAAAATAGTAATGGTTTTGTAACCCATTCAGTTACAAAACATTGTATAATTAAATCAGCATATTAAACAGACATATTCCAAAGAAAGAGGTTACTTTTATGCACAAAAACATGAATAAAATCAAATCCGCTGTAGTAAGCAGTGTACTTGCTGTATCTGCTATGGCAACACCGCTCTCATCTGTAGTCATGAACACTTCCGCCGCAAATGACAACTATGCAAAGCTTCTCCAGTACTCAATGTACTTCTATGATGCTAATATGTGCGGTAAGCAGGTTGGTGAAACATCTGCTATGTCATGGCGTGATGACTGTCACACTTCCGATGAGGTGGACGGCGGTTTCCACGATGCAGGCGACCATCCTAAATTCGGACTTCCGGCAGGTTATTCAGCCTCAACTTTAGGCTGGAGCTACTATGAATTTAAAGACGCTTACGACGCAACAGGTCAGGGCAACCACCTTAAAACTATTACAGATTATTTCGCTAAATTTTTCAGAGACAGCACAACCCTCAGCGGTGACACTGTAACAAACTTTGTTTATCAGATTGGTGACGGTGACGCTGACCATGCCGTATGGTGCGCCCCTGAAGTTCACAAGGATAACAGCAGAAAGACTTTCAGTACATCTGCCGGTGCAAGTGATATAGCCGCTTCTTATGCCGCTGCACTTGCCGTAAACTATATAAACTTCGGCAACGCTGACGACCTTAAATACGCTAAGGCACTTTTCAACTTCTCTACACAGCACAATCAGAAAGCAACTGACGGACCAAATGGCTTTTATCCTTCATGGGATTACTATGACGACCAGGCATGGGCTGCTGGCTGGCTCTATAAGGCTACAAATGACAACTCTTACAAAGAGTTCCTCAATACATATATGAACACAAGCAATCAGGGCTCTTCCGGTATGGACGGCTGTCAATGGGGTATTTATTCAACTTATAGCTGGAATAACGTTTCTATGGGTGCTGGTATTCTTCAGGCTGAAATCACCGGCGACTCTGCTGACTGGAAAAAAGTAACTGAATATCTTAACGGTCACGGTGCAAATTCCAATGATTATTACTTCCAGGAACAGTGGGGAAGTGCAAGATATAATACATCTCAGCAGATGGTTGCTCTTGTTGCCACAAAGTACGGTGCAGCAAGCTACAATGATTGGGTTAAGGGTCAGATGGATTATATCATTGGTAACAAGGGCGTAGGCAGTGCCTCACCAAGATGTTTTGTTGTAGGTTTTGACAGCACTTCACCTAAAAATCCACATCACCGTGCAGCATCAGGCTATTCAAGCTTTGATGAAATGGGCGATAATACACAGTCAAGTCCGAATGGTCATACACTTATCGGTGCTTTAGTAGGTGGTCCTACAGATGCAAACGGTTCATATGTTGACTCCGTAAAGGACTATACCGCTAATGAGGTTACACTTGATTATAATGCTACACTTGTTGGTGCTGCTGCTGGTCTCTATTCCGTATATAAGACAGGTTCTGTTGACTCTTCAATTGAGGGCGTAAGAAATGTATCTTCCGGCAATCCTAATGTAACATCACCTGTTCAGACTAACGCAACAACACAACCTATTGTGACAATAACTACTACCACACAGAATAACAATAATAACAATAACAACAATAATAATTCTTCTTCTGGTCATTACTCAATCAAGCCTAACAAGTCTGTAAACTATGACCAGAATGCAGATGACAAAATGGTAGGTTTTGAGTGGTCACAGTTTAATATTCCGTCAACTGAAAAGGTAACAAAAGTTGAAGTAAAGATTTCCTCAAAGAACGGCGGAGAAATCGGCAAGTGGCAGGGTGCTTTCGGTACTTCCACAAGTGTCTCTCCCGATTACTGGGCTCAGGGCGATGACATGGAACAGAAAATCTCCGGCAACTCTGGTACTGTAACTTGGAATGTTCCGTCAAATATCGCTGATATTGCACAGTTCCAGTATGGCGGAGAAGTTAAATTCGGCACATGGTGGGTTGACTGTCAGGACTTTGTAATTGACGAAATTAATGTTTATACAAATGCTTATACAGGTTCTTCAAATCAGGGCAACAACAATAACACTACTACTACACAACCGACTGTATCAGCAGGCAATTATGAAATCAAGCCTAACAAGACTGTAAATTATGACAAGAATGCTACTGATAAAATGGTAGGTTTTGAGTGGTCACAGTTCAATATTCCGTCAACTGAAAAGGTACAGAAAGTTGAAATAACAATCTCCTCAAAGAACGGCGAAAATATCGGCAAGTGGCAGGGTGCTTTCGGTACTTCCACAAGTGTCGCTCCGGATTATTGGGCACAGGGTGACGATATGGAACAGACTATCTCCGGAAATAAAGGCACTATAACATGGAATGTTCCGGCAAATATCGCTGATATTGCACAGTTCCAGTACGGTGGTGAAGTTAAGTTCGGTACATGGTGGGTTGACTGTCAGGACTTTGTAGTTGAATCTATAAAGGTTTATACTGACGGCACAGCACAGACAACTACTACAACTACCACCACCACAACTACTACAACTACTACTAAAGCTCCGGTAGGAAACCTGAAAAAAGGTGATGCAAACGGTGACGGTTCTGTCAATGTATCCGATGCTGTATTTATAATGCAGTCACTTTCAAATCCTAATTCCTATAAACTTACAGAAGAACAGAAAATAGCTGCTGACGTTGTCGGAAACGGTGATGGTGTTACCGCTACGGACGCACTTGCTATACAGCTTATCGGCATAAATCTTATTACTGCTGACCAGTTCCCGATTGCAAGTATTGACCAATATCTGAAATAATTCAGAAAATATAAAAATACAGGCGTACTGTTGTACGTCTGTATTTTTGATTTTTGGTAATATTGCATAAAAAAAAAAAAAAAAAATAAATTTTTTTTTTAAAAATATATTTAAAAAAGAAATATTATTGTTATATAAAAAAAAAAAACAAAAAAAAATGAAAAAAAACAAATTTAACATGTA
>CAMWQI010000247.1 GCA_947176345.1 uncultured Ruminococcus sp.
GCAGGTTACAGAACCAATCATGGAAGTGGCTACAGAAATACCGACCGAAGTTCAGCAGGTTACAGAACCAATCATGGAAGTGGCTACAGAAATACCGACCGAAGTTCAGTATGTTACAGAATCAATCACGGAAATAGCTACAGAACCTTCTGAAACAGAACCTATAGATGTCACTGACAATGATAATTTCAGCGGAAAATATACTACTCATAAAGATTCCGATTCAGGCAATGAAATCAAAATTGTAAAAACAGATGAAAACATCTATCATATAGAAGTAAAGTTCTATCGTATAGCATATTTATCAGACGGAATAGGTACTGTAAATAATGGTATTCTGACGTTTACTACAGGCAGTATTGAAGGAAGTCCTGCTGTTACAGCTGAAATTACTCTGAATGATGATGGTTGTATTCTGAAAATAATTGAATCTGAACACGGCTATATATTACCCGGTAATGGTATGCAGTATTACAGAATAAGCGAATAGAATTATACCCCTGTCTTAAAAAAACAGGGGTATTTCTGTGTATATAAGAACTTGTACCGATAGGCTAAAAACGTGTTAACAGAGTATGCAAATGTAAAATAATAACTATAGTTTCAGCGTAAATAATTCTGATTTCATAGTCTTTTGATAAACACTATGAAAAAGTGCGTTTGACGTTCCAGCGTTCAGGCATAACTTTAGATGTGTAGTATTCAATTGCTGAATCCTTTATGCTTTCAAAAGCAGGGATATTCTCCTGACGAATATACAATCCATCAAAACTATCTCCATGCATACAATAATAATTTGCCAGTGCTTCTGTCAGTGCCAGTTCATCAGTATTATATAAATCGCCAAGCATATTGTTGACTGTCTGAGCAAAAGATGTACAGCGGACATTATGGATTGTCTGTATTTCAACATTTTCAAATGTATCAACAATATGATAATTGATGTTTTCATAATTTTCCTGTTTCAAAGCATAAACATCAATATTTTTTTCATCTATTAATCCATCAAACATACCAAGCATTTCCAACGATGATGTACAGCAAAGAATTACATATTCCTTAATTACATTTTCAAATCAGCCTGAATAAGATAAAAAATGCCCTGATGTAATTGTTATCATATTATCACCATCTTTTTATTATATTATACCATAATATCTGCGTTCTATCAATAAAATTCTAATGAAAATATTCCCTGCCTGTACAGACAGAGAATACTTCCGTTAAAATATATGGAGGAAATTATGGCTTATTTCAGGAGCATCTGTTTCAGCGTCACAAAATCGTAAATATTCGGAATACCGTCACCATGAACGTCCATTGCAATGTAATTTTCAACCCCGAATTTCAGCTTCTTATCCTGATGCAGATATTTCTGTGCAGTAACAGTGTCAAGGACATCAACTTTTCCGTCCAGATTGACATCACCTTTCAGAACATCGCCAATCACTGTAATTTCACCGTCTTTCACAACGAAATAGCCGTGTTCTTCTTTTCTTTCGCCGTCATTGACAGAGTTTGCAGTTCCGGTTACGGATTCATATTCAAAATAGGCTGAACCGTCCAGGCTGTCGGGATTCAGGTCTTCCGCATAACCTGTGGTATCATCAGTCAGAATTACAGTTCCGTCCGGTGTCTTCACGGTAATCTGATTTACCTGTTCCGGCTGTGCTTCCACAACAGGAGTTCCGCCGACATCTGTCACACCATTCCCCTGTGTACCGCCTGCTCCATTTCCTGCACCATTTCCGGAACTGTCCTTGTCAACTGTAATATCCGTTGTGAGACCGCTGTTCAAATCCGTGTTTGTATAGTCTCCGTCAGGCAGTTCCACAACAGCTGTGCCATCTGATAATACAGGAAATACATCGCCTGAAATATGCTCCCCTGTTTCTGTTTTACCGTCCACATGGAATACAGGCTTGTCGGGTTCTGTCACATTCGTGTCATCAGATGGGTGCAGAATAATTTCTGTCAAATCTTCTTTTTTGCAGAGCGTTTCTGACGGTGCATCGCCGAATGGTTCTGCATCAATGCCGATATAGGTATATTCAGCATCTCCGCCGTCTGTGCGGAATACAACTGCATAATTGGCAGACATATTGGTAATCTAGCTGAATGTATCACTGTTCCCGAAATCCTCAGCTGTCAGGTTCAGAATACTTTTACCGGAATAGTACACATTACATTCGCTGTATTCTGTCGGAAAATCAACCGCACTCACCTGCTGCTGTATCATAGGTGTCTGTTCCGTATCAACACGCTCCGCCCAGCTCCCGAAACACGGATAGTAGCGGTGTGCCGTGTAATCAATGCCGTCTGCAAGATAAACTTTTACATAATAATTGCTGACACCATCATAGTCAATCTTTGTTGTCGTGTCTTCATAATCGGCTTTGAACAGCCTTTTAATCATTTCAGCTCCCCTGTAAATCTCCACGGAATAGTCATAGTCACGTTCCGTCGTATTCAGCAGTTCGTTGCTGATTTGCAGACTGCCGTTTCCGTCCTCTGCATTGTACAGTGGATTATCATAAATATCCTTTACAGAATCATCAGGATTATCCTTGATATACTGGATTACATCATTGTCTGGGTCGCTGACTGTCCGTTCCTCGTCCGTCAGTTCCGTGAACGTTCCGCCGACAACTGCATAATCCGCATAGCTTCCGTCTGCATAATTGAACCGCACCTTTACAAGTTCATCAATTCTTGTCATATAGCCGTACAATGCGTTAATTGTACTCACATAGCACTTGCCTGTTGCAAATTCATCAGGCGTATAGGTAACGGACTGGATATACGGACTGCCGTTGCTTGTTACAATTGTACCATAATCACTTCCGCTTACCATCAAGCCGTGTCCTGTCACCACAACATTCTCATATCCCTGCTCATCCGGAAAAGAATCAGGACTGAAATACAGCGGAGCAGGAGAAGTCATGGACTGATACCAGCTTACAATGGACTGTGATTTCACATCATATTCCGCCACAAATCCTGTCCACGGAACTGACACTGCACCCGGCGTTGTCAGATACGGTGTATAGCCATATACCAGATAAATTTTTTCACCTGTCGGATAATCAAATTCCAGACTGCCATTTTTCAGGTCATCCGTTGTGTACGGCGTATCATTCAGATATGTGATGCTTCTGTGTGCAGCCGAATTACGCTCCGTTGTTACCACATACAGTTCAAAATCCTTTGCCAGATAGTCGGTTTCTGCCTTGTATAGTAATCCTATTTTAAAATGGAATATCAAGGATAGCGAAAAACGTAAT
>CAMWQI010000248.1 GCA_947176345.1 uncultured Ruminococcus sp.
CGGTAGTCCGACGGGCGATTTCTGCAATGATTACAGACTTTCCGCCACCGCACGGCAGTACGATACACGCTGATTTTATGCCACGCCGGAAAGTATCATGTACTTTCTTTACCAGTGCTTCCTGATACGCCCTCAACGGCACTGTTTTCCGCCTCCTTTCTGCATCTGAACTCTTGCATCACGCATGACCAGCATAATTTTTTGCCATAATTTTTCATACTGCCGTCAACAATCTCCTGCACGGTTTTCTTGCTGGTAGGAATTATCGCATTACCGCATTGAGTGCATTTTTCGCCCTCCGTAAAATCATAATATCCCCGAATTACCTCATCAACAAATTTCAAATCATTTTGAATGTGCATACTGTCAAACATTCCGAAAGGCGATTTACAGGTATCTGTTCCGTCTGTCTGAGTAGCAAACAGATATTTTCCATCAATAACAACGGTTTTCAGTACGATTGTAAACATACCCTCAACATTAATCTGATTATCCAAAAGTTTACCGACAGTTTTGGCTTTAAGTCTGCCGTCATCACCAGTTTCAACGTGATGTAAAAAATAAACAACAACATCTTGCGGAAGTTGTTCTACAAGCCGGATAAACTCCCAGAAATTCTTGCCGATGTCGGTGTATTTCTGATAACCTTTCTCTTGAGAACGTCGCATAAATTCGTTAAGCATAAGGTACTGAGTATCATCAATAACAATGATTTTTGCTGTCTGTCGCCTGATAAATGCCGTAATATCGGCATAATTATCGCTGTTTATGGTGTTTGTGAAATGCGTTCTGAATGGCAAAGGCTTGCTGTTGACGTTCACAAGCGCAATCTCATCTTTGCTGAAATTTCTCATAGAAGTTGACTTGCCACTTCCCGAAAATCCCATAATTAAAACTGGTATTCCCATTTTTTTAACCTCACTTTATCTGGATATTCTGTCTCTCAACGATTTTCGCACCAGTTATTTTCTTACCGTTTTGAATAGCCGTCTTGATTGCAAATTTGTCGGGAGTATAGACGATTTTCTTACTGCACCATTTTTTAGGCAGTCTGTCATCAACTTCAACCGCCGTCGATTTGCGATATGAAACTTTCACTTTCGGAGTTTCAATTTTTTCGCCATCTAAAGCCCTTGACAGCCATTCACTGAGTGCAAGGACTTTGTGTTCTGCCTGTTCCTGACGTGCCTTTAAAATGTCACGTTCTGCCTTGATAGCCTTTGCAGTTGCCTCAAGATTTTTTATCCAGAGAGCAACGCCCTCAAGCTTTTCTGAACGTTCTATAGCAAGTCCGGAAAGCCTGTCAAGGTCAACAACTTCTCCAGTTGCACAGTCTATGCATTCTGAAATTTTAGTATCAATTTCGTATAATGTCATCATTTTCACCCCCTTCCTGTATATCATCATAGAATATATGCACGTCCCAGCCTATATGCAGTTGCTGAGGTATTATTTCATGAATAATTTTATCTATCGTGAACTCATCAACAAGACGGTCAAGCTCTTCAAGGCTTCTGCCGTGTATTGTTTCAATATGCATTTTTTCACCTCACAGAATAAAAGCCGGACACTTCATCTGGTACTTTAACATTCATTTTCCTTCGGTTCACAGAAATTCAAAGGCAGTATGACAGCGTATATTTCGCCGATTAATTCGAGATATATTCTTGTCATACTTTTGTTAGTAAAAATTTTCGCACCTTCAACTGACAGTTTCTTCAAAGTTTTTTCGTCGCAGTAAACCACGTCCGTTTCGCTTTGGGAAAGTTCATTCTCAAAGCATACCGCAACGCCCTTTGAATACGGTCTGCGGTAATATGTGTCCGTGAGCTTATACAGTTCATTTGGCGTAATATTGAATGAATTCACAATTGCACCGGATTTGTGCAACTTTGATTTGTCAAGAAAAAAGCTGTCGTCTGGTATTTTCACTGCACTTTTGCCGTCAACAGTAAGATATATACAGTCCTTGCCATTATCATAGCTTACCTGAAGTTTTTTCTCAAGTCGTCTGATTGCCTCAATCTGAATTTTTGTCTTCAGTGACATTTTTTCGCCTCCTTTCAGAATTTCCGTCTGTATGTTTCTACGAAGTCGGGATTATCGTGGATATTGTCTATAATCCGACAGCTTGACAGAATTTCAGCATTAACCCATCTGCAGACCTCACCGTCTTGAATGTCCGTGAAAGTCCAGTTTCCGCAACCTGAATCAATTACAAGCAGAAAATGTCCGGTCATGGTTTTCAGAATATCGCTATCAAAAATCTGCTCATAGTTCAAGGCTCTGTAACCGGTGAATGCTCCAACGGTTTCCGGATTAACATATATTTCGTAGTTACCTCTGGTTTCACCGATATAGGTAATTGACATCTTTTTATCGTTGTACTTTACAAGGTCGCCATAGTACCAGTCTCCAACTCTTGTTTTCCCTCTGAATAATGCTTCTGATTTCATTTTTTGTCTCCTTTCACAATAGACCTGATTCTGTTTTCCGTCAACTGGTATTCTACAGCAAGCTGACAATAATTTGAACCGTTAAACTTTCTACAGATTTCTGCATTACGTTCACTTCTCACTACCGTATCAGGCTTGCGGATATATATATAACTTCCACCGAAATGCTGTACAAGTTTTTTGTAAGCTTCCACCCCGATGACATCTGCCAGTTCCTTTCCACTGCCGGAAAGCTGTTCAGGACTTACTATTTTTTCAATGTCAACCATACAAATCTCCCTCCTTTTTATTTTGAATAATCGGGTATCTGCAAATCCTCGACGTGACAGCCGAAAAAGTCGGCAAGTCTCCAGTAAGTCTCTTTGGAAACAATCCCTCTGTCGAAAGCACCATACAGAATACCACAGTCTATACCGCTTGCCCTGCTTAACTCCCGAACCGTTTCCAGCCCTTTTGACTTCATCAGCCGATAAAGCTCACTGATATTCGGTATTATTTTCATGTGCCACCTCCTCTGCCGTTCCACTCAAATCCGAAGTCTGTACGTTTAATTTTGCATACAGGCTTGCCGTCAAGCCAGAACACAATGCCCTCGACCTTGTTTTCTTTCAAGAATTTTTTAACACCCTTGAAAGTGCGTTCGACTTCAACTGACTTTTTACCGTGCTGAATCAGAAAATCGTCCTTAAGATTATGTGGATTGCCGTTGAAATGTTTTCCGACAGCCTCATAAGTACCGTCTGAAAGTCGCACACTATCTTTTACAGCAATTCCACTTTAGATTAATAATAGCCGCATGCAGAAAACCAATGGTC
>CAMWQI010000249.1 GCA_947176345.1 uncultured Ruminococcus sp.
CTTATACACTGTATGACCACTGCTTATTGCAAGAAAAAAGCAGTGTTTTTTATTTTTTCAGGAGGTAATGCAATGAAAAAGGTAAGCGTAAAAACAAGCAGTCCTTATGAAGTTCTTATTGAACGCGGGAGCATAAAAAAATGTGGTGAGCTTATAGCTGGCATAACAAAGTCAAGGAAAGTCGCTGTAATCACAGATAATATTGTAAATGAAATCTACAGCAAGACTGTTATTAACTCATTGGAGGAAAACGGCTTTGAATGTGCTTTATTCTGTTTTGAGAACGGTGAGCAGTCAAAAAATCTTTCTGTGCTGGGTGAAATTTTTGATTTCCTATGTGATTTCGGCATAACAAGAAGTGATGTTCTTGTTGCACTTGGTGGCGGAGTAGTTGGTGATATAACGGGTCTGGCTTCAGCAACATATCTGCGTGGTGTGGATTTTGTCCAGATACCAACGACACTTCTTGCACAGGTTGATTCGTCTGTAGGCGGAAAGACTGCCATTGACATAGCCGGCGGAAAAAATCTTGTCGGTGCTTTCAAACAACCGGCACTTGTTATATGCGACAGCGACACCCTTAAAACTCTCACTCCTGAAAATCTTTCGTGCGGTATGGCAGAGGTAATCAAATATGGAATGATTCGTGACAGTGAATTATTTGAAAAGCTTGAAAATCATACTCTTGAAAATATTGACGAAATCATGGACGAAATTGTTTATACGTGTATTGACATAAAGCGTGATGTCGTTGAAAATGATGAATTTGACAGGGGAGAGAGAATGATTCTCAATTTTGGTCATACTCTTGGTCATGCTATAGAGGGCTGGCATAATTACACCGGATATACACACGGAATGGGTGTATCTGCCGGAATGTGCCTGATTACTGATAAATTCGCTCCGGAACTTTCCGAAAGACTGAAAAAGTGCGTTACTGCCTATAATCTCCCGACAGGTACGGAAGCCTCTATGTCTGAATTGCTACCTTACTGTTCAAAGGACAAAAAGCGTGAATACGGCAGTATAAACTACATAGTATGTCAGACTGTCGGCAAGGCTGAAATAAGAAAATCAGCAGTAAGCGAATTTGAAAGAATTATGGGGGAATAACAGATGGATATAAAAATCACTCCAGCACGTCTTAAAGGAAAAGTTGAAATTCCGGCATCTAAAAGCATAGCTCACAGAATGCTTATATGTGCATCACTTGCCGGAAATTCCGAAATAAGCGGTATAAACTTTTCAAAAGATATTGATGCTACTATTCAGGCAATGAGTGCTTTAGGGTCTATGATTTATATTGACAAGAATAGTGCTGATATTCCGGATTTAATCAATCCTCCTGAAAAAGCCGTTATTGACTGCAATGAAAGTGGTTCGACATTGAGATTTATAATACCAGTTGCAAGTGCTTTAGGCGTTGAGACTGAATTTCACGGACGCGGACGACTTCCACAGCGACCCATTGATATTTATATAAGGGAATTAAGTAAACATGGTATAACTTTCAGTTATAATAATACAATGCCGTTTACCGTTTCGGGCAAACTCACCAGCGGTGTTTATGAAATAGAGGGAAATGTTTCTTCACAGTTTATTACAGGCTTGTTGCTTGCTTTACCGCTTGTTGACGGAAATTCGGAAATTATTTTAACGTCGCCCCTTGAGTCACGCCCGTATGTTGATATAACAATAGATGTCCTGAAAAAATACGGAATAATCATTCAGGAAAACGAAAACGGTTTTTCAATAAAGGGAAATCAGAAATACACTCCGCATGATGACAAAGTAGAGGGGGATTTTTCACAGTCTGCATTTTTCTATGTAGCAAATGCATTAGGCTCTCTTATAACTTTGGAAAATTTAAATCCGGAAAGCGTTCAGGGTGATAAAAAAATCCTTGATATAATATCAGATATTAAACGTGATGGCTTTGTTAAGGTTGACTGTTCAGATATTCCGGATTTAGTGCCGATAATTGCCGTGCTTGCGTCATTCGGAGAGAGCGAATCTGTCATATATAACGCTGAACGCCTTAAAATCAAGGAAAGCAACCGCCTTGAAACAACTGCCTCACTCATAAACAATATAGGCGGAAATGCAGAAGTAACAGCGGACGGTCTTATTATACGTCCTACCGGCAATATGCATGGTGGTATAGTGGACAGTGCCGGCGACCACAGAATAGCTATGGCAGCGGCTATAGCAGGAACAAAGACTTCTGGTGAAGTGATTATCAAGGGTGCGGAAGCCGTTGAAAAATCCTATCCGGATTTCTTTAAGGATTATGAAAATCTGGGAGGAATTGTGAATGTCATCAGTATGGAATAATAAAATTTCAGTTTCTGTATTCGGAGAGGCACAGAGTTCAGCTATAGGTGTGACGGTCAATAATCTTCCGTCTGGCGAATACATTGACAATAAGGCAGTGAAAAAATTCATGTCACGTATAAACAGAGGAAACCGCAAGGAAAATGTAATGCCACACGTTATATCAGGAACGTATAATGGGCGTACAACTGGTTCACCATTATGTGCATTTATACAGAATTATTCCCCTGAACCTCTTTCAGACAATAATAATCTTGACCGCCTTGCACGGTGCGGACACGCCGATTATACCGGAGCTGTACGCTATAAGGGATTTAATGATGTTCGTGACAGCGGTCACTTTTCAGAGAGACTCACAGTACCGATTTGTTTTGCCGGTTCAGTATGCGGACAAATTCTTGAAAGACGTGGTATATATACCGGAGCGCATATTGCACGTATACATAAGATAAATGATAATCCGTTTGACCCTGTAAATCTTTCTCGTGACCATATATTAAGTATCAGAAATAAGGATTTTCCCGTTATCAATGACCGCAAGGGCTGGCTTATGTCTGAGGAAATAGACCGTATCTATAAAAAGGGTGATTCAATCGGTGGTATAATTGAATGTGCCGTTGTCAATCTGCCAGCAGGAATAGGCTCACCTATTTTTGATGGTCTCCAAAATACAATAGCACAGCTTATTTTCGGCTTGCCGTTTGTCACGGGTATAGAGTTCGGAGCAGGTTTCAGGTCTGCCATGATGACCGGAAGTCTTTATAATGATGATTTCTATGTTGACGAACACGGTCACGTTTTGACGGAAACAAATAATCATGGCGGAATTTTAGGTGGTATTTCCTCCGGAATGCCTGTTGTATTTAGGGTGGCTTTACGTCCTAATCCTTCAATAGCGAAAGAGCAGAAAACAATTGATTTGCACGAACTCAAAG
>CAMWQI010000250.1 GCA_947176345.1 uncultured Ruminococcus sp.
GACCATTGGTTTTCTGCATGCGGCTATTATTAATCTAAAGTGGAATTGCTGTAACCGGGGAATTTTTTGTGATTCAAAGAAATCTAAAATTTCATGTTGACGAGTGCGGAATTATCTGTTATAGTGATAATTGGAGTACCGAAAAAATAGAAAATTGAATTGTTTTAAACTTGCAGAAATGAAAAATTTTTGAGAATGGAATCTCAAAAAAATGAAAATTCGCCCACAGGGCGAAAACCAATGTAGCAAGCACGGTATTGTGTGGGTACAGAAACTGAAAACCCACACAATACAATGCTTGCAAGTGGACACCCCTTGAACCTCGATTTTTTAAATTGATGAAAGAAAGGAAAAAAGAAAAATGGAAGATAAGAATAAGAGAAACAAGTACCTGAAAATCTGTGTCAGCGAGGAATAATTGAACGCTGTCAAAAAGAAGTTTCAGAACAGCGGAATGAACACATCAAGTTTTGAAAATTGATTTGCGTAGTATAAAATGAGAAAAATAAAAAAATTTTTCTGAAAATGTCAGAAAGTCTGTTTCAAATTCGTATTAGTAAGTGAAGGAGGTCAAACAAGATCACAAAAGGAGGTACCAAATTGAAGATCACAGAAGAAAATTTCTTAAAAGAGTTACAGCGAAAGAATGAGGACGCTCTGGAATTCGTTGTTAAGAATTATGGTGGATTATTGAAGGCAGTAATTCATCGCATTTTATACGATTATCCGGAAGATGCCGAGGAATGCTTGTATGATTCAGTTCTAAAAATATGGAAACATATAAATTCTTACAATAAACAAAATAAATTCGAGAATTGGATTGCCGCAATTGCAAAATATGCTGCTCTCGATAGATTAAGAATAATAAAAAGGCTTGAACCGATGGAAGATATTGATGTATTACCTATATCAGATGAGTCTGTTTTTACAGGGAATGAATCATTTGATGAATTTTTTGCAGAGCTTATATCATGTCTTAAAGAGGAAGACAAAATGATTTTTGTAAAGATTTTTTGGAATGGTGAGAGTATTGACGATGTTGCTGTACAACTTGGAAAATCTAAAAATTCTTTATACAAGCGTATTTCCAGAGGAAAACAAAAGATTATAAAGCATAATCCGGATTATTTCAAATAGGAGAAACGACTATGAATGAAAAATTATACCAGCTCCTGAATAATGATGCGAGTGAACTGCCAAAAGCAGAAATGATAAGCAATCAGGAGGTAAATAATATTATGAAACGTTTTAGAGAAGAAAAAGGCACTCTGCCGATTAAAAAGAGACGTAAGCCTAAGATGAGTGCAGTAATACTTGTAGCAGTAATTGCAGCTTGTTGCGGAACTACTGTATTTGCAGCAACCCATAGCAATTTATTTAAAAACCTTGAAGCCAATAAAACTAAAACCCACATTGATGATAACGGAACTGAGTGGAAGGTTGATAAAACTCCCGATTTAAACAACTATGAGATGTTGGAATCCTTTGCGAATACAGAGGAGGAACCTGAAATTAGCAACAATGACGAAATATCAGTTTCAATTGATAGTACGTATTGTGACGGAAGAACACTTGTACTTGGTCTTACAGGAAGTCTCAACAATGGAAATCCCGACGGATACAGATATGTTGGCTTCAACTCAATAAAAATTGATTGTGGCGATGTTGTTTTTGAAACAGCAAGCAGAATGGATGGAACTTCAAATTACACATGGCTTGAAGGAAACATGATGCTTGATGATGGTACAGAAAACAGCTTCAGCGGACAGATTACTCTAAAACTTCTTGATGAGTATATGCTTACAGAGTCGAAAAATGCCATTATTACCCTTGAAAATGTATGCGTTGGTGATGATTATTTCAATAATAATGTTGAACTGAATGACATAGTAATCAATAAGCGCATTGTTGTCGATAAAGCCCTGATTAATGGAAATGCAATTGAACAGCGCGAGGATGGATACAAAGTCAGACTTTCCGATTATAGCCCTGCAAGTATTCATGTAGAATGGGAATACCCAAGTGATTTGGATGGCAAATATAATGAGGAACATACTATGCCTTTATATTCTATGATACTGTTTTTCTACGATGAAGACGGTAATGAAATTCCTTTCCTCAACGAAACAATCGGCACAGGCTCTCTTACAACTCCGTCAAGTGACATAATATACGCAAGAATCCTTAACAAACAGGAAAGAACTGACAGCGACCTTTATTATGGTATGCCTGTTTATAAAGAGTTTAAGTTTGATTTAAGTGAACTTAAAAAGGAAGAGTAAAAAGAGATACAGGCGAAAATATAAATTATAACTCCTTAAATATGTTAATATACAACATGATGAAACTATAAACATAAAACGCACTTTTTCGGAATTATCTGAGAAAATGCGTTTTTATGCTAAAATAAAAATTTATAGTAAAATCATTCGAGATTGCGATTGTTTATAGTTTGTATCTGTCAGGGGATTTATCACAACGAAATCAGTTTTACCAAAAGAAAAGAATATGGATGATACTTTGCGTACAAGCGTAAGGCATCACCTTTTTACTCATATTCTTTTGTATTGGAATAATGTCATTTAGAAAAGAAATATGCTCATTATAATATCATTTGTTTGTCGGACTGATACTGCTAATTGCCTAAGTTTCTATTTAGGTAATCAACAAAACTTCACGATTATTTCTTTGCAGAGGCTTTAGAAAAGGTCAAAAACGGCGATACACTGGCATTTGTGACATCCGCCGGAACTCTTGACAAGCGTGATGAATCAACAAGACATATGTTGGCAGAAAAAGCTGATTTTATTGGTGCGGTCAGACTTCCGGGTGGAAAAAATGGTGCATTCAAGGACAATGCCGGCACGGAAGTCACAACGGATATAATTTTTCTGCAAAAAAATGAGAATAAAAATTCCGATGAAATTCCCGACTGGGTACATATCGGTGAGACTGCCGACGGACTTCCGATTAACCAATATTTCGCTGAAAATCCCGATATGGTGCTTGGCAAAGTCGTTGAGGGCAATAAACTTTACGGTGCGGGAACAATGGTCATTGCGGACGAAAATTCAGATTTGAGTGAACAGTTAAAATCTGCTGTTTCAAAACTTTCTGCGACGATTTCCGACGAAAAAGCAAAGGACGTTTACGCCAGAAGTGCCGACGGCGAACAACTGAAAATACCATCAAATCTGCGAAATTACAGCTTTTTTGAACAGGATAATAAAATCTATTTCAAA
>CAMWQI010000251.1 GCA_947176345.1 uncultured Ruminococcus sp.
TTGTATCTGTACCAGAGTCTGTTCCGGAAGTTGTTGTTGTGTTTGTATCTGTACCAGAGTCTGTTCCGGAAGTTGTTGTTGTGCTTGTATCTGTACCAGAGTCTGTTCCGGAAGTTGTTGTTGTGTTTGTATCTGTACCAGAGTCTGTTCCGGAAGTTGTTGTTGTGTTTGTATCTGTACCAGAGTCTGTTCCGGAAGTTGTTGTTGTGCTTGTATCTGTTCCGGAAGTTGATGATGAAGTGGATGTTGAAGTAGATGAGGAAGTGGATGATGAAGTAGATGATGTTGTGGTTGTTGTAGATGATGTTGTAGATGATGTTGTTGTAGTTCTGATAATCTCAAGACCTACTACAGCAACATCTTCATCAATATGATAAATATCGCCTACTTCAACAGAAGCAGTCATTTGCTTGTCAGAGCCGTCTTTCATTTCTGCGTCATAGAAATAACCTTTAAGTGTATAAGTACCACCGTTAGCAGATGCACTTATGTCATGCAGTCCTTTACCATCAACATTATCAGCGAAATCAGCAATATCAAGTGTAGTAATTTTCACATCATAGAGAGTAGCCATCTTTGTTACTTCTTTCATTACAGTATCAAAGATAGTAATAGCATAAGAATTTTCCATAATCTTCTTAACAGAAGTTGGAATATTCAATTCTCTGTTCAGTTTGTCTTCTACCTTGTCAATCTTGTTGCTGTACTTGCTGTTGTCAATCGTATCATTGAGCTTTTCAAGAAGGCTCTTCACGTTCGGATAGGTTGGTGTAGTACGGTTAATAGAGTTTGCCTTATCCAAGGCTTTTGCCTTATTATTTTCAGCCTTGTTAACCCATGTATCAGCTTTATTAAGCCACTTGTCAAGTTCAGCCTTAGCCTCTGCCTTAGCGGCTTCATCTGGAATTTCATCAATTGTCTTATAAGCACTGGTTCTGATGTCCTTAATCTTTTCAAGTGCAAAATCAGTCATATCAGCAATAGCAAAAACTGTCTTGTCTTTGCCTTTGATTTTAACTGGAGTTTTAGTTGTGTACTTAAACTGTATGCCCATTTTTCCATCTGCATTATTATCAAGTTCACTGCTCTTGATTTTTACTTCATATGTACCGGAAAAATCAACATCTTCATTAAGAGTAAAAGTCGGTCTAGCATCTTCAATATTGTTTACTTCACCGAATTGGTTTTCAAAGGCTTCTACATTATCAAAACCCAGCTTATCAGCAATATCTTCCTTTGTTAAAGTATAACCTTCAAGGTCTTCTAACGTAATACCATATTCGCCATATTGTTTAATGAAATCTTCCTTTGAATCACAAAAACTGTCAAATGCTTCTTCTGGAAGTTTAGGGAACTTTTCAGAAATTTCCTCTTTAGCATTGTCGTACTTTTGTTTCATTTCATCAAAAGCTGAATCAATGCGTTTCTGTGCCTTACCTGTAAAGAAATCAAAATTAGGATTTGAAATTTCGCCTGTGATAATAATATTACCATCTTCGACCTTGTAATTGATATCGCCAAGCATATCAATTGCAATCTGTGCCTTGTCGGAGTACTTACCTGCACGACTAAGAACCGCATCAACAATAGCAGTCTTGTCAATAGTAAAACTCTTTCCTTCGATTGCATTAAGCTGTAACTGAATAGGGGAATACCATGTGGATTTGGTCATGTCTTCAGGAATATACAGAAATTTTTCAAGGTCATAGATTTCCTTTGCAGGTTCTGCATTGCTGGATTTTGACTGCACCATATCATTTGTCACAGCGTAAGACGTGTAGGTCACACACTGAGAGAGTGCAAGTGATACAGAAGATACTGTAGCAAAGACTCTCTTTAATAATGAATTCTTCATTTCTTTATACCTCTCTAATATATTTTTTCCGGAACTGACCAATGCCTTGTCAGGAGTCAATAAATCCGGATTGTAATTTCAGTGGGGTAACATAAGCCTATAACTAACCCCCAGAAATTCATAACTACATTTTATCACACAAAACGAAATAAGTCAAGCGATACTGTGGAATTTTTTTAAAAATTATTGACGATTAAATGCCCTAATTTTTGTACTTATTTCACAATTTTATCATAAAACAACCGCCTGAAATCACATTTTTCAGAATTTAATGTAAAATTTTATATTTTTTTCTGCCAAAATATCACGAGAATTCTCTTATAATATTATAATACCACTTTAAATTCCATTTGTCAAGATGTAGTTTTTTCCGAAAAAAAAGCAGACCAGAAGGTCTGCTTTTTTAATTGTGTTTTTTGGCTTATTTTGAATACTTGTCAATTGTAGCCTGTGTATACTGCGTATCACCAAATCTGTAAGGTGATGCAATATCCCAAGCTTCCTGTTCTGTCATGTCACCAAGTGGTTTTACCTTTGTAGAGGCATAAGCATAATATACGCTTATTCCAGAAGCGTCAACAGCGTTAAGGCTTCTGTCGCCCTTCTTATTGGACTTCCAGTTATCTGGATCCCATTCGTTAGTGTCAATGTCGCCAAGGAATGCAGCGAACTCATCATAGATGTCATCAGGATTCTCAACAGTGATAAGGTCATTATCAGGTACTGAAAGTACTACTTCATAAGGTTGACGATATTCACCGCTATCATTCATAGTTGAAAGCATAGCATAATATATCGATATTATAGACGCGTCAACAGCATCTGCCTTACCGCTGAAGTTTACGTCACCCTTTACACCGATGTAAGCAGTTACTGTTACAGGTGTAAGTTCGCCGTCTACCATCTTATAGAGTAGTTCGTCTCCGTAATATACGTCAACTTCAAACTTGAATGTCTTGTTATTCGGGTCAAATACATTTGCAGGTGTCTGATTGCCGAAGTTAATGAGTGACTCATCAAATTCAACTTCTTCAGGTTCTGCACCAGGAGTGCTTACTTTGTAACGTGTAACGTCATGAATCTGACCTTTCTTGAAGCCACCTTCAGAACCGTCACTGTGTGTACTACCGTCGTCATGGCTAAAGTAGAAACCAGGTTCTGTCTCAAGTTCTACATAGTAGTAAGGATATGTTGTAGATGTAGTTGTGTTTGAAACTGAACCAGGCAGAACTGAACCAGTTGATGTTTGTGTAGTTCTTGAAGCGCCAGTACCGTTAATGTCACCGGAGTTTATAGTAGTTGCAGTTGTTGTTGCTGAAGCAGAAGTACTTGTTGTTGATGAAGCAGCAGTGCTTGTTGTTGTTGATGGAGCAGCAGT
>CAMWQI010000252.1 GCA_947176345.1 uncultured Ruminococcus sp.
ACAGAATAAAGTCTTTTTTACGTATCAATGTTTCTTTAGATGATGCTATTCATTATGTTTTTCGCTATCCTTGATATTCCATTTTAAAATAGGATTACTATATTCAACAGTATCGCCGTGCTGGTCGATTTTTGGAGTTTTCGTCAGCTGAGTTATGAATTTCTGTATCGTGCGAGTTGTGATTTTGTCCATTCTCATATGTCCGACAGCCTTGTAAACACGGTCTGAAAAGTAGCGGTAATTGCGGATTGTCTGGGCTTTCAGCTTGATTTCAGCGTATTCTTTGAACCACTGTTCTGTAAATTCCTGAAACTTCACCGCCGAATTTACATGACCGTTCATACACGATTCCTCAAATAAAACTGCTTGTCTTTGCAGTTTATTTTCAATCTGCTTTTCTGTCATTTTAGGGTCAGGCTTCCAAGTCATAGAACGCTCGACCTGATTTCCGTTCACATCGTAACCACATGAAACCCTGATTTGATAGGATTTTCCACGTTTTCTGATTGTAGCCATAAATTTTTCCTTTCTCAAGGACAGTTTACGGCATACTCCTTTAAAAATTATTTTAGCGCAGATTTATGTATTTGTCAAGCACCTGAAAAAGAAATATGCCATAATTTGTTCTACATTATTCCAACTCAAACTTTTTCTTTTTTCTGTCGTTTGAGAGTTGCTCTAACTGTTTGTCTTGTTGTGATTTAAAAATTTCTTTTGCTTTTGCAATAACGTTCGGGAAAAGATATTCAATAAGTTTCAGCAAATTCTGAAAGTAGCTGATTTTTTCCTCTAACTCTGAGTTTCTGCGTTCAGCACGATTATATTTTTCCTGATATTCTTTTTTCTGCTGAACAGCATCATCACGTTCAGCAATAATCTTATCACAATGCTGATGCAAGTCGTATACAGTGTTTTCGCTTTTGTACTGTAAATCCAAAGCATTTTTTGTGATATTTTGCAGAGTATCAATATTTTTCCTGATTTCGTCTTTATGACGCATAATCGTAAACGAACTTTTTAACTGCTCATCAAGTTCCCAACGTACCGAATCAAATTTTTTCTCCTGTTTATCGCTTTTTTTGATGTCGGGGATATAGTTTAGAAGTTCATTTGCCTGTTTTCGCAGGCTGTCAACTTCCGACTTTGTTGAACTGATTTTATCCTGCATATACGACAATGAATTTTCCATAGAATCAAGCTGATTTTTCTTTTGTGTAAGCTGTGCATCAGCCTGTTCTATTTCCTTTTGTCGCTCCTGTTTTTTGTAATCAAGTACACTCAGGTGTGGCTTTTCCGTTCCAAGCTGTTCCCACTCAATTCCACGTTCCGCCATAAGTTCTGCAAGCACCTGTTTTTCGCTGTCAATCCATAATTTCGAGGCAGTATTCAGCTTTCCTTCGCCCTTAAATCCCTGCTGTTCCAATGCTTTTGTGAGCGATATCCTGGTTGACAGACCTCTTTTCTGCTCAGTTGCAAACGGTACAAAATCAATATGCAGGTGCGGAGTTTCTTCGTCCATGTGAATTACAGCGTTGAATACTCTCAGATGTGGATTTCTGCATTGAAAATCCTCCGCAAACTGTTTTAGAATGTTGGCACAGACATCTGCATCAGTCGTGCCGATGTGAGTATCATCATGGTTGCCAATCTGAAAAATCACCTCATGGAATTCTTTTTCTTGTCGGCTATGGCGAATATGCTCATGGTAATCTTTGATACGTCTGTCTTTGCGGGTCTGCTTTGCATTGTACTTTTCAAGTGCCTCGTTAAATAGTTCATGATAGACCATTTTAATATCGTCCTGAACTATTGTTACATTGTTAGGTATTTTATCTTTGTCAACATTTTCAGTGATAATTTTTCGGTTGTTGTGGTGCGTACTTCCCCTACCGATGACCGCACTGATTGTCTTTTTCATAGAAATCTCCTTTAAAAAAATAAAAAAACAAAAATTGCCTTTGTTACTTTCTGCGAAAGTAACGCAAAGATACTTCCAACAGCCGAAATCCGTCTATCAAAAGTATCTGTTGCGCTCTGCGAGGCTGAACGGCAGACGGAGCTGCCGAAATCAATTCTGAAAATAAGAAATCAGGTCAGCCTTGTTGACGAGAATTTTTCCACGTCTGCCCTCTCCAGTGCGGATAAATTTCACTTTGTTCTGTGCCACAAGTTTACGGACAGTGTTTTCTGAAAGTCCCTTGACGGCATCACAACATTCCTTGACCGTAAGCATTTCAACTGGCTTTTCAACAGGCTCTGAAACTTCTGTATCATTTGTAAGCTGAATTAACAGGTTCATAATCTGGTCTGCGATTTTTTCTTTCTCAATCTTTGTCATAAAAAAACTCCTCTTTCTCTCTTGTCGAGTTTTGTGAACTTTCAGCATTATCGACACTATCAACAAAACATATTCAAGTGTCGATTGTGCTGAAAATGTTGATAGTTCAGATATTTGGATTTATATAAATCATAATTCCACTCTTGTTGTTTCCATTAGCACCTTTAACGGTTTCACGACGGATATAGCCGTATTCTTCAAGCATTTCGGCGGTTTCATTGAAATCCTGAGCGTTTCTGAAAAGCGTACAGCGGCAGATTTTGTATAGGTCATTCTGGCGGATTTGATAAATGTTTTTCGCTTTGATTTTTTCGATAACCCTCTCTGCCTTTATTGTACCAATGTCAACATCACCCTGTCCGTAGGCGAAAATTGCCTGTTCACGATAATAATTTGCAATTTCAAGTGCAGAACAAAGAGTGTCCAGACTTACATGAACTTCGGCAGGATTTTTGTCATCAAGTTCGCACTTTACACAGTGGATTATTCCGCAGATTCGCAAAATCAAGCCGTGATATTTTCCGCCCCAGTCACGACAGAACGCCATTTCTGTGAGCAGATTTTTTTCAATAAAATTGTTGTAGTAATCAACAAATTCCTTGAATGCCTTGTTCTCAAAATGTAGATATATCTCGTTTTCGTCACGGTATGTAAATTTTTTGTGCAACAACTTATAAATTAAGTGTTGATAATTTTCGGCGACATTTTTCGGCATTGGCTGAGTGTCGTACTTTCTTTGACCGATGTTGCTTTGCGGAAAACAATAAATCAGTCTCGCAATCAGACCACTTCCACGAAATGCCGTGTTGTTTATCATGCTGTCGAACACGTAAGGCTGACAGGCAAGACAAATCGACACATACGGACGTTTCAGCGTAATAC
>CAMWQI010000253.1 GCA_947176345.1 uncultured Ruminococcus sp.
TTCCACGACAAGCGGAGCTGTTTACAATTTAGACACATTTTTACAAGAGGATTTTGTAAAAGTTTTTCAGCCGTCAAGGTCGCAGACTTTGCCCAATAAATTTAGCAGAGCGAAATTTTCTGTTTTGCAAGTTCCATAAGGTGCGTGCAAAACAGATATTGGGTAACACTATCTGTTTTGTTTATAACATGGTGATACATGATACGGAATGGGAGTGAATTACAAAAATAGCAAGCAACGCTTGTGCTGTAGCACAAAGCAATTTTCAAGTTTGAAAATTAAATCATGGGACGTTTCCCAAGCCCTCTAAAATATCAAATTAAATTTTATAATCAAATAAAATTGAAAAAATTTTTATAAAAGAACAAATAGACTTTCACAAAATCATCACAATTATTTTTTCAAATTTTGAAGAATTTTTTTGAGAAAATTTTTTCAAAAAAGTGTTGAGTAAAATAAAAAATTAGAGGTGTCATGACGGAACGGGTAGTGTTTACCCAATACCTGTTTTGACAATCTCTTAAAGGCTTATCAAAACAGAATGTTCTTCTCCGATGCACTTATTGGGTGAAGTTTGTGACAAAGATAGTCTAAACTTTTTGACTGGCTTTGAAAAGTATTTCACAAAACTGTCACAAAGAATTTTGAGAAAAAATTTCTGCTGACTCCGTCAATCGTGGAGTACTTCGAACTCTATTTTATTAATTTAACCCAATAAAAAGTTGCTACTAATAGCAACTTTTTTCTTGACACATGTTTCAACTTTTACACTTGTTTTTTTACTAAGCTGAAAAAGAAAATGTGGTACAAATACCACATTTTTCTTTTTGCTAAGTGCTACATGTAGCTCTTTGTAATCACAAATAACATTTAATCAATTCTGCGTTCTTTACGGTTCTTTTTTGATACACGTGCCAACTGTTCAATCGTAAGTTCAGGGCAGTCATCATCAGGTGTTACTGGTCTTGTTTTGAGTTCCTCAAACATTTTCTTCTGTTCATCAGTCAGAGGCTTGTTAAAATCAATTTCTTTACGAATGGTTATAATACATTCCCCTTTCTTGTTTATTCTTCAATCGGAACGATTGCTAATGTCTTACCAAGTGGTTGTAAAATCTTCAGTATAGTGCTGAGGTTCGGCGTTGTATTTCCATTTTCTACTCTTGCAATAACTGGCTGTTTCACACCGCTGAGAGTTTCAAGTTCTCTTTGAGTAATGCCTTTTTCCTTACGAGCCTTTACAAGTTTGCCTATTAGAGCGACTTTCAACTTATTTTCAGCGATTTCTTCGGGCGTGAAAAGTTCTTTTTCAACATCACTCCATGTTGTGAATTTGTTTCCATTAAGTTCAATACTCATTCAATCCCACTCCTTTTCTTAAAGTCGGCTAATTCTCGCTTTGCCTGTTCGATTTCCCGAGGAGGCGTTTTTTGTGTTTTCTTCATAAACTGGTGTAAAAGTACATATTTTCCGTCTACAACTCCTGCAAACAATATCCTGTCTCTTAATGGTCTTATTTCCCATATGTCGCCATTCAGATGTTTCATATACGGTTCACCCATGGTTGCTCCATATTCTTCTAATACGCCGATATACTCCTGTATTTTTCGTAATCGGGTGCGATTTTCCTTGCCGTTTGATTTTGCAAGTTCTCTCAGAAAGTCAAGAACAGGACTTCTGCCCTTTTCGTCCTCATAAAAAATTATCTCATGCAAGTTTCTTTCACGTCCTTTCATTCATTATTATACAATAAAGTTATCAAAATGTCAATAGTATTTTATTCCGATTTTTACTATAACACGTTAAAGCAAAAAAGAGGGCGTTTTATTGCCCTCTTTCTTTGTTCATGTATACATAGCTTTATTTCCCGCCTGTAAGTTTCTGATACTCTTCACAAGTTTTTAACTGTATAAAATGTTGTATTTTGTCTTAATATGTCGAAAGTATTGACAATAAAATTAAGTTATGATATGATATATTTATGGTAAATCATACAAATATATTTTTTTCAAGGAGGAAACCAAATGAAAAAAACAATCAAAAGAGTTACAGCATCTTTAACAGCAATGTTAATGATGTTTGGCAGTACATACACTGCTGTAGGCTCTGTAAGTGCCACAAACAACGAAATACAGTCAAGAAAATCTTATATGTACGGTGATGTTCATGGTAACGGCAGTGTTGACTTGAATGATGCAGTTCTTATTGCACAGTTTATAACAGTGTATAAAAAGGGAAACAATGGTTCAATAATATCAGTGGAAGATGCTATAGAGTACAAGGGCGAATATTGTTTGCCTGTTCCGCAGGCTGCTGATGTTGATGGCGATGGTTATATTACTGATGCTGACGCGATATGTGTACAGTCTTATGTGATAGGAGATTCCAAGAATGCCGGCAGATGTGGTGAATCATTCGATATTGACGAATAATAACATAAAAACTCCTGAATTTATTTTCAGGAGTTTTTATTTATTATTTCGTTAGCCTCTGATACATCTTCATAAGTTCGGCTACACATTCGCTCTCTGTTATCTTCCTGTCGAAACCATAAGCGTTCATCACGGCTAAGTCGTTCTGCTGGTGAGCTTTACGGAGTTCAGAGGGCATTGTTAATTCGTCGTATAGGTCGGCAAGTGAACACTCCGGATATAATGCCCTTGCGTTCAGGATAGCTTGTGCAGTGCGTTCTATGCGTTCTCTCTGCTCAGGTGTAGGCTCAGGAAACGGAAAGTTATTGTATACAATGTCTTTAGAGTACCTGTAATCACTCTTTAAACGTCCGCAGACGGTACGTACCCACGCCATATGGACGTTAGAAGTAAGCACCCCGAAGTGATAAAGTGTAGCATTAGGGATAATTTGAACAGCATCATTTACTATTATGTCAGGCTGAACAAAACCCAATGGAATATATCTTCTGTTCTCCGATGAATGACGTGGAATAAGAATATATGTTGTGTCAGGCTGTCTAATCTCTTGAAAAAGTGTAGCTGTTTCCGCATTTCTCTTTGTAGCTTCCTTTGTACTGCTTAAACGAAACGCCCTTACTCCTGCCACTCTTTCCGACAAGAATTTAGAATTTCTTATATCAGCAGGAGAAGCATTAACAAGCCATATACAATATCTTAACTTATTATTTATAAATTCAGTCGCTCCATATATTTGCTTAATATATTTTGCTATTTTAGGTTCTTTTTTTATTATACTCTCCCTTTC
>CAMWQI010000254.1 GCA_947176345.1 uncultured Ruminococcus sp.
GCCATGTGACTAAGACAAATCTGCAACCCAATTCACCGTAATAAAAAGATTCCTGCTGTCTGCAAGGGAATTGTTTATGAACTTGTAGTAAATGTCCACCTTGCGAGATGCACCGTATTCTTCATGACTAGCATAGACCACGATAAACTCGATCAAGTCCAGACACAGCTCACGGGTAAGGCACTCCACATCGCTCCATTTCTTCAAACGCTGAATGAATTTCTCAACGTCATGCTGATCCTGTTCTGCCTGCACCTTAGATTTACGCCCCTGCTCAGCCTGTGCGGAAAGCTCTTTCTGCGCGGCGGAGTATTTTTCAAGCATTTTGGCACTTAACTCATCAGGCAATTTACTGAGCATTCTTTCCTCATAGGTCTTGCTGATAATCGTATCAAGCTCCGCAAGACGATTCTCAGCCTGTTTCAGAAGTCGGCCCTCGTCCTCCGTCTGCTGTTTACGCTCATTGGCTTTGATAGCCATGTAACGCTGTCTCTCGCCGTCCTCGTCCTCAATGACACGCTTTGCCCTTGCACGAATATCCTCCAGCACAAGTCCCTCAATGATACGCTGTAAAATCGAATGCGAGGAGCATGCCTCCTTGCCATGGTTGGCGTAAGTGTTGCAGATATAGGTGACGAGCTTGTATTTGCCACGCTTTTTGGTTTCATGGAACGTGGTGTTATTTTTCAGCTTTGCCCCACAGTCAGCACAGTACATCAGACCGCCGAGCGGAAGTATCACCCCGCTTTTTGTGACCTTGCCGTGACTGCACGACTTGTTGACTTCCTGTACCTTATCCCATAATTCCTTGTCCACGATAGGCTCAAAGGCATCTTCAATGACTATCCATTCATCGGAATCCTTAATGTATTTCTTGTGATTTTTATATGAAACGGTGGTATATTTCTGGCTAACAACAGAACCCTTGTAAATAGGATTTTCAAGAATATAACGCACCATTGCGGCATTCCACAAGTGATTGGAAATGTAGGGATTCGGCTTGCCCAAACGCTTGTATGTGTAATCGGACGGCGTGATAACTCCCTGAGCATTCAGAACCTTAGCGATCTGCGGAGAGCTTGCACCCTCGGAACGCATTTTATACATCATACGGACGTAGGGTGCATTTGTTTCATCTACAACGGGCAAACGATTTTCCGTTTCTCCCACGAGATAGCCGAACGGCACAACAGGAGCGTGATATTTACCCTGCTTTGCATTTGACACCATGACTGCACGGATCTTCTTTGAGGTGTTGGCGGCGTGCCATTCATTGAAAAGATTCATTATGGGCATCATGTCCATCGCCGTGCTGTTGCGATCAAGCGTATCCACATTGTCGCTCAGAGCGATGAAGCGGATATTGAATGAAGGGAAAATATAGTCGATGTACTGACCGACTTCAATGTAATTACGACCAAAACGAGAAAGGTCTTTACAGAGAATCAAATTTATCTTTCCCGACCTGGCATCATCAAGAAGCTGTCTGACACCCGGACGATTAAAGTCTGTACCCGAATAGCCGTCGTCCTCGCATATCTCTACCAAGCTCCAATCGGGCTGCTGGCTGACGTATTCCGTCAGCATTTTTTTCTGATTTTCTATTGAAATGGATTCTCCTGCACGCTCGTCCTCCTGCGATAAACGCACATAGATACCCACGTTGTAATGTGACTGCTTTGTCATGATAAACTCCTTTCTGATAAACAAAGCAGCCATATTCGGTATATCTCAAAGAGTATGGAATACCGAATATGGCAGTAAGGACTACGCTGATTCGGGTTCTTCCATTGCTCTGTGAAAAGCATGATCGTGAATAACCTTGTCGAGATTTTTCTCCCCGACAAAGTGTGCGGTGACAATAAATGTTTGTCCCTCGATCTCATAAGTAGCTGTATCGGTGGGCTTGTCTTTATATCGCTCCACCATTTCAGCAAGTGTCTCTTTCTTCTGCAAATGTCTCCTTTCCGCCTGCGATTGTCTATCTCTACACGCATAGCTTTTATTGCAGGGCGTTACTCCTGCACAGTAACATTGATGTGTTACAATAAAACTTGACACAAACCTGAAGGAAAAATATAATAAAAGCAAAGGAGAGTGTAATGAATGGGAACAGGAAGAAAGTATGATGAAAAATTCAAGGTGCAGGCAGTAAAGCTTGCAAAGGAGGCAGGAACAAAACAGGCAGCAGAAGAGCTTGGAATACCCAAAGGAACGCTGGGAGGCTGGATGAAGAAAGCGAGGAAGGGAGAAATAGACACCGGAAATGGAAGCAGAAATCCGGAAGAAGCCCTGAACCTTGCACAGCAATTGCAGGAGGAAAGGAAGAAAGTCAAAGCACTTGAAAAAAGAATAAAAGAACTTGAAGAACTGAATGAATTTTTGGAGGAAGCATCGGCTTTTTTCGCAGCGAGCCGTCAGAAGTATGCAAAAAGGAAAGAATGAAATTTATAGCTCTGAAGACCGAAAGCGGCAAAATAACAGGGAAAATTGCATTCTACTGCAAGGCATTGGATGTATCAAGACAAGGTTTTTACAAATACTTGAAAAACAAGGATAAGCCCTGGAAATACGAAACACTGGCGGCGAAGATGATAGAAATAAGAGAAGAAGACGAGTACAATGACACGTACGGAAGAGTGCGGATGCGTGAAGCGCTGCTTCTGAAAAAAGAACAAGACGAACTTGATATTGATATTCCGGAAGAACGTACAATATACAGAATAATGCAGAAAATTGGGATTTCTCACCGTCCAAGAAAACCTAAAGGACTGACGAAGGCTGATAAAGAAGCACAGAAATCCGATGATTTGCTGAAACGAAATTTCAAGTCCGATGAACCAAATAAAAAATGTGTGACAGATATTACAGAACTGAAAGCAAGTGACGGAAAGCTCTATGTTTCGGCAATTTTTGACTGTTTTGATTTGCTTGTATGCGGCCTTGAAATGGAAACAAATATGAAAGCGTCTCTCTGTACAGAAACGGTTTCAAACGCTTTGAAGCTTCATCCTGAACTTACAGGGGCAATAATTCATTCAGACCGTGGAAGTCAATACACAAGTGACGAATACAGGCGTAAAATAGCCGTATGCGGTCTGAAACAGAGTATGAACAGTGCTGGAGGAAGATGTCACGACAATGCCCGGTGTGAAAGTATGTGGGCAAGAATGAAAGTTGAATTGTTTTACAGCAGAAAGGACAAACCCGAAAA
>CAMWQI010000255.1 GCA_947176345.1 uncultured Ruminococcus sp.
CAGAACATGAGGGCGGTGCGATGTTTGAGAACTATAAAAAGCATATGAAAAAGACACGTTCCAATAACTCCAAAAGAGCTATGGTAAAGGAAATGGAACATCTTGTCGCCGTAAGTCCGAACCAACTTGACGCAGATAAATTTCTTGTTAACGTTTAGAACGGTGTACTCAATCTGAACGACTTTTCCGTAAAATCTCATAAGCCTGATTTCCTGATGACACGTATGCTTGGGACTTTAATGCCCGAAAATCCGAAAAATCCTGAAAAATGGCTTGCATTTCTTGACCAGATATTCAGCGGTGATAAAGAATTAATCCGGTATATTCAGAAAGCTTTAGGCTATTCATTATCGGGCAATACTTCAGAGCAGTGTGCATTTTTCCTCTATGGTACGGGACGGAACGGCAAATCGACATTTCTTGAAGTAGTCCGGAAAATCATGGGCGACTATGCGACGAATATTCAGCCGGAAAGCATCATGGTTAAAGCAAGTACGAATACCGCAAACAGCGATATTGCACGTCTGAAAGGTGCAAGGCTTGTTACGTCGGTTGAACCAAACGAGGGCATGAGGCTTAACGAGGGACTTATCAAGCAACTAACTGGCAATGACATGATAACAGCCCGTAAACTTTACGGTGATGAGTTTGAGTTCCGACCGGAGTTCAAGCTGTGGATGGCGACCAACCACAAGCCGACTATCCGTGGTACTGATTTAGGCATATGGCGTAGAATTCATATAATACCGTTTTCGGTCACTATTCCGGAATCAGCTGTGGATAAAAAATTATCGCATAAACTTGAAGAAGAGTTACCGGACATTTTAGCATGGGCTGTCGAGGGCTATAAGCTTTGGAAAATGGAGGGTCTCCGTAAACCGAAAGTCATTGAAGATGCTGTAGAGGAGTACCGCAATGAAATGGACGTGATTTCAGCGTTTCTTGCTTCGGATTATGTCGTGCAGGGCGGTGAAGTCAAGGCTCAGGCACTCTATGCGGTTTACTGTCAATGGTGCAGTGAAAGCAATGAGTATAAAATGCCGTCCCGTAAATTCGGCTTGGAAATGACTAAAAGATATAATAAAGTGAAAAAACGAGATGCCTTTTATTATAATGGTCTTTCACTTACTGTCAATATTGGATAAGTGTGGTGCTTATGTGGTGTTTGTGGTGCTTAATCAGCTATTATAAATTCCTTTCGTATAAAAAATTTATAAAAGGTTTTTAAAAATTGCAGTTATGCACCACACAAAAATAATATAAACTTTATTTTTTGTCTATGTATAGCAATAAAACATATGTGGTGCTTAATTTTTTATCCACCACATGAAAGGAGTGATATTTTGAAAAATAAATTTGACTTTAATAATCCTGAGGATTTCCGCAGTGCTGAACATATGTCATATGATGGCATTCTTGATTACTCGGACTTTTCGCCGCCGGAATACAAGTATTTTTCTGAACTCCGGAAAGTATATCATGCTTTCAAGTTTGATGGACTTTCTCAGGAAGACGCTGAACGTCAGAAAAAAGCCCTGCTGATAGACTATCATAAATATCTTGAGAATTTCGATTATTGCCATAGTGTATGGAAGAAATATCAGGATAATATCAGAGTTTCGGAAATGCTGAAAACCGATATTCAGAAGTCGCACGATACGTACGATATTGCAGTAACAGCTGTTCGTGCTGTCGGTCTGATGACGCACGATGATAGCTTTATAAAAACCAATCTCGCAAAACTGGAGGCTTTGAAATGACACCTAAAGAGTATCTCGAACAGGCTATATATCTTGACCAACGTATTAACAGCAAGCTGACTCAGACGGAGAATTTACGCAGTCTTACAACTAAGGTCACAACTGTTTACAGCGATACACCACATAATCCTGCTCCCGATTGTCAACGTCTTGAAAAGACCATAGCCAAAATCATAGACCTCGAAAATGACATCAACAAGGATATTGACAAACTTATTGATCTCAAGAAAGAAATCACAGAAACTATCAATGAAATTCCCGACCTCAGACACCGGACTATCCTTGAAATGAGATACCTGAGTTTCAGGACATGGGAACAGATAGCGGTTGCACTTTCGCTTGATTTGCGATGGGTTCACAGACTTCACAGCAAAGGTTTACAAAAAATTAAAATTGACCACTAAAAGCCATTGAAAGCCACTGTCCAAATATGATATACTTATAATAGCAAACAATAAAGAAATCCCCCGACCTGCTTAGCCGAGGGATTTTTCTGTCATTCTGTTTTGTCGGTTCTGTCACGGCATAATTCGTCAAGAGTTACTCCGAGTGCATCAGCGAGCTTTATGGCGGTTTTTACCGAACACGTATCACGGCGGAGTACTTCTTCAACAGTTCTCTTTGGTAACCCTGCCATATCGGCTATCTGCTGGAGCGTAAGCCCTCTGTCATTTTTGATTTGCTTAAGGTTCATTGCCAATCTCCTTGCTGTCCATATAAAGCTTATCAGGGCAGATGTCAACTTCATTTCCGTCAGGATTTTTCCACGTAACAGCACCATATTCAATATAGACTGATTTGAACAGGTTAATATTTTTCAGAAAAGAAAAAACAGGTTTTTCAAGCAGATTTGAAATATCTGCTTTTCTTTTTTCGCCATTGTCAAATTCAAGCAGAAGATGATAATTTTCAAGTGGCTGAACGCTGATAATTTCTTTCATATCATCACTCCTTTCATTTAAAGAAAGAGCCTTATTTCAAAGGCTCAATCTTAAAAATTGTTTCACCGTCCTGTGCAAGTTTCCAGTTTGCTGTAAGTTCGTCTCTGTGGATTTCAATCCATGCTTCAACAAGCTTTTTCTGTTTTTTCGGGAAAGAACCTTCCAGCAATTCACCATCAAAAGTAAAGCAGGCTTTTTCATCACCATAAACAGCATGAATATGTGGAGGATTGTGGTCGTCATAGTACATACGGATTAAAATTCCATAAAACATTGATATTGTCGGCATTTTGTTCACCTCACTTTCTATAATATATTATACCACGAATTTTAGTGTTTGTCAAGTCTTTTTTTGAAAAAAATTTTAAAAATTCACAAAAAATTTATATTTAACCATTCTCCGATAATTCGGGGAATTTCTTTTATACGGAGGTGATTTCATTCCACGCAAGGCACTCAGAGCCTGTTCAGTATCTTTTCAAAGAGAGAAAAAAGTGGTATAATGGAATAAAA
>CAMWQI010000256.1 GCA_947176345.1 uncultured Ruminococcus sp.
GAGGTATATTGTATTTTCATCTGAATTTCTGAATTATTTATGTGAGAAAGAGATAGTTACCGTTACACTTAGAACATACTCATTTTAAAAATAATAACAACACCGTGACCATTCGTTTTCTATTAAAAAATCTCAGCCACATATCAGTGACTGAGACTTTTATTTCTTACTCCTTACAATCAGTATCTTTGCAGAAGTTGCCCCCAAAAAACAAAACTATAATTTTAATGACTTTAATAGCATAACATATTATGAAAAACTTTATATATTTATTCATAGTATTTATCATCTCCATAATTCAGCAAATTACGATAAATAACTGATGTTATGTTTCGTTCTTTTCATCGTCTTCGGTTGAAGAACAGTGGTACTGCTTGATGCAATTGTTTGCACGGAGTGCCACTGCCAGTGTAGGGCATTTTAAATGTCATTTTTTATAGTATCTACTGCTTCTGACATTGCCTTTACGCTGATTTTTATTCTCTCCAAATCAGACTTGTTATCTTCATATCCTAATCTGGACAGAGCATACATACAGTCTGAAAAATAGGTATTCAGCGACTTAAGGTCATTACATAGAGATGTGAGTTTGGCATATATTTCATAAAAGTAGTTAGGCTCTCCTGTTTTTCTGTGAACAGCAGGGGGATTCGACAAATTGACTAATCCGCCTGCATCATTTTTATATGTAGTGTACCTGAAAGTAATGGTACTCTGTCCGGTCTGGCGGTCATACCTTTAGCCTGTATACGTAAAATGTTCCTTTTCCCAGTTTTCAAGCTGTTTTATGACTTTTTCGCTTTCGCTGCCGATTTTTCCTTTGAAACTGTTGCATAGGAAGTTCATCATGTATAAATCTGTAATGTTATTATTCGTCAGTATTATTAACAAATCTATCAGCGATTCCTTTTGCAGCTTTAAGACCGCCCACCACTTCCTGTACTTGTGGTATAGGTATCATTCCTGCTATATCAAGCACACCGCCTATGTTTTCATAGATTTTTTTCATGAGTTGTTTGTTTTTCAAAAGAGAGGTTGCTTCTTCACAGCCGTTCTCACTTGCCGCTTGAATATACTGAATACCTTTATTTTTATTCTTCGGAACGCCTTTTCCAGAAAGATAGCACAGTCCAAGGAAATAGAGCGCTGTCTCATCATCCGGATTGAGTTTAACTGCTTTTTCAAAATATCTGACAGCCTCTCGGTAGTTCTGATTTATATTGTAGTAGATGAACCCTGTCATTGTACAAGAATCGTTATAATCCTGTTCTGCAGCCATTTTGTACCATTTCAGAGCTTCATTATCGTTTTGGTTCACGCATTTTCCCGAAAAGTAGCAATTGCCAAGATTGTACTGTGCTGTGGCATTTCCTTTTTCAGCAGCTATCTTCCAAAGATCTATTGCTTTTCTTTTATTGGGTTCTTGATAATATTCTTCATTACCATTCCAATAGTTAATAGCACCTGTAAGGTAACGATCAAAAGCTTCATCAAAGCCGCTATCCAAGGCGATTTCATAGTACCTGGTTGCTTCACGCTTATCCTTTTTAACGCCTTCACCGTCGTAATAACGGTCACCTAAAGTGTGTGCAAGTAGAAATATCCGAAATGGCATATCTTCTTTTTGAACTGCTTCAAGTGCTTTTTTTAATAATGGTATTGATTGTTTTATGGCTTCTTCATAGTCTAACCCCCGTCTTTCAAGCCATTCTTCATGGAAGTACCAATCCTTATACCATTCAGCTACGTGTACGATGCCGCCAACGTTACCTAAGTCAGCAGCTTTCCGATAGTATTCAAAAGCAAGCTCATCATCCGGTGCAACACCTACGCCCAACTCGTAGCATTTGCCTAACTCATCAATGGCATCTGAAAATCCCTGTTCAGCAGACAGTTTATGATATTCAAACCCCTTTTTTTCATTTTTAGCTGTTCCAATACCTCTTTTGTAGAAATCACCAAGTTCATTCTGAGCTTTCGGATGTCCTTGCTCGGCTATTCTGTAGAGCCTATCAAAAGCATCTTTTTTCTGTTGTTCGGTTGCATTATCCATATCATCCCATATACTAAGGATTTCTTCGATTTCATTCTCAACATCTTGGTTGTCTGCCATTGTACTTGATTTAGAACGACTCGTTGTCCGCTGAGATTTTACAGATTCTCTAACTTTTTCCTTACATATCTCCACCTCATCTGGACATTCTGCCATCAGCTCTTTCATAGCTGCATTGCTGCCAGAAAACTGTATTGTATATTCCTCAGAGCCAATTACCTTTGCAAGCTCCTCAAAAATTCCGTCCCACTTAACCTTACGCATCATGAACGGATATATCCAGTCCTCGATCTTCTTGCCATTTATTCGGGATGTATTGAAAGTTTGACCGTTTACAGTTATTTTAGTGGTCAGTGCTTCTGCGTTATAGGTAATTACAACAACATTTCTTCCACCACTAGATACAACATTAACAGGCGCATCTTCCCATGCTTCCTTCAGTTCGGCAAGTGCTTCCTCTGAGCTCTCAAACACAAGGTCAAAAGCCTTCTGACTGCCAAGAGCGTGTACCATTTCATCATAGAAACCGTTCCAGCGTATTTTACGCATCATGAATGGATATGCCCAGTCTGCAATTTCCATGCCATTGATACGAGAGGTATCAAATTTCTTTCCATTGACAACTATGGTTGTTTCCAAAGTATCTGCATTGTATGTAACCTTTACAGTTTTATTCATTCCTATCAACTCCTTATTTAATATCTTGGTTCAAATTTCTGACATCCAAAGTTTGCAGTAGTCTGACCTGTTCTCTGATAGCAAGTCTGTTTTTCTGTAGACTCTACCTGAAAATTACCGCCAAGCATTGGTTTAATCGTTGTGCTTCCCATTGCATCATTCCAATATCTGCACAAAGCACATTTCTTGTCTGTTTTTCTTAGCATTACTTTAGCCATTTTTCTCTCCTTTATGAGTGATTTTCTATATTTAAATTGGTTTTTCTACAAAAAATCACATATATTCTTATTATAAATTATATTTTATCTGTTGTCAAGTAGTTTTACAACTTCTAATCTGTTTACATTTTTATTTTCATCATTTAAGCTAAATTACAGAGGTGATATTTATGCAACTTGACTACAAACAAATCGGTAAAAATCTTGCAAGGAGGCGTAAGGAGCTGCGACTGAAACAGTTTGAGGTCTGTGAGCG
>CAMWQI010000257.1 GCA_947176345.1 uncultured Ruminococcus sp.
TATGTATTTCTTGCTGTAAAACCGCAGATAATGGGCAGTGTCCTTGAAACTTCCGCACCGGCTGTCACGGCTGAAAATGTATTAATTTCCATAGCTGCCGGAATAACCGACGAATTTATTTCCGGAAAGACTATTCCCGATGCTAAAGTAATTCTCGTTATGCCTAATACACCCCTGCTCATCGGTGAGGGTGCATCGGCTCTCTCACATAACGATAAAGTCACAGATGAGGAATTTAAAACAGTGCTTGATATTTTCAGGCTGTGCGGAAAAGCCTCCGTTATCTCAAAGGACAAAATGAAAGAAATTATTGCACTTAACGGAAGCAGTCCGGCATTTATCTATCTTTTCGCAAAAGGCTTTATTGATTACGCTGAAAAAGTCGGCATAGACAAAAATTCAGCTACCGAACTTTTCACGCAAAGCCTTATAGGTTCGGCAAAAATGATAACAGACTCCGGCTATACCATTGACGAACTTATTAAAATGGTATCTTCACCAGGGGGAACTACCCTTGCCGGTCTTGACCGTCTCTATGAGAGGAATTTAACCGGTATAGTAGAAAACTGCTGTGAAAGCTGTACAAAAAGGGCTTATGAACTCTCCGAATAAATCATAATTTCCGGACAAGGTGCATATTCTGTTATATAATACATAACAGAAAGGTTTTAAGACTATGAAAAAGCCATTACAGCCGGATTTTAAAAAATTAACATTCTTACTGCTTTTATCTGCACTTTCCGTCGGAATACTTACCGGTGCGGTATATGGCACGGGGCATGAAGTGAAAAGTGTATGGGTGCATCAGTATTTTCTGCCGGAATATTCAGGTGATACTATATATGAAGTTTTCCGGAATACTTTCATGTCGCTGTTTCTTTTCATATTCGCGGAATTTATCATGGGTCTTTCCGCGCTCGGACAACCTGTCGGAGTGCTTATGCTCATTTACCGCGGTTTCGGAATAGGTGCATCGGTTTCGTCGATATACATGACAAAAAGCCTCCATGCCGTGCCGGAAATCCTTATACTTGTACTGCCGGAATGCCTCGCCGTTTCTGGAATAACTATTCTTTCCGTGCGTGAACAGATGAGACTTTCACGGGGAGTTTTCATGGCGGTTATTGCAGAAAAAACGCATACAGACAAGGAGTTCCGGCTTTACTGTCTGGAATTTCTTGTGCTTACAGCAGTTTCTTTTCTTGTTGCCGTGCTTACAACACTTATGAATTATATATTTTCAGGATTAAGATAAATAAATGTTTTAAAAAGGAGGAATTTTAAAATTGTCAGTATTTTCAAACGACTTTGAAAGCAGAGGGTCAGGAATTGCCAAAAATGCACCTAAAAAAAAGGGTATTAGGCTTTTCTTTGAAATTTTTTTCCGTAAATTCTGGAAACTCATTGAACTGAATATGCTTTACTTTGTTTTTTTTATACCAATATTTTTAATTCTTGCATCATTAAGTTTCATAAAAAACAGCACCGTCTCACTGATATGTGCTGGATTATCACTTATATTGTTTATGGTATGCATAGGACCAGCAACCGCCGGAATGGTGAAAGTCCAGCGTAATTTTGTACTTGAAAAGCATTCATTCATAGTAAACGACTTTTTCAAGGCATTCAAAACTAATTTCAAGAAAGCCGTACCGGTGGGAATTGTGGACTGCATTATAATTCTTTCCGTGTATGCCTCTTTTATAGTATATCCTGTACTTGTTGAGAAGTCCGGAAGTAAATTTATGTATGTTCCTATGGTAATAACATTAAGCCTTGCACTTGTGATAGCCATGATGAATTTTTATATCTATCTCATGATGATTGCCACAAATCTTTCGTTTATGAATTTAATCAAAAATTCATTTGCACTTGCATTTGTCGCACTGAAACAAAACATTATAACATTTCTTATAAATGCAATTGTAATCACCGGAATGGCTATTTTATATATCCACATGAGTCCATTATTTCTTATGCTTATACCTTTTGTTCCGGCATCATTTTTGTGGTTTATGACTTGTTTCAACAGTTATCCGGTTATACAGAAATTCGTTATAAATCCATATTATACAAGCATAGGTGAGGTAAATCCCGAACTCATGGACGATATAGCACCCGAAAGTGAACAGATTTTCGAAGATATGGGCGGTAAGGAAAAACCCGTTGAAAAACGTCGTAAAACCAAAGGCAGAAGAATTTCATAATAAAAAAACGGCAGTCCGGTGCGGACAGCCGTTTTTTTTGGCGTAAATTACCAGTGATTAGCATGAAAATTTCCGGCAATAATATAACCATAATAAAACTCAGGAGATTATTTATTATGGCTTACAATAAAGTGGTAATTTCAGGTATAAATACATCGGAACTAACTGTTCTGAAAGAAGAGGAAAAAATGGAACTCCTCCGCGAAATAAAAGCAACTAACAGCAAATCTGCACGGGACAAACTCATAAAAGGAAATTTAAGGCTTGTATTAAGTGTGATACAGAAATTCACCGGACGTGGTGAGGATATAGATGACCTATTTCAGATAGGTGTTATGGGTCTTATTAAGGCTATAAATAATTTTGATTTGTCAAAGGAAGTGAGATTTTCAACATATTGTGTTCCCATGATAAGCGGTGAACTCCGCCGACATCTGCGTGACTACAGTCAGGTGAAAGTGAGCCGTTCTATGCGTGACCTTGCATACAAGGCTATTCAGGCAAAGGAACGTCTTACAATGTCGCTACAGCGTGAGCCGGATATACAGGAAATAGCTAACGAAATAGGTGAAAAACGTTCTGATGTGGTCATTGCACTGGAGAGCATAAGCGACCCCGTTTCTCTCTATGAACCGGTATACTCTGATTCGGAAGATACATTATATATCCTTGACCAGATAGGCGACCGGAACGACGTTGACAGCTGGCTTGACGAATTATTTATCCGCGACGCTATAAAGGAATTAGGTGAACGTGAAAAGAATATTTTATATCTGCGTTTTCTGAAAGGCAAAACACAGGTTGAAGTTGCCGGTGAGATAGGAATATCACAAGCACAGGTTTCACGCCTTGAAAAAAGTGCTATAAATCGCATAAAAGGAAGCGTATAAAAAGTTTATACTGACATTTTCCGACAAAATGCTTGACATTTCCCGTAATAAACATTATAATTATATATTATAAGTATGGAG
>CAMWQI010000258.1 GCA_947176345.1 uncultured Ruminococcus sp.
ATATTTTTTATTATACCATATTTTTATTCTATTGTCAAATAGGATAACTATAACATTAAAATTGTATCAATGGGACAGAAATGCCTACCATTCTGACAGACCGCACGATTCTACGATAGCTGCTGATTTTTTACTTTAATTTCATGGATGCAAGCAACTCAAAAAAGCCATTTACTGATTTTTTTATTATCAGAAAGAATGATATTTTTGTGGGTATGTCTGTTTTTCACTCTGAATTTACATATTCCGAAGATACAAGAGAATTTCAGGAAAGAACCGGAATAAACAGACGTGTTCCGGAGTTGGAAATTCTGTCATTAAAAGAACGGACGAATGAACAGATTTTATTATCAGCAGCACCTGAACGTATTGCAGAATGCGAAGATAAAGTTTTACAGGCAATACAATATACAGAAGAAAATAAGGAGAAGTTTGAAAAAGAAGCATTATACACATCTTGCTTTGATGAATTAAAGGACAGACGTACTGAAATTGTAAAGCTTGAAGGAAAGAAAATAAGAAATGAACGTAAAATAAGTGACAGAAGAAGTCATTATCAAAAATTTTTGTTGGAAATATTGCCTGAAAAATGTCCCGATGACGAAGATTTAAAAGAAATCAGAAGTCGGTTGGAAACTGCAAGAAAAGATGAAAAACCGGAATCAGGAGTAATGATTGATGATGAAATAAAAGCTGTTGATAATCTTCTGAAACTGAGAGAAATGCTTAAGCAGTTATCACAGTTAAGGGAAAATGGTGAATATGATGATTATTTATTTCAGACAAGCAATGTTATTGCTATATGCACTAAAAAAGAGATATGCAGTTATACTTTATCCTTGATTGATAAACAGAAACATAATTCTGACGAAGAACTCGATGCATTTTTTGCAGAAGAAGAAAGTCAGTTAAAAAGTACATTAAAGGCAATCATAAAATCAGAAGATACTTCGGAAACTAAAATAATAACTATGAGTGATGTGATACATGAATCCGGAAAAAAATTCTTTTTCAGTAGTATTATTTCAGGTGAATCTGTCGCACTGGAGAACAGAATAAAATCCGGACTGTTACACATATGTGAGGAAGTTTTTGATAAGCTTTGGAATGGTATAGAACATATTACTGATATTGTATCAGAAACAATTTCATCATTCAGCAGAACTGAAAAACAGCCGGATAATGCTGAACAGAAAGAAAAAAACACATCTGTTGATAAGGAAGAAAAATCAGAAAAAGATGAAATATGTCGTATTGAACTGTATGGCACGAGTGCTGTGAAATGGAATGGCTACATTGATTTTATCGGTACGGATGAAGCATTAAAAGAAATCAGGCTGCAAACAGGGCTGTTGTTTGAACAGAAAGCTGTGCAGGAACAGGAACATCTGAGACCACCGGAGCAGGTACAGGTTGAAATGAAAAAGAAGTCCAAACAAGTGGAATATGGTGATTAAAATGGAAAATAAAACAGATTGATAAAGTCTTATGAATGATACTTCATAAGGCTTTTTATTTTGCAAAAAATAAAGCGGAGCAGGTAAAATGTTATGTTTCTTCCTGCTCCATATTTATCACGGTAAAAATCTTTCCTGCATCAATCATAGCCTGAATCGTCACAAATTCAGGTTTCATAGCATCATACTCTTTACGAAATTCCTTGTCCTTCAACTGTTCATTCAGCAAAATATCAAATTCATCCATTGTTTTCCTGCTCCTTTCTCCGCAAATAGTCTGTTCTTTTAAGTCTATATCATATACTTTGCTTTTATTTTCAATTATCATAGTTTTTCTATTATATCATATTTTTTCACTTATTGCAAGCTATTGGTTTCTTAATGAAACGGACGGAAAAAGTCCTGAATATATTGGAATTTATAAAATATATTACTCATACAACAAAAAAATATACTGGAGTGCCTGATAGCATTCCGGTATTTTTATTGTACTCGGAAAAATTTTTGTAAGTTTTTGCTGCCCTTGAACGAATGGTATATATAGAGGAGGTGATTAAATGAGCGATTATGAATTACTTGAATTGCTTGACAGTTCACCAAAGAAAGCATATGAAAAGATTATAGAACAATATAGTAATCTTGTCTATGCTATTACTGCAAATAAGCTGAACCTCTGTGCAAATTCAGAGGACATTGAAGACTATGTAAGTGATATTTTTATAGAAGTATTCCGGAATCTCAGTAATTTTTCAGTTTCAAAAGGCTCATTGAAAGTCTTTATAAGTACAATTGCAAAACATTCAGCTATAGATGCTTACCGACGGCTGTCATATCGTCAGAGCGTTACAGATGAAAATGATATAAGTGAGTACAATTTATTAGATATGGACGAGAACGTTGAAGAAACAGTTATGAAAAAAATAAACAGACAAAAAGTCCGGGAAGCTGTAATGTCACTGAAAGAACCTGAACGCTCTGTTATAATTCATCAATACTACTATAATCATACTATACGTGAAATTGCCGATATACTTTGTATGTCAGCAGGAGCTGTACAGCAGAGAAGTCTTAGGGCAAGAAAACGAATAGAAAAATTTCTCAGGAAAGGTTGATTTTATGAATAACGAAAAAGATAACATAATTTCGGACAGTTTGAATAATCTTGATGATACAGATGTTGAAAAAATATCTGAAAATATTCCTGCACTCAACAGCAAGGCACAGAAAAGAATATTAAAAAACTGTATTAAAAAAATGTCAGGAGAAAATATAACTGAACCTGAATATGAACCGGAAACTATTGTTTCAGGTGTAGAAAAATATTCCAGAACACGTTTTATACGATACATTTCAACTGCCGCCGCCTGTCTGTTTGTGGCAATCAGCATAGGCGGAATGATTCTTGTCAACAGGAATATAATTCCACCCAATGATGTGCCGTCAACACCACAGTATACGTCAATTCCGGTGCAAAGCGGAACGATGAATAAAATCACATCTTCTGCCGAAAGTACTGTTGTTAATACAGTTACAACAGCAGTCACGGATATGGAAAAAACTATATCGGAAGTAGTTACAGAAATGCCGACAAAAGTTCAGCAGGTTACAGAACCAATCATGGAAGTGGCTACAGAAATACCGACCGA
>CAMWQI010000259.1 GCA_947176345.1 uncultured Ruminococcus sp.
TTCTTGTCACAAGAAGCACAGCACATACAATATCTATAATGCCTTCAATAAGGTAAATCCAGTTGCTCCCGAAATTTGAGATATTCGTCGGCAGATGTACAACCGCACCAAGAAAAAGCACAGCCCCCACACCTATATTTGTGTACTGAAAACCCATGAAAAGCAAAACCGCAAGCAGAACCGCCCATAAAAGACTTAAAATGCTTATTCCGCCTCCGAGAATCATATTCAGGACAGCTTTTATTATGATATATACACCCATAGCTATGGCTATATTTCTGCCCTGCATATTATTTGTATTCATGAAAAAATCACTCCTTTATAAGCAGACTGCTTATATCAACGGGGTTTGCATCAGCCCATAATCCCTCTAAATTATAGAATTGTCTATGTGTCTTGTCAAAGACGTGTACAAGAATGTCGGCATAGTCAAGGATAATCCACGTATTGCCAGTATCTGATTCACGTCTTTGTGGCTCAATGCCTTTCTGTGAAAGCTGGTATTCCACTTCATCGGCAAGTGTACGGGCGTGGGTGTTGCTTGTACCGTTGACTATAACGAAATATTCCGCAAGTATAGTCAAATCGGCTACTTTGAGTGCCTGAATGTCTTCACCTTTTTTAAGGTCAAGAGTTTTAATTATAAGTTCTAATTTTTCCTGCTGTGTCATAAAAACAATGCCTTCTTTCTGTTAATTTAATCCTTGTAAAGCAGACCACTATTGTCTGCATCACCGTCGCTTATATCCTGTAGATTGTCGGAAGTATCATCATACTGTGTATTCTGATAATCAGTTACATACTCAACAATTGAAGAGTCGGAGCTTGTCATTATTTTCTGATATGGTCTGAAATAATTATTTAACATATTCAGAGTAGCAAGCTTATGAACTGAATATATATCATATACCTCACCGTCCGGAGCAAGATATTTCGCTCCCTCCCCTGGAACCATATTCACCTGAACATTTTCCATTGATAGAGTAGCTGAAAAATCTGCAAGCATACCTATATCACCTAAACTCATATTTGTATAAATATATTCATTGTCATATATTTCTTTAAGGTAACTGTAAAGCTTTACTCTGCCCTCATCGTTGACAATGCTGAAAAGTTTTTCCATAGCTGCTGCCATGAAACGACGCTGATTTTTCATACGTCCTATATCGCCCTCAGCTAATGCCCACCTGAAACGCACAAACCATTCCGCCTGCTCACCGCTAAGCACAGTATCGCCAGCCGGTATGCGTTTGTCTGCCTCGTACATGATTTCCTCGTCAAGTGTAATCGGTATACCTCCGACAAGGTCAACCATATCTACTATATCATGACAGCCGGTTGTTATATATGCATCTATCGGTATGCCGAAATTTTCCTGAACGGCATTCACAACACGCTGTATAGGTGGTGTAACATATCTTTCACCCATAGCATATATGCTATTGAATTTTCCTGTAGGACTGCTGGTATAGTCCGGAAAACAGGTATCACGTGGGATTTGCAGAATATTTAATTTGGCGTGTCCTATATCAAACTGACATACCCATATTACATCTGTATTAAATTCCTCCTCATCAAATCCCAGAAAAAGTACGGTATACTGTCCCTCAACAAGCTGTGGCAAATCAAGACCATCAGAAAAATCAACATCTACTATTTCATTGTCTATCTGCAAATCCATAGTATTATGCCGTAATTCACCCTCAACCTGTACAAGTGGCTGAAAATTTTTCACAAAATTTATTATTGAAGTGTTTCCGTCATCGCCTTTTATTATAGGCATATTAAGGAGCATAACGCCTATCAATGCAATACTCGCCGATATGGAAACCAGTTTTACAATAAAATCATTTAATGGAAAATTTTTCTTTTTTTTCTTTTTACGACTTTTCTTCACCTGTTTCGAACTATCGGATTTCTTTTTCTTTTTGTTTTTCTTTTCCGGTGACGGTGTTTCAGGAAGTTTTTTCATACTGCGTATATGCTTATTGGATTTCTTTTTGTTTTTCTTGTCGGGTACAGATGTTTCGGGTAGCTTTTTTATACCTCTTATACGCTTGTCGGGTTCATTTTCAGGGACATTGTCGGCAGAATACTTGCCATTGTATGTCTCAAAAGAATTTCCGGTGTCAACGGCATGACTTTCATGCTTTTTTTCATCGGAAGAATATTTTCCACTGTATACCTCTTTATCAACAACGCCCTTTTCATACTTGCCCTTATAGGACTTAGGAGGGTTTGCCTCAAACTGCACTTTGTTTATTTCACCAAGTGCCTTTTCATCGAATTTGCCCTTATAGTGTTCTTTAACCGTTTCCGGCTCAAATTTTTCCCTTTCTTTACTTTCAAGAGGTCTGACTTCATACTTACCGCCGGTAGAATTTACTTTTTTCTGATTTTTTTTATTTTTCCTGTTTCTTTTGTTCCTTTTGTTTTCGTTTTTTCTGAAATCCTCGTCCATTTTGTTGAAATCCTCTCTCTGTAAAGATTATTTTTTATTTTTTTCTCCACGCTGTAATCTTCTGTAAAAATTATACCCTTCCGCCGTGCAAATCGGGATAAGCCCACCCTTTTTGACGACGGATTTTATTGAATACTCAAAAGCCTCCAGCATAGCGGAATTAAGGCTTGTATAGGCTATTTTACGCATTCTGTCAACGTCCTTGTAATCCCTGTCGGCTGAAATCAGGTCACCAAGATATACAATTTCCTCAAGCCTTGTCATGCCGGCACGACCTACAGTGTGGAAACGCACGGAATTAAGTATATCTATGTCTTCCACGCTGAAATGTGTCTTTATGAAATACGCACCAGCTATGGCGTGCCACAATGATTTTGTATCAAGTTCTTCACGGCATACAGAAAAACCGCTTTCAATGACAAGTTTTTTCTGCTGTTCATCGGGAATTTCCTTGCATATATCGTGGAGCAGTCCGGCAAAATATGCTTTGTCGGGGTCTTCACCGTATTTGCGTGCAAGTTTCCGGCATTCCTCAGCAACGTTAAGAGAATGCGTATAACGTTTCTGAGAAAGATTTTCTTTAAGGTATTTTTTCATTTCTGAAGTGTCATAGAACACAATTTTTCACCTCACAGTTAATT
>CAMWQI010000260.1 GCA_947176345.1 uncultured Ruminococcus sp.
TGTAGTTACTATGGCTATGATTTTTGATGCCATTTTTTATGTTAACACGCTCTAGAAGTAGGTACACCAAAAATAAATAATGTAGCATCAGGCATTAAACGGACTTTATTACTACACAAAATTTCAGGTGACATAAAACCAATAGGAATATACTTCCTGTTTTGAGATGATACTTCCGGAATAATAATGTAGCATAGCAGTCCCAAAGACGTTCAACTGTTATTCCCTTTGATTTCAGCTTTTCATACAGCTTTTTAAGACTTTCTATCGCCATAGGACGATTTTTATAACTTTCGTTGTAAATTATACGCAAAGTCGTTATTTCGTCCTTGTTTTCCTCTATAAATTCACGGAAAGTCTTTATAGTTCTCTCAATATTCTTTTCCTGCTCAGACGAATATCCTGCAAAAAGAACTTTATCAAGATTAACATTGTCAATAATCTGCTCATAACTGCGATGTACATTCTCAATAAAATTTCTCAAATCAGGATTACAGAACGGTTTTACAGCCTCATCAGTAAGAACTTCTGATGCTTTTTCAGTGGTCAGACTGTCATTAACTGCCTGTTGCTTTATAACGTCCTCGTCGAATGCATCCAGCAATTTTTCAGCAAGTTTTTCAGCTGAAACATCTGCCATTTTTTTAAATTCTTTACGTTCACCGTTAGTCATTCTGATGTTAAGACGTATAAGACGATTTGCAAGCGATGTAAGTATATCCTCGTCCCTTGAACCAAGTACAACATTTAACATCAGTTCTTTAACGGAAACGGTTGGTTTTCGTTCAAGAGTTCGGGTTTCTGTCTTTTGGGATTTCGTGACACCGACAGCATCAACTATAACAAAATGGTCTTTATTTTCAGAAGCGGACGGAGTTACTTTCTGCAAATCATCTTTTCCGAGAGTACGTGTGCCACGACCTTTCATCTGCTCAAAATAGTTTTTACTTCTGACATCACGCATGAATATCAGGCACTCAATAGGTCTGACATCTGTTCCGGTTGCAATCATATCAACAGTAACGGCAATTCTTGGATAGTAACTGTTGCGAAACTCTGAAAGTACAGCTTCAGGATTCACAGCGGAATAAGTGACTTTCTTACAAAATTCGTTACCCTCTCCGAACTCATCACGGACTATCTGAATAATATCATCTGCATGACTGTCAGTTTTGGCAAATATCAGAGTTTTCGGAACTTCTTTTCTTTTCGGAAATAATGTTGTGTAAAGATAGTTTTTAAAAGTACGGATAACAGTTCTTATCTGACTTGGATTTACAATATCACGGTCAAGTTGAGCAGGCTTATAGTTCACATCTTCATCAAGCTGTTTCCATCGTTTATCCCTTGACAGACGATTTCTTGATTCTATAAGCTGTTTCATAATACAAGCACCGTTTTTGCTTATATTGGTTTCAATCAGAAATATGTCCTCACCAACATTCACACCGTCAATAATAGCCTGCTCTCTTGAATATTCACTTACAATATTCTCATTAAAATACGCAAATGTTCTTTTATCGGGAGTAGCAGTCAGTCCCACAATAAACGCATCGAAATATTCAAGCACCTGATTCCAGACATTATATATTGAACGATGGCACTCGTCAACAATAATGCAGTCAAAGAACTCCGGTGGGTATTTCTCGTTATATACTACCTCTTTTGGTGATTTCTTTTCAAGAGATGTTACCTGTTCCAAAGATACTTCATCAATGGATTCATCTGTTTCTTCACCTTTGAGTATGGAATACATTCTCTGAATTGTACTTATACAAATCTGAACATCTGACGAAATATATGAGCTTTTCAGTTTGCGAACACCATATATCTCAGAAAAAGAACGATTTTCATCATTCGGACGATACGCAAGAAACTCACGCTCTGCCTGTTCTCCAAGACTTTTGGTATCAACAAGGAATAAAATACGGTTCATCTTGCCATATTTGAGCATACGATATGCAGAAGTTATAGCTGTGAAAGTCTTTCCTGCACCTGTAGCCATTTGTATCAATGCTCTTGATTTATTTTCAGATAAAGATTTATCAAGATTTTTAATTGCTGTAATCTGACAAGCTCGGAAACCTGTTCCATCAAATTCCGGAAAATTTTTCATATTATTACGAACAGTATCATTTTGTTTTATAAGCCGTGCAAGTGTTTCCGGTCTATGAAAAGTGAATATATTACGTGAGCAATATTTTATATCATTATAATCTGTAAAACGAGTCAGTTTGTCCGTAGCCTCATAAGCAAAACGTATTTTATAGCCGTTCCTGACCCATTTGAACGAACTATTAGCATAGCGTGCTGACTGGTTCTCAACTGATGTTATATGTTCTCCGGCTTCACTTTTTTTAGCTTCAAATACACCAACAGGATTTCCACTAACAAAAAGAGCATAATCAACTGGACCTGTATCGGTCGGAAACTCACGTACAGCAACGCCAACAGAAGCATTTAGATTAAGCTCTTTCATATCCTGAATAATCCAGCCAGACATAATCAGTTTTTCATCAATTATCTTTCTTGCTTTCTGTTCTGGTGTCATAAATCTAATCCCCCATTTTTTATTGAATCTTTACGCTGTTTTTCGTTCATATTTTCACGTCCCCAAAATTTGTATAATTCATCTATTATTATATCACACTTTTTACCAAATTGCAATACTATTTTTTCATTATTTTAGTAACTAAATCAAAACCGCCCGAATCCCCGAATATTTTTTGACAAGACGATTTTGAAAATTACTTTCGTCAATATCCTTTGAAAAGTACTCCGAGCGTGCTGAATACGCAAACTTTTTGTGAAAAAATAAATCCCATATACCGCTATTTTACGGTATATGGGACTTTTCGCAACCTTTACGATTACGCATATTCGATTGGTGGAGGCGATGCATAACTCTTTAATTCTGCGTACTTTTAATATTTGTAAATTCGGGCATGGCTATTTTTAGGGGATTTTTAAACTTTGACTTCATTCATCAATGATTTTTATAAGCTTTATTCCGCCCGAATCCCCAAATATTTTTTCATAAGAGAGTATACTCATTTAGTGTTGGTGGAGAGGTATATTGTATTTTCA
>CAMWQI010000261.1 GCA_947176345.1 uncultured Ruminococcus sp.
ACCATTGGTTTTCTGCATGCGGCTATTATTAATCTAAAGTGGAATTGCTGTAATAACATACATCGCAGTGCATTTTCAAACGCCATATCCTGCTCCCCTGTTCGCTTCGAAATACCTTTCAATCTTCCGCCGTTCTGACGGATTTTCTTTGAAACTGCACGAAATTCCAGTAATCCCGAAATATTATCATTAGTGTATTCTTTTCCGTCCTGATTGATAACAATTGCACGTTTACTCAAACACATCGCCGCAAGACCATAATCCTGCGTAATGGCAATATCGCCTTGCTGAATTAGATTGACAAGCCGAAAGTCTACACTGTCTGCACATTTATCTACTACAATTGTTTTAGCACCATCATGCTCAATCTGATGTGCAGTGTCGCAGATGATAACGCATGGAATATTGAATTTTCCAGCGATTTTCAGTGTATTTCTGACAACCGGGCAGCCGTCAGCGTCGATGTATATTTTCATAAATACTCCTTATTCACCTGTCATCTCACTGTTCTCAATATCCTTAAGTGAACGTCCATCACTTGTCTTTCAGCTTGTTAAACCATTTGCACTTTTGCCAATCACAAACATGGCTGCATAAGACGGACTGGAAAGCAAAACATCTTCTTTTAAAATACCCGATTCAATACTTGCTTTCTTCCGCTGTTCTTTCAGCGCAATTGAAATTGTGTTATCATCAACCGGTGATATGTGACTTCCTTTCAAAACAACAAAGCCTTCTGATGTGCGGATTCCGTCAGCTTCTATTTTTCCGACATCTTTAATTGTACGCTCTAAATGAAGTCTAATCTCTTCGGTTTGTCCTTTACCTGATGTATCATTTTTACTTTTATCTGGCTTGTCCAGAGGTTCCAGAACTTTAAATCCAAGAGCTCCCAACAGGATTTTTACATTTTCTATGAATTCTTCCATCGCTGCAATCTGCGATTCTTTCATGACTGTATTGCGATATGTATTTTTAGTCAGCACCAAATATCTTTTGAGACTTCTGGCGATTTCCACAAATCGATTTTCAAGAAAACGAATCAAAGCCTTATTCAAATCCCTGCCCACAAAAATGACAGCTGTACTCCAATAATACTTTTCTTTTTCTGAAGTGTAGTCACGCATATGCTGTACAAGGCGTTCCCTTACATTTTCTGCTTCGCCTATATACACAGAATCCGAGCCATCGGCATCTTTGCAAAACAGGAAATATACACCTGCCTGCGTGATGTCCTCCCGTCTGCACCCTGCAACCTCAATACGTGGAATCTTTATCGCCTTTCCGTTCCAATTTGAGAGTTCTGCTGTCACAATACTGTCAGCGGTACCATTTACAAGAAATAATTCGATTGATTTTCCATACTTCATTCTGATTCTCCTTTTATTCTGAATTTTATCCTTTTTAAATCACACTTTCCGCACCAATGACAACCATTACAGCTGTTTTTTCTTTTACAGAACCTGCATTTCGGTTGCATCGGAATATCCGTATTTCTTGACGGATAACTAAGTCCCGAACGCTGTGCCTGTACTCTCTGATACACTTTCGGAATTTGGTACGTCTTACCGTCTTTGATAAAAATATTTCCTGTACCGATAAAGTCAAACGGCACATCTGCGTTTTCACACTGGTCATGTAAAGACTTTATCCATTCATAGCGACAAGGTCTTGTTCCATCATAATTTTCGCCGTCAGCAAGAACCTTTTCAAACTGACCTGTGGCAAGATACTGTTCTGCATGGATTTCCGATAAAATAGGTGCACACATAAATGCCGTATGCTTTGCAGGAATATTCAACAATATAAGAAGCCTTTCATCTGCACGTTTCTGATTTTCTGTTGTTACACATAGAATGACATTCTCCCAGCCGTCACCCCAATCTTTCGGAAGATGCTCTGCAATTCTTTCTGCACGTTTCGTCTGAATCCAGAATATCACATCAGACCGCTGACGTATCATGTTCCAGACTTCCTCACGCCACTCATCTGCTTCTTCCAGAAAGAAATCAGAAGTCATGCAGACATGAAGCAACGTTCCTGACTGAATTTTATAATTTCCCTGTCTGTCCTTTTTCAGCGGAAGATTAAAGTTTGTTTTTGTCTTGTAAATCTTACTGCCGTCACGGTCACGCTGTGCGTCAAGATAGTACATATAGCAATGTTCGCAACCCTCCGAATATTTACGGCAGCCGTGCCACGGATTCCATATCTGCATCATAAACTCTCCAGAAGCTGACGGCAACCCTCGTAAATATCATTATAGGCAACGTCAAATCTATCCGTGTACCAAGGGTTTGAAACGTCTTTATTTTTAAGCAGCTTGCGGACTTTATTATCGGGGTCACCACCGAAAATCTGCAAAGTAGTTGTAACATTTCTGCTGTCCATACACAAAAACAAATCATATTTATCATAATCTGATTTTTTCAGCTGTATGGCTCTTTTTTCTTTACAAAAAATGCCATGATTTGCAAGTTCTGCTCTTGCAGGCGGATACACAGGATTGCCGATGCCGTTCCATATTTCCTCGGTGCTTGTTGCACTGGACACAACGATAAATTCCGCTTCACGCCCACACTTTTTAAGCATATCTTTAAAAATAAACTCCGCCATAGGACTGCGACAGATATTTCCGTGGCAGATGAATAGTATCTTATTCATTATCATTTCTCCTTTCTCAAATGCCGTAAAATACCATGTTTTCAAGGATTTGAGCATATCGTCCTGCCATACTACTAATTCGACTTAAGTATGGCAAAAAATACAAATTAGTGCGAAATCGAGCAAACCACATCAATCCTTAGTAGTAAAACAGAGGGACATAATTTAACAATATGAAATCTGTAACTTTTCATGAAGAACAGTTCTAATAACATTGTGCTGTTGCTTTTCTTTATATTTAGTTTCCATAAAGCACCTCATTTTAGCTGTTCATATTATAAAGCCGTCACTTACTATACTTTTTAAAATTCTCAGCCTGCTCCAATACCTCTTTATAAATGTCATCAATAGTTACAGGAGGATAATCAAATTCATCAAGCAGAAGTATCAAATCA
>CAMWQI010000262.1 GCA_947176345.1 uncultured Ruminococcus sp.
GACCATTGGTTTTCTGCATGCGGCTATTATTAATCTAAAGTGGAATTGCTGTAACATGATACAAACTATTATATAAAAATATTTATCAGGAGGTATTTATATGGCAAATACAAAAAGAGGACACAATGAGGGCAGCATCCGTCAGAGAAAAGACGGTCGCTGGGAAGTCAGGGTAACAGCAGGAACTGACTTTGAGACAGGCAAATCAAAGCGTATTTCCTATTATGCAGAAACAAAGGCAGAAGCTGTATAGTCAATCTACTTTACAAGCGAACACAAAAGTGATATAATAAAAATATGAGTAAAAGTAAAGATTTAAGAGAAGCAGCAGTAACATATCAAAAAGAAGGACATACATATGAAGAAACAGCAAAAGTGTTCGGAATAGTAAAAAGCACGGTACACAGATGGGTGAAACAATATGAAGAAACAGGTGATTTATCAAATAATCCTCTTAAAAGAGGATTCAAGAAAATAGACCCGGAAAAGCTGAAAGCATATGTAGCAGAACATCCAGATGATATACAGCAAGAAGTTGCGGCTGTATTTGGCTGTTGTCCGCAAGCAATAAGCAAAGCATATAAAAGACTCGGAATAACAAGAAAAAAAGACATGTCACTACAAAGAACAAGATTCTGAAAAAGTAAAGGAGTATCAGGAAAAGATATTCCGGAAGAAAAAACAACATATGTTGATGAAACAGGCATAGATTCATACCTTTATCGTGAATATGGATATGCTTTGCGTGGACAGAAAGTTTATGACAAAATATCAGGAAAAAAATTTCAGAGAACAAATATAGTTGCTGCCAAACTCGGTAAAAAAATAATTGCACCAATGCAGTACAGCGGAACAATGGACTCACCACTTTTCGAATTCTGGTTTTAAAAGTGGTTATTGCCATGTCTTGAAAAAGGTACAGTAATTGTTATGGACAATGCATCTTTTCACTCGAAAAAGAAGCTTTATGAAATCTGTAAGAAATATGGGGTTAATCTTATTTTTCTTCCGCCATATTCTCCTGAACTCAACCCAATTGAAAAATATTGGTACATTTTAAAGCAAAAAATAAAATCTTCTTTACGTATGAATATTTCTTTGGATGATGCTATTCATTATGTCTTGAGAGATTCTTGATGTTTTATTTTTAAGTAGAATAACTATAAAACTTCTGCATGAAGTTGAATACAACATTCACATCAACGAAATGGTTGACCCGACTTCAACCAAGCTCATTGACTGGCTTAGAATCTGGCTTGAAACCTACATGAAAAACAGTCTTAAACAGTCCACCTACACAAGCTATAAAGGCTATATTGAGAATCATCTTGCAAAAGCTTTTCCTACACTTAAACTCAAAGACCTTACTTCAAAACTGTTGCAGGATTTTTACAATTACAAACTCACTGTTGAAGGCTTATCTCCAAAAACAATAACCAATCTGCACCGCTGTCTGCATAAGGCACTGAAACAGGCGGTACTTGAACATCATCTGAATTTCAATCCCTGTGATGCCGTAAATCTTCCACGCAATAAGAAACCGCAGATTGAAATCCTTACCCGTGAGGAGCAGGAACGGCTGATTTACACAAGCTATAATTTCAGGTATGGCATTTTTATAAGGCTCACCCTCGCTACTGGAATTCGTCTCGGTGAACTTCTCGGCTTACGCTGGGAAGACATTGATGTAAGAAAAAATATGCTCAATATCCGCCGCACTTTGAACCGTCTGCCGAAAGTTGACTATAACGGCGTTGGCAATTCTACTGAAATTGTCATACAAGAACCGAAAACTAAAAATTCAGTACGCTCAATTCCGCTTATGCAGATTACCATTAAAGAGCTTCAGCAATGGCGAAATGTTCAGTTTTCCGATGCACGTATCGCAGGAGAAATATATAACGATTCTGGATTTATCGTCACCAATCAAACAGGCGGTTATATTGAGCCACGTACTTTTAAAGATTACTATGACGAAATACTCGAAGCTTCTGGATTAGGTCACTATACTTTCCATGCTCTTCGTCACACTTTTGCAACAAGAGCTTTGGAGCAGGGTATGGACTCAAAAACACTGTCAACACTTCTCGGACATTATTCTGTTTCGTTTACTCTTGATACATACACTCATGTTCTTGACAGTCAGAAGCATGAAGAAATGAAGCTTATGGAGGACTTATTTTCAATGCCAACTGTTCCACAGAATCAGTCATACCCTGTTGTAGTGACACCTGCTCCGAACGGCTTCATACTCAATCCTGTTGACTTTGATGACCTCACTGTTGAAGCAGACAATATTCAGTACGGCATAAGCTGTATTCAGTCTGCAATAGAACAGAAACTTGCAACCGCTTATCCTCCCTTACCTACTCCAACAAACGAACTTATTTTAAATATCGGAGAATTTGTCGTTATGATTAACACATAAAACTATAAGTGCAGCTATTATGGCTGCACTTATTTTTTGTTGTTTTGCCATTATACAAATATTTTTGTCCACTATTTTTATTTTTTGCATTGCGTAAAATGGTGATTTATACCGTTTAAGACATTTTATAAGACAGCAATTAGAAATATTGTGGACATTTTTATTTGTTAAATGGTGAAATTTTTATCTGTAAAGGCATATCGTTAGTTATGCTGTTGTCGGAACACTCAACTCCACTATACACTATCGCCTGTCCTACTGTCATTTTTTCAAGCACCTCTTTATAATAGGAATACCTTGAAACTGATATAGACTTAGCCACTGCTGTAGATGATGAACTGTTCATGTGCAGTGCTATCTTCGTCGCACTTTGATTAAATAATTGTGCCTTGCTCTTTGAACCTTTATTTGACAAAAACTGTGTTGCTGATATAAGGTTTAGACCTACGCTTCTGCCTTGTCTGAAAATAATATCCGCTACTGTCTGGTCATTATTTTCAGAAAACTTCTTGTCAAAATTCAGAGAATTAATTTCGTCAAGAATAACATATATATCATTTTCACGACTATCATTATTATTGTTAAGATTATTAAAAATATTTTTCAGTATATTTACTGCTT
>CAMWQI010000263.1 GCA_947176345.1 uncultured Ruminococcus sp.
AGATAACAACATTCATTTGCACAGATAACAACATTCATTTGCACAGATAACAACATTCATTTGCACAGATAACAACACTTTTTAAAAAAAGTGTTGACATTATCCTGAACATATGATATAATGCAAATGGAGGTGTTTTTATGGCTTTAAAGAATACATATATTATTGAAAAAAGTAATACACTTAACGAAATCAGAAGTACTAAAATGAGTTTGCAGGAACTGAGATTTTTCAGTATATATCTTGCAAAAATCAATGCACGTGATGTTTCTACACGGCGTGTACATTTTCCTTTATCCGATTTTCAGAAGATTATGGAAATAGGACGAATGAATATAAATCATTTTAAAACGACTGTAAATGGCTTGCTTTGTAAAGTTGTTCATATGCCTAATGATAAGGGCGGTTTGTCTTCTTTTCAGATTTTTAAAGAAGTTGAGCTTTTCAAAGATGGTTCTGACTCATGGGTGGTTGAGATAGATGCACATGATAAAGCGTTGCCATTGCTCTTTAATCTGAAAAAGAATTACTTTACTTATGAACTGTGGAACGCTTTACGGCTAAAATCTGTTAATCAGTTGCGTATGTACGAACTTTTGAAACAGCATGAGAGATTAGGCAAATTTGAAATAAAGGTGTCAGAACTTCGTGAATATCTTTTTATTTCACCTAACCAATATCCGCAAATGGAACGTTTTAAAACTCGCATTCTAAATAGTTGTCAACAAGCATTATCCGAAAATACAGATATAAGCTTTACATATGAAAAAGGCAAAATCGGAAATCGTGGCAAATGGCTTACTATAGTATTCCATATCGCAAAGAATGAAAAGTATGCTGACCCACTGGAACTCCGTGACTTCATAGACAAGCAACCACAGCCACAAGAGTATATGCCGGAGCGGTCTGTGTCCGCATTGGAACGGCAACCCTATTTATCCGGAGAGTTTGAAAAAGACCTTACACCAGATGAAATAAATATACTTTGTGACGTTCTCGCTTGTAAAGTGTCTGTATCCTCAGAAAGCAAGCCAGAACGCCTCAGAACGCTTTTGAAGTCTCTCTATAGTGAAATGCTATTGAAGTCAAAAGAACCCGTTAAAAAGCCCGTTACGTACCTTATAAGCATGATAAATAATATTGACCTTGAAAAACTGGAAAAGTTGTCTTCAGCCTCTTGTGAACATAAAGAAAGCAAACAACGATATGGACGACGAGTACATTATGATAAAGACTTTGATGTAGATATGTACAAGATATTTATAAATGATTATGAGATAATATAATTTGATTGACACTGAAAAAATGCCAGTTATATCTATAGAAGATGATGATTTTTGATATAATATAATTTAAAAATCCCCTAAGTAACGTACTTAGGGGATTTTTTGTATTATTTCTTTTTTCAAATTAGTAAAATGGTGGTTCGGGGCATTCCATGATTGACGGAGTCAACAAAAAATTTTTCTCAAAATTCTTTGTGACAGTTTAGTGAAAATTTTTTAAAACCATAAAAAAAGTTTAGACTATCTTTGTTACAAGCTCTACCCAATAAGTTCATTGGAGAGGAATGTTCTGTTTTGATGAGTCTTTTAGAGCTTGTCAAAACTGATATTGGGTAAACACTACCCGTTCCGTCATGACACCTCTAATTTTTTATTTTATTCAACACTTTTTTGAAAAAATAATTGTGATGATTTTGTGAAAGTTCGTTTGTTCTTTTATAAAAACTTTTCATATTTTATTTGATTATAAAATTTAATTTGATATTTTAGAGGGCTTGGGAAACGTCCCAAAATTTAACTTTCAGACTTGAAAATTTGTAAGTGTACACCCACTTACATTGCTTGCTATTTTTGCAATTCACTCCCATTCCGTATCATGTATCACTGTTATAAACAAAACAGATAGTGTTACCTAATATCTGTTTTGCACGCCCCTTACGGAACTTGCAAAACAGACCATTCCACTCCACCGCATTTATTAGGTAAGGTCTGCGACCTTAATGGTTTAAAAACTTTTTCAAAATCCTATTGAAAAAATATGTCTAAATTGTAAACAGCTTCGCTTGTCATGGAAATCCCCGAACCCCTTTTTAACTAAACTGAAAAAAGAAAATGTGTCATTAGTAATACAAAAAATGTTGTATTCCGACAAAAAAGTATAATTTATATCATTGAAATTTTTATAAGAATAGTTTATAATGGAAACATATTAATATTGAGGAGGAATTTTAATGAGAAAAACATTAAAAAAAATAACAGTATCTTTAACAGCAATGTTAATGATGTTTGGCAGTACATACACTGCTGTAGGTTCTGCAAGTGCCGCAGATAATGACCTGCACGGCTGGCACGTATACGGTGATGTTGACGATGATGGCTTTGTTAGTCTCAGTGATGCAGTTCTTGTTTCACAGTTTATTACGGAATATAAAAATGCACACAATCATACACTAATATCAGTGAAAAACGCTTTGGATTACCGTAAAGAAGAGGGCGAATATTATTTACCTGTTCCACAGGCTGCCGATATTGATGGCGACGGTTATATTACTGATGCTGACCAAATATGTATGCAGAATTATATGATCAACAACTACGATAAAGCTGGACGATGTGGCCAGTCGTTCTTTATTAACTAAAATAACAAAAAAACTCCTAAAAATAAATTTAGGAGTTTTTTAGCATTTACTTTTCATTGAGAGTGCCGAAGTAAGTTTTTCCGTCAACTGTAAGTGAGATTTCAGCGGTATTTTCTGTCGGACTTTGAGTATCAGATGTTGAGAAGCCATTCAAACCGGCATTCTTAATGATTTCTGGATAGTCTTTATATGAATAATCTAAGTCAACGTCACCGGAAATGCCATCAATACGCCCTGTCCATGAATACTGCCATAAGCCGTACGAACCGAAATAATTGGTCTGATTTACTCCGATATGTGACAAAAACGTATCATATTTTTCTGTAATATCGCTGGTGATATTGTTTTCAAATGCCGATTTAAAGCTGTAAA
>CAMWQI010000264.1 GCA_947176345.1 uncultured Ruminococcus sp.
TATTCAGAGCAGTAAGCCAGGCGGTACGCTCAAATCCAAATTCTTCGGTCAAAGTTTTAACGCTTTCCGCAGGATTTTTTCCGTTGCCTATGACTGATTTCGCCATTTCAGCAAACCGCTTATTTTCAACAACAATATCTTTATAAAGTTCCATATTATCAGCGGTTTTCCATTCACCCTTGTAGACAGGAATATCTTTATCATGTGCCGAATTATTACCTGACTTATCTGTTTTTTCTGAAATTTCTACTTCAAGCGGAGAATCGGGAGCATTATGTTCAACAATATCTTTTTCGTTTTGTATTCTTCGGTCAATATCAGCCTGAGTAATATATTCGCCCTTGTTAATAATTTCTGCTGTCATTTCTGCAACGTCAGACCAGTTGAATTTGAATTTTTCTCCGCTGTCAAGCGTGAAAAACATTCCTTTTGAATCGTGGTCAACAAACGAAATTTCACCGTCACCACTATGACCGCCCAAACCGTATTCATGTTTCAGAAAGTCCGCAAATTCCTTATTTGTAGGCTTTTTTTCGTCATAAAATTTCTGAACACGTGATTTTCCACCCTGAAATCCGGTGCCACGTGTAATTTCATCATAAAGTGCGGCATAACGGTTCACATTGCCTACAAAAAGTCCTTCAGCAAAAGTTTCTTTTTTTGGTTCGGATTGTTTGCTCTGAGTAAGCGGAACAGGGTCACCAAACATTGAAAGCTGTTCGCCGTTAATGTCAGGAGTTTCCCAGAATGGTCTGTTATCCGTCGAATTTTCGCTTTTTTCGATTTCTTCAATCACATCTGCATCTGTAAAAAGCGGTTTGTCAATACTTTTATCATCAGTCAAGTCGATAATCTCTACAGGCTTGTCGGGATTGTGATTCAGCATAGCATCAGCAATCATATTTATAAAAGAAGTTGACTTTTCATAAGGCGCGATTTCCATTTTGTCACCACGGTTATAAATACTGCAAATCACTTCACCGTCGTGGAGTACCTCAGCAACTTTGTCGCCATCAGCAATAGAAATCTTCCATTTACCGTCTACCGTTTCAGCCGAATAACAATCCGTGCCAAAATATTTATCTATAACATCTTGCAGAGTATAGAACAGATTTTCGGGGATTTCTTCCAAATTATTTGTTACATCAAGTTTGTATTTTTTTGCATAGTCAAGAGTTTCTGCTATTGTAGAGAAAGCAGGGATATGACCGTCAATATCTTCATAATAGTCAATAAAATCACCGTTAGAATCAATTTTAGTGATACAATACGGCTCATCAAAAGCATCAGAAGTCATACTTACTTCAAGAGTATATTCCTTATCAGAACTATAAATTTCAAGAAAATCATCACCAAATCTGCTTTCAAGAAAATTTGAAGAAGAAACGTTTAGATAAACTCCGTTATCCATAGCGGTTTCTACGAGTTGACGCACGTCGTCAATATCCGCATCATCATAGATAACAACGGATAATCTGTCACCGTCAACAATGGTTGTGCCGAAAGATTCAGTATTTATCACGGCTTTTACGGCATCAAATTTACTGTTATCGCCAAGAAAAGTGATGTCATGAACAACAGGAATATCCTCATCATCTGAATTTTGCAGTTCCTCAACATCATGGACAACTTGCTGTATAAACTCAGAATCAGCAGAAATATCAATTTTTTCCGTGCTTATGTCCGAAAAATCATCACGTTCCGCAATTTCATTATCAATAAAATTTCGTGCCTCGTGTAAATCCGAAATGCCGTTTTTATTGAGTAAATCAGCCATTTCCTGTGCAAATTCGATATTGCAACCCTGTTCGTTATCGTCCGTGAAAAGTCCGCTACAATATTCCATATTACGTCCGGAAATTTCCTCATCAGGATTTATTTTTCTGCCGACAACACCGTTTTTTATGCCGTCCGCAGGAGTGCTTGTATGTACAAACCAACTGCCTTTATTTTTCGATATATCGGAATTTTTTTCAATTTCAGGCTGTGGACGTTCACCCTCGCCAAAAAATACAAACGGCATATATTTTTGAATTTTTTCCTCTGTAGAAAGGTTTTCTTTGCCGATATTCAGCATTGTTTCCGTATCGGCTCTGTCGTATAATCTTTGGAACTGCGAAATCGTATCTAACTTTTCCCAATCCGTCAAAAACTTTTCACGAGCAGAATCAGCCTCCTGCTGGATTCTAGACATATCTTCTTCTGAAATGTTGTCATCGTAAATCTTTACGATACCTTCGGGCGAAATATGGGCAACAGTTACATAATCATTCGTTTCCTTGTCCGTTCGTGAAATATCATAAGCAGTAATTCCGTTTCCGAGCAATCCGAAATGTATCGGACTTTCTTTTTCCGTTTCTACTTTAAAGTTATATTTCATATCGGCAATCGAAATAAATGCTTTTTCTGCTTTTTCATCATCACCGAGAATATCCTGCAACGCATTTTTAATTTGGGATTCCTTGATTTTGTCACCCTGCCAATTGTCAGTCATCGCATTTTCAAAAGCTGAAATCAAATTATCCGCTGTTTCGACAGTAATATCCGGAATATTATCCTGTAAATCCTCAACAGTTCGATCGTGAACAATGTCATCATATTCCGATTTTATCAGCGACAGAAAAACATCGCCTAAATCTTCATAACTGATATTTCTTTCAGCATTTCCGTAACGTGCAGTAATTGAGTTTTCACCGTATTCTGCCGTAAACTTATTGTCGTTATTTGTAGTAAAAACGTTCTGACCGCCGAGCAGTCCAAGTGTCAAATCCTTGCGAATATCCTCATCATTCTGCATACGCCTGGCAAGTACAGAAAGTCGGTTTTCACTCAGACCGTTGCCGAAAGATGCGTTTTCATGCGGAGCATATTTGTCATTATAGCCCTCCTCAAAAAGTCTGTAACCTAAATCCTCGATTTCGTCCCATGCAAGCAAAGATTTTGTCATAAAAGGCAGAATATCGCTGTTTAAAAACGCTTTTTCTTTCGGAGTAAGTTCAGAAATTTTCTCAC
>CAMWQI010000265.1 GCA_947176345.1 uncultured Ruminococcus sp.
TTATAACATATTTTGTTCAATACTGCAAGTGAAATATATATAAAAAGTATTCCGGCTTTTTGTAGATATTATACAAAAAAATCCGGAATACTCTGTAAAATTTCTGATTATTGCATAAGTGATTACTTAATCATCTTAGCAACTTCGTCTGCAAGGTTATCCTCTTTCTTTTCGATACCCTCACCACGCTCGTAACGAACAACTTCAACTACCTTGATAGAACCGCCAAGTTTCTTAGCCTCTGCTTCAATATAGCCCTGTACAGAAAGCTTGTCGTCCTTAACAAATGACTGCTCAAGGAGACAGTTTTCGCTGTAATACTTGCCAACCTTGCCCTCTGCAATTTTAACCTTAACCTGTTCAGGCTTGTTTGACATTTTCGGGTCTTCAGCCATCTGAGCAAGAATAATTTCCTTTTCCTTTTCAAGAACTTCAGTCGGAACATCTTCACGGCAGAGATAAGAAGCATTAAGAGCGGCAGACTGCATAGCAACGTCCTTGCCGATAGCTGTAACCTGTTCAGCAGAAAGGTCAGTGTCAAGCTTTACCATAACGCCGATGCTACCACCATTGTGGATATATGATGCAAGAACGCCTTCCATTCTTGTGAAACGACGGATAACGATATTTTCTCTTATCTTCATGCCGGCAAGTTCGGTGAGAGCCTCTCCGACTGTGCCTGTACCACCGCTGATTGTTTCAGCCTTGAGAGCCTCAACATCTGCCGGATTTTTTTCAATAATTGTATTTGCTACAGCAGATACAAAGTTTTTAATATCATCTGTATTAGCTGCAAAGTCTGTTTCAGTGTTTACTTCAAGGAGAACACCTACATTGCCGTTTATAACGGCTGAAACAACACCCTCTGCGGCTGCTCTGTCGGCTTTTTTAGCCTGTGTAGCAAGACCTTTTTCTCTGAGAAATTCAATAGCCTTGTCCATATCGCCTTCGTTAGCTTCAAGAGCCTTTTTACAGTCCATCATGCCTACGCCTGTGGACTTCATGAGTGCCTTTATATCAGTAACGGAAATCTTTCCCATTTTAATTACCTCCAAATATTTATTAAAAACCCGAACCATTAAAAATAATTCGGGTTTTGATTTTCTGAATTATTCAGCATCTGTAGTTTCTTCAGCCGGAGCTTCCTGTACTTCTTCTGCTGTATTGTCGTCGCCCTGTCTGCCCTCAATAATAGCGTTAGCAATAGTGCCAGCAATAAGCTTTACAGCTCTGATAGCATCATCGTTGCCAGGAATTACATAATCCACTTCGTCAGGGTCACAGTTTGTGTCAACGATAGCAACAATCGGAATATTGAGTTTCTTAGCCTCAGCAACTGCAATCTTTTCTTTGCGTGGGTCAACGATAAAGAGAGCAGCCGGAATCTTCTTCATGTTCTTGATACCGCCGAGGAATTTTTCAAGTTTCTCTATTTCAAGATTGAGTTTAACAACTTCTTTCTTCGGAAGCAGTGCAAAAGTGCCGTCTTCTTCCATAGTGTGAAGCTGTTCAAGTCTCTTGATTCTTGTCTGAATTGTCTTGAAGTTTGTGAGCATACCACCGAGCCATCTTGCATTTACATAGTGTGCACCTGCTCTGGTAGCCTCTTCTCTTACAGAGTCGCCAGCCTGTTTCTTTGTACCTACAAAGAGAACTTCACCGCCGTTTGCAGCGATGTCGCGAACAAACATATAAGCTTCCTCAAGTTTCTTGACTGTCTTCTGTAAGTCAATAATGTATATGCCGTTTCTTTCTGTGAAAATGTATGGTGCCATTTTCGGATTCCATCTTCTTGTCTGGTGACCAAAGTGAACACCAGCTTCAAGAAGTTGTTTCATTGATACTACTCCCATGTGTAGTTCCTCCTGATTGGTTAAAATTAATCCGCCACAGGACTTAACTTGCGGGCAACGTTCAGACAAACGCACCAGTCCGCAAAAGTACCAGTGTGTGAATTGCCTTAATATTATAACATTTTCTCCAAAAAAAGTCAAGCCTTTTATGTTTGTGAAATTTTACAAAGTTCCAGAATTTTTATTTATAGTTTTTGTTATATTTGTTGCTTCTGCGTGTTTTATAAGTACAACATCATTTCCAACAACTTTTATTTCACTGCACGGTATAACAACATCGTCTTCTCTGCCGAGAATGCCGAAAAGCCGTTCTCTGCCGTATATCACGAAAGACTGCACGGCGGATTTTTCGATATTCATTTCCGCATCGTCAATGTAGCCGAGACGTTCACCGGTGAGAATATCAATCACTTCTTTTTTGCGTAAATCTTCAAGTCTGCAAATCATAAAAAAACCTCCGCTTATATACTTATTAAAGTATATGCGGAGGAAAAGTTTTATTATTTCTTTTTCTTTGACATAATCGTTGTCACGACAGCAAGAATAACTGCAATGACACCTACTATTATAAGTATCTTTGCTGGAAAATTATCACCAGTAAGAGGGGCATTTTCTGCAAGCATCATAAATCCGTACATTTTACATCTCTCCTATTCTGAATTTATATGAATATATTTTAGCATATATATCCAGATTTGTCAAGTGTTTGTCAGTTATGTAACTATTTATTTTCAGAATCTTTTTCGGCACGGTCACCGGCAGACTCAAGATAAAGTTCCTCATCTGCCATACTGCCGACAAAATTAAGCTGTTTAACCGGAATACGTTTCAACGGAGAATAAGAAAATTTTCCGCATGAATGGTCAGGCGAAACAAGACCATTTTTATCACAAAGAACCTTATCGCCGTCTTTTGTACGTTTTCCATATTCGCAATAGTCGCACTTGGCAGGCATTTTGCTGTCAAAATATTTAGGTTTTCCCAAAGAAGAAAATAAGCCCATAAAATCACCTCAAAAAATCAAATTCTTTATTTATTATAACATAAAAAAATAATTTTGTCTATAGTTTTTATTTAAATATTAGTTTTATTATGCTAACTTTTATTATTCAAGATGTACAATAAAACCATTGACATATTAAAAATATTGTGATAT
>CAMWQI010000266.1 GCA_947176345.1 uncultured Ruminococcus sp.
TTGATTCCTCGTCAATTTTAAGAGTGATTGGGCAAAATTGATTTGCGTGATTTTTTTTATTTTTCTATTGACAAAATAAAAATACTATGATATAATAATATTGCCGGTAGCTTATATAAAGCATTTTCACCGCATGAAAGAGAAACGGTTTTCCGTCCGGCACTTCCGCATAGCTCAAGTACAAGAGCAGTCCCCCTGCTAAGGGGAAAGATTACGGTGAAAATCCGTATGCGGATTTTAAATAAAAATAATCAGGTCAGCAATGACTTTTTTTTATTTCGGGAGGAATTTAAAATGAAGATAGAAACACAATGTCTGCATGAGGGCTACACTCCTAAAAACGGCGAACCGAGAGTAGTTCCGATAGTTCAGAGTACTACTTATGTATATGATTCAACAGAAGAAGTAGCAGCAGTATTCGACGACCCCACCAAAAGCCTTATATATTCACGCTTTGAGAACCCCACCACGATGGCTATTGAGGCAAAAATAGCCGCTTTAGAGGGTGGTATTGGTGCAATGTGTACCAGTTCCGGACAGGCTGCTACACTTCTTTCCATACTTAATATCTGTAAAGCCGGCGACAGTATTGTCAGCACTCCGGAAATATACGGCGGTACTATTAATCTTTTTTCATATACTCTTAAAAAATTAGGTATTGAATGCATATACATTGACCCGTCAGCAAGCGAAGAGGAAATAAGCAAGTCTTTCAAGCCAAACACTAAGGCCGTTTTCGGTGAGACTATAGCTAATCCGGCACTTACTGTTCTTGATATAGAAAAATTCGCACGTATTGCCCACGCACATAATGTACCTCTTATTGTGGATAATACTTTTGCTACCCCTATACTTTGCAGACCTATTGAATTTGGTGCAGATATTGTAATCCATTCAACAAGTAAGTATATGGACGGTCATGCAGTACAAACTGGTGGTGTTATCGTCGACAGTGGTAATTTTAACTGGGCTAACGGCAATTTCCCTGAATTTACAGAGCCTGACGAATCATATCATGGTATTTCATATGTACAGACTTACGGAAAATCCGCCTACATCACTAAGGCAAGAATGCAGTTAATGCGTGACTTTGGTTGTTATCCGGCAGCACATTCGTCATTTTTACTTAATTTAGGTCTTGAAACACTTGCCGTAAGAATGAAACAGTATTGTGAAAATGCCCTTAAAGTCGCTGAATATTTTGAAAAATCCGATAAGGTTGAATCTGTTACATATCCGGCACTCAAATCTGACAGGAGCTATGTACTTGCACAGAAGTATCTAAGTGGTTGCAGTGGTGTCATTTCTTTTGTAATCAAGGGCGGAAGACCTAATGCCATTAAGTTCATGGACAGCCTTAAACTCGCATCAAATGAAGTACACGTCGCAGATATAAGAACGTGTGTTCTCCATCCGGCAAGCGAAACTCACAGACAGCTTACAGAAGAACAACTCGTAGCTGCCGGAATAAACGGCGGTATGATTAGATTTTCATGCGGTCTTGAAAATGTTGAAGATATTATAGCAGACATTGAGCAGGCGTTTCAGGCTATAGATTAACATATTCAATCCAAAAACTACAGGTATGAAAAATATCTGTAGTTTTTTTTAAAAAGGTCTTGACAAACAGAAAAATATGTGTTATGATATTCTTAGCCTACTTAAAAACTATGTTAACTATGAAAGGCATGATAAATTATGAGTTATAAATTTGAAACAATGCAGGTTCACGCCGGACAAGAAACTCCAGACCCTACAACCGATGCCCGTGCAGTGCCTATCTATGCAACAACTTCCTATGTTTTCAAGGACTCCGCACAGGCTGCCGGACGTTTCGCACTCACGGAAGGTGGAAACATCTATACACGCCTTATGAACCCCACTTCTGATGTCTTTGAAAAGAGAATATCAGCTCTCGAAGGCGGTGCAGCAGCACTTGCCACAGCATCGGGTTCAGCGGCAATAACATACGCTGTTCAGAATATAGCTACAGCTGGCGACCATATTGTTTCCTCGACAAATCTTTACGGCGGTACTTATAATCTTTTTGCAAATACACTCGTTGAGCAGGGACTTACTACAACATTTGTCAATCCTTCCGACCCTGAAAATTTTGAAAAGGCTATCAAGCCGAATACAAAATTAATTTATGCCGAAACGCTCGGCAACCCTAATTCCGATGTCATAGATATTGAGGCTATTTCTGAAATTGCCCATAAACACGGAATTCCGCTTATCGTTGATAATACATTTGCCACACCATACCTGCTCCGACCCATTGAACATGGTGCGGATATTGTTGTACATTCCGCCACAAAATTTATAGGCGGACATGGTACAGTTATGGGCGGTGTTATAGTTGATTCAGGTAAATTTGACTGGGCACAGAATGATAAATTTCCAGCACTTTCAAAACCTAATCCGTCATATCATGGTGTTGTTTTCATGGAGGCTTGCGGAAATATAGCATACATAATGAAAATTCGTACAACTCTCATGCGTGACCAAGGTGCAACGATTTCGCCATTCAATTCATTTCTGCTTTTACAGGGTCTTGAAACTCTCTCTCTTCGTCTTGAAAGACACGTCGAAAATGCCCTTAAAGTTGTTAATTTCCTGAATAATCACCCACAGGTTGAAAAGGTAAATCACCCGTCGCTTGAAACAGGAAAAGCCAAAGAACTTTATGACAAATATTTTCCTAATGGTTCAGCATCAATCTTTACTTTTGAGATAAAGGGCAATGCAGATACTGCTAAAAAATTCACTGAAAGTCTTGAATTGTTCTCACTGCTTGCGAATGTTGCAGATGTAAAGTCGCTTGTCATTCACCCAGCCTCAACAACTCATTCACAGATGAACGAAGACGAGTTACTTTCTGCCGGTATAAAGCCGAATACTATCAGACTTTCCATAGGTACGGAGCATATAGACGATATTATAGCAGACCTTGCAAAAGGTTTTGAGGCAGTAACATAATTTATTTTAAAATACGGATATATAT
>CAMWQI010000267.1 GCA_947176345.1 uncultured Ruminococcus sp.
TAATCTTATCACAATGCTGATGCAAGTCGTATACAGTGTTTTCGCTTTTGTACTGCAAATCCAGAGCATTTTTCGTGATATTTTGCAGAGTATCAATATTTTTCCTGATTTCGTCCTTGCGACGCATAATCGTGAACGAATTTTTTAACTGCTCATCAAGTTCAAAGCGTATATCATCAAATTTTTTCTCTGTTTTTGAACTTTTCTGAACATCTGGAATATACCGCAGAATATCGTTTGCCGTATTTCTCAGCTGCTCCAGTTCTTCATGTGATGAACTTATTTTTTCTTGAAAGCAGGAAAGCGTATTTTCCGCAGAAGTCAGCTGGTTTTGCTTTATCGAAAGTTGTGCATCAGCCTGTTCAATTTCTTTTTGTCGTTCCTGTTTTTTGTAATCAAGTACACTTAGATGTTGCTTTTCCGTTCCGAGCTGTTCCCACTCTATTCCACGTTCTGCCATAAGTTCTGCAATCACCTGTTTTTCGCTGTCAATTCACAATTTTGATGCGGTATTCAGCTTTCCTTCGCCCTTAAATCCCTGCTGTTCCAGTGCTTTTGTGAGTGATACTCTGGTTGACAGACCTCTTTTCTGCTCGGTTGCGAACGGCACAAAATCTATGTGCAGGTGCGGAGTTTCTTCGTCCATGTGAATCACAGCATTGAATACTCTCAAATGCGGATTTCTGCGTTGAAAGTTCTTCGCAAACTGTTTCAGAATATCGGCACAGACCTTTGCATCAGTCGTACCAATGTGAGTATCATCACGGTTGCCAATCTGAAAAATCACTTCATGAAATTCTTTTTCCTGTCGGCTATGGCGGATATGTTCATGATAGACCGATTTAATATCGTTCTGAACTATCGTTAAATTATTAGATATTTTATCTTTATCAACATTTTCGGTGATGATTTTTCGGTTATTGTGGTGCGTATTTCCCTTGTCGATAACAGCACTGATTGTCTTTTTCATAGAAATCTCCTTTAAAAAATCAGAAAAACAAACTCTGCCTTTGTTACTTTCTGCGAAAGTAACGCAAAGATACTTTTGACAGCCGAGTTACCGTCTATCAAAAGCATCTGTTGCGCTCTGCGAGGCTGAACGGCAGACGGAGCTGCCGAAATCACTTCTGAAAATAAGAAATAAGGTCAGCCTTGTTGACGAGAATTTTTCCACGTCTGCCCTCTCCGGTGCGGACAAATTTCACCTTGTTTTGTGCCACGAGTTTGCGGACGGTGTTTTCTGAAAGTCCTTTGACTTCGCCCTAAAGCGTGACAAGTCCACGAATCCGCCGACTTACTGCATTTTCTTTTCCGCAGGCAAAACGGAAAACTTCAAAAAAGCCTTTTCGGAATATGTCAACAAAATTGATAATCAGTTTTCGGAACGTGGCGAAATGAGCCGTAAACAACTGCACAAAGAGGCGGAAAAAGTCGCAAATCAGCCGAAAAGACAGCAGAAACAGCGTGAAAAATCGAGGGGGAATATGCGTTGAAATACCTGAAAATCGAGCCGAAAGCACGTTCAGACTACACACGGAGGTGTCGCCATGCAGATTAACGGCAAAAAGGTCAAAAAATTTATTCTTGCAAATCTGCCGTACCTGATTTTCGGCTATGCAGGCGACAAAATCGGCTATGCGTACAGGATTTCAGAGGGCAATGATATTTCCGCAAAACTTCTGCCGTTCATGAACAATATCGGTATATCATTTGCGAAAATCATTCCGAGCCTGAATCCTGTGGACTTGTTTGTCGGAATTGCGTTGGCGGTGGTCATGAAAATCATCATGTATGTTAAATCAAAAACCAAGAAAAAATTTCGTCAAGGCGAGGAATACGGTTCGGCTGTGTGGGGTACTGCAAGCGATATTGAGCCATATATGGACAATTCAGACCATGAAAACAACGTAATTCTCACACAGACGGAGTATCTGACAATGGGAAAGCCGTCAAGTTCGAAATTCGCACGAAACAAAAATATCCTGATTATTGGCGGTTCAGGTTCGGGCAAAACGAGATTTTTCGTCAAGCCGAATCTTATGCAGATGCACTCAAGCTACTTCGTGACCGACCCGAAAGGAACTGTTTTGGTGGAGTGCGGAAAAATGCTCGCCCGTGGCAGACCGAAAAAAGATGTTGACGGAAAAATTTTCAAGGACAAAAGCGGTAAAATTGTGTATGAGCCATATAAAATCAAGGTTTTTAATACGATTGATTTCGCAAAATCCATGCACTACAACCATTTTGCTTATATTTCGGCGAAAAACCGTGAAAAAGATATACTGAAATTTGTTAAAGTGCTGATAAAAAATACTTCCTCGTCACAACAGTCGTCGGGCGATGACTTCTGGGTTAAAGCCGAAAAATTATTATACACTGCGTATATTGCTATGATTTTCTGTTTTTATCCTGAACATGAGCGAAATTTTGAAACGCTTATTGACATGATTAACGCCTCCGAGTGCCGTGAGGAAGATGAGGAATTTAAAAATGCCGTCGATTTGCAGTTTGAGTTTGTTGACTACTGGATTAACAATTCGTTTCCTGACGACTACGACGGCGGTGAATTTTACAACGAAATAAGGGCAAACTGCAAGCCTTCCGACGAACAGAAACGTATTGGGACTTTTGCGATAAAGCAATTCAAGTCCTATAAATTAGCGGCTGGAAAAACCGCAAAGTCTATCCTGATTTCCTGTTCGACACGACTTGCACCATTTGCGATAGATGAAGTTCTTGAAATTACGAGTTACGACGAACTGCACCTTGACAAGCTCGGTGATGAGCTGTCGGCACTTTTCGTAATCATTTCAGACACCGATGCCACATTCAATTTTTTGGTGGCGATTATGTATTCACAGATGTTCAATCTGCTCTGCACCAAAGCTGACAACAGCAAGGGCGGCAGATTAACATATCACGTCCGCTGTTTGCTCGACGAATTCGCAAATATAGTTATCCTATTTGACAATAGAATAAAAATATGGTATAATAAAAAATA
>CAMWQI010000268.1 GCA_947176345.1 uncultured Ruminococcus sp.
ATACTGCTATTCACAAGACAACAGCACAAAGTTTTTTATTATAATACATAGATTCTCTATCTCAGTAATATGCACACAGCTATTTGACATTTCTATACATTATATCATATTGATTTAAAAAAATCAAGTAAGATTTGTAACTTTTGCATGCGAAAACTAAAAAATCGTCATTGTACACACTTGAAATCATACTTCTTTGTAAAATTTGCTATTAAAAGGAAAGCTTAGATCAAAACTATCTACTATAGCATGAAAACAGACAAGCATAATCTTTCGAAATTCTAAACCGTAAGTATATTATCCTTCCCTCTACTATAAATCTACCCTATTGATGAAATTTGTCAACATCAGTTATGGACGATTTCCAAGTAGCCTTATTCCGATACAAAAGAATATGAGCAAAAAAGGCGATACTTCACGCTTTGTACGCAAGATATCGCCTATACTTTTCTTTTTCAAAATGAATATTGGCTTTCTCTTATTTATAAAAACAGCACCACAGAGTGCTTTTCCCTGTGGTGCTTTCTGTTTGTCCCATTATATCGGAATAAAACCCTATATATTCTCTCTTAGTGTGCAGATAAAGAGATTGTTAGCTATTGATTAATTTAAGTTTCAGCAGACAGAGATCAAATACATCAATTCTGCCGTCTTTGCACAAATCGCAGGCTTCCCAATTTACAAGTCTTACATGAGGTACAGCGAGCAACCATTTCTGGAGAAGAACGACATCGGCTATAGTGAGCTTTCCGTCGCCGTTGGCATCACCTGTTACAACACTTTCCACTGTTAATTCAATAGAAGACTTGTCATCTATTTTCAATGTAGCATAACCAGCACTTATAGACTGAACTGTATTTGCGGATATTTTCCATTGAACGAAATAGATGCACCGTTAGTAAGCATAATGTTAGACATGGTTGTATTAGCTGATTGAGAATGTATCTCATGCACGCTTGAGCCAACAAATTTAACTTTAGTACCTTTCTGAACAAGGTTATTCGTTACAGTATCATTATTGTACTGATAGAAATTGCCGCCTATTGATAATGTGCCACTGACAAAACGATTAGAATTATTCTTTATAATAAAATCATTAGCAATATTCAAATTTCCATCATAATAATTCACACTCATGTTTGTAAACATCAATTATGGACGATTTCCAAACAGCCTTATTCCAATAAAAAAGAGTATCATTCCCCTTTATAAAATATGAACTGCCCCCAAAAAGTTAGACAAAGTTCTGGAAAGAAATCTATGCAAAGCGACTAAGAGAGATCTTAGTCGCTTTTTTATGCAGCGTTGAGCCTATATTCAATGGGAGACAAGCTATCAAGCTTAAGCTTGATGCGCTTGTTGTACCAATCAATATAAGCGTACAGTTCAGCAATGAAATGCTCAACAGAATCAAACTCTTGCAGATAGAGAAGCTCCGTTTTCAACAGGCTAAAGAAGTTTTCTGCACAGGCATTGTCAAGACAATTGCCTTTTCGTGACATATTTTGGTGGATGCCTTTATCCTTCAACATTTTCTGATAATGCTTGTGCTGATACTGCCAGCCCTGATCGGAGTGAAGGATCAGTCCGGTATCATCAGGAATCTTCGCAAATGCCTTATTAAGCATATCCGTGACTTGATTCAGATTCGGATGATAGCTGAGATTGTATGCCACGACCTCGCCGTTGAAAAGATCAATGATCGGTGAAAGGTAGAGCTTGATGCCGAACAGTGCAAACTCTGTCACGTCGGTTGCCCACTTCTGATTCGGCTTATCCGCCTTGAAATCACGCTCGAGGAGATTAGGGGTAATTCTGCCGACCTCGCCCTTGAAGGAGTTATATTTCTTCATGCGTACTCGGCAGAAAATGTCCATTTTTCGCATTAACCTCTGTACCGTCTTGTGATTGACAAGGTGCGTTTTTCTAAGCTCTTTCGTAATTCTGCGATAGCCGTATCGTCCTTTACTCTCGTCATATATCCTACGAATTTGTGCTTTGATCTCGATATATTTATCTGGCTTCGGATTCTCAAACTGCTTGCTGTAATAGTAATAGGTGCTGCGAGGAATCCCGGCAATGTCTATGAGCAGATCTATCTTGTGTTCATGCCTCAGTTCCCATATCACTTGTGCTTTTTCTCTTGCCTTACCCTCTCGGTAACCAAGTCATTCAATTTTTTTAAGTATGCATTCTCAGCACGAAGTCTCTGCACTTCTGCTATCAAGTCTTCCTCAACTTTTTTCTCAAGCTTTGGCGGACTACCTGTTGACTTGCGTCCTCTGTGCTCAACATAGAATCCTTCTTTTCCTTCTTGAAGATAAATGCGTTCCCAGTTGGCTGCTCGCTTATCTGGTAAACCAATCAGAACGTTCTTCTCCGATGCACTTATTGGGTGAAGTTTGTGACAAAGATAGTTGAAACTTTTTGAATGGTTTTGAAAACCATTTCACAAAACTGTCACAAAAATTTTAAGAAAAAATTTCTGTTGACTCCGTCAATCGTGGAGTACCTCTAATCCTATTTTTATTAATTTGACAAAATGAAAAGTTGCTATTAGTAGCAAGTTTTTTCTTGATAAAGAAGATATATGTATCTCTTTTTGCGTTGCTATATGTGGCAACTTTTGCATTCGTTCTTTACTAAACTGAAAAAGAAAAATGTGATACTTATACCACATTTCTCTTTTTGATAAAAGTTACATTTAGCTCTTTGATCACAAATAACACTTAGTCAATTCTGCATTCTTTATGGTTCTTTCCTGAGACACGTGCAAACTGTTTTAACTGTTCAATCGTAAGCTCAGGGCAGTCATCGTCAGATGTTACAGGTCTTGTTTTGAGTTTTTCAAGCATTTTCTTCTGTTCATCAGTCAGAGGCTTGTTAAAATCAATCTCTTTACGAATAGTTATAATACGTCCTCATTTCTTGTTTATTCTTCAATCGGAACGATTGCCAATGTCTTACCAAGTGGTTGTAAAAT
>CAMWQI010000269.1 GCA_947176345.1 uncultured Ruminococcus sp.
GCTAAGATCAAGGGGATATTCAAACGGCGGTATCAGCGTGAGATATTGTCGGCGGACGGTGTGACACTCAATCTTGCAGATAAAACAGCGGTCATCGACGGAAAGCCCGTGGAACTTCCTGCAAAGGAATTTGAACTGTTAGTGCTTTTGATCGGGAATTATGGCAAGACTCTGAAAAAAGAGTACCTGTTCAGCTCTGTCTGGGGAAGCGACAGCGATTCGGAATTACAAACGCTCCATGTGCATATCAACCGACTTCGCCGAAAACTCGGTGATGACCCTAAGAATGCAAAGCGTTTGCTTACTGTCTGGGGCGTGGGGTATAAGTTTGTATGAGGGCTTTCAGGAGACTGTGTATTGCAGTTATAACTGTATTTCTTTTGCTGACGGCGGTATTGAACATCGTTCTTTTGAGAGCAAAGGATAATGATAATGGCAATTATCGTGTTGAAGCCAAGCGACTTGCGGACGAGATAGCAGAAACAGGCAATTATGATCTTGAAAAATATCCCCACATTACGGAGGTGTTCACAGGTGATGATCTCTATCGTTCCGATGAGCATTATCTTATCATTGAAGCAGATGATATGCTGTATCGTGTGGAGTATACTGTCGGAAACGGACAGCACGGCATTGCGGTGGTAAACTGCGTATTGGGTGCACTGTTCCTGCTGATGACAGGTCTTTTGTATTATATCAAGCGACATATCATTGTGCCGTTCGGCAGACTGAACCATGTTCCACAGGAGCTTGCAAGGGGTAACCTTGCTGTCACGATACCGGAGGAAAAAAGCCGTTTTTTCGGAAAATTTACATGGGGTGTAAATCTCTTGCGTGAGAGTATTGAGGACAGCCGCAAAAAAGAAATCACGATGCAGAGGGACAAAAAACTCTTGCTGCTCTCTCTTTCCCACGACATCAAAACACCTTTGTCGGCGATAAAGCTGAATGCAAAAGCGCTTGCCAAGGGATTATACAAGAACGAAGAAAAACAACGTGCTGCTGCCGAGAGCATCAATACCCGTGCAGATGAGATAGAGAGCTTTGTAAGCGAGATCACCAAGGCAGCAAGCGAAGATTTTATGAGCTTTGAGGTCACATTGGGAGAGGCTTTTCTCAGCAGTATCATCACAAGAATAGATGCGAGATATGCTCCCCAGCTTGCCATGTCAGGAACGGAACTTGCAATTCAGAAATATGATGACTGCATTCTTTCCTGCGATCCTGACCGCCTTTCAGAGTGCTTGCAAAATCTGGTTGAAAATGCAATCAAATACGGTGACGGCAGCCAAATTAAAATCAGCTTTGATAAAATGGACGGATGTGAACTTATCACGATATCAAATACAGGATGTAGGCTTGAACCGAAAGAACTGCCGCAGATATTTGAGAGCTTTCACCGTGGAAGTAATGCCGATAAAGTGCAGGGCAACGGGCTTGGACTTTTTATCTGCAAACGGCTGATGTACCTTATGGGCGGTGAGGTGTATGCGGAGATTCGTAACGGATACTTTTGTGTGACGTTAGTCGTGAAACTGGCGTGACTTTTATAATAATTATGAGAATACATTAAGCATTCTTCTTATCCTATTCAGTTTTTTGATATATCATTCTTCATAATAATCTGCTTGGGTGATACTGAGAGGGCATTTCCGTTCGCCAGAATGGAAAACAAAAGGCTATGCATTTCTGCAAAGCCTTTACACTGATAATCACTCGCCCAATCAATGCTAACAACTTAAGCATTGTACCCCTGTATGCAAAAGAAATCAGATAGAAAATTTATGGGAAAAAACTTTACATTGATGAGAAAAAAGAGGACGCTGAAAAAACCTGTCAGGAATTACAGAAACAGGTTGTCATATACATAAAAGAATAAGTTTCTGATATAATTCAATTCGTTTATGAGGATATAAAATTATAGCAGGAATTCTGTGCTTGAAACATCCGATAATCAAACTGCGGTTTCCTTCGTAGAGGTATCTGCAATGTTTTTTTGATTTTTTCAGTTTAAGGTCAACAGTGAGCTTCATTGCAGACATACAGTTCATAAGAAACATAACAGAATAATACTCCTGCAAAACAGCGACAAGCTATTTACCGGAAAATTTTTCAATAAGGAATTTATTTTTCAAGGTATCAAAAGCAGTTTCAATATCCCAGCGCAGAAAATAAAGTTCCCTGAATTTATCTGTATCCAGTTCATTTTCCAAAAGATTTGTAATCAATGTTTCAACTTCTCCAGATTTCAGTACAACACGAACAATTCTTACAGAGTAAGTTTTATTATCATGGGTAATTGTAATTCTAAAATCATTTGCGGAATTTTCTTTCACTCCCTGAAACATGAACCCTAAAGACGCATTAAATATTTGCAGTTCATTTCTGTCATGAACGAAATCATTTTTCTTGACGGATAGCCACGGTCAAATACAACAATATCCTTAGAATGGAAATATCCCGAAAAACAGTTGATATTGCTTACTGCCATTTCTCTTTTTTCTGTTTCAAGCGAACCTATCTGAGCATCAAGAACGAAATCTGAAGTCACATCATAAAGAACTGAAATCCTGGCACTTGTTTTATTTTCAGCTGAATTTGCTCTCTGTCTGAAATATTTTTCGGTTGATTTGTTTTTCTCAATCCGCAGTTCTGAACCGTCAACGGCAAAGATACGATAGCCTTTGTATATCCGGATTTTATTTTTTTGAATTATAATATCATTTGTCATACGGAACAATTCTTTGAAAGCTTCGGGAGATATATTTTTCCTTGCTTTAAAAAATGCCTGTTTTGTTAACGTGAGTTCGATAAAAAAATATAGAAAAAACCGCCGAAATCTGTTATAATGAGAATAACCACAAACTCAAAGGAATAGAAAGGTGTTTTTTTATGGAACAAATAGCAATTTTTTGTGATGCAGATGATTTTTGCAGGGC
>CAMWQI010000270.1 GCA_947176345.1 uncultured Ruminococcus sp.
CATAATATATAGTACTTCATATCATACAGAAATTCAGTATTATAAATCATTAAGTCCGATTATGGAAGAAGAATGTGTAACTATATTCTTTATGTTCTGTCTATGGTTACTTGCAATGATAATATATTTCTTTACAATATATCATGCTAATCCGATATTGCCGTTGCTTGCAACATTCCCTATTCTCGAAACAGGTCTTTACAATGGTATAGAAATACCGATTTTCTGGGGAGTAATGACAGTTGCATACTGGCTTGCACTCCTTTCAATGTCAACCATTGATACAGGCGAAATAAACGGTGGAAACAGTGGTTTTGTCCGGAAAGACAATTTATTCTTCCCTAAACGGCAGATGCGTCTGAAAGTAACTGAAAAATGCGGAATTTTTATAATAATAACAGTTCTTGTAATAACTGCTCTTTCGTCATGCATCATGAATATTTCAAACTATAAGCGGAGCGACGAACTCAACCGCAAGCGTGTTGAAATCCGCGACGCTATAAATTCTTTTTCATTTGAAAATATCGCTGATAGTATTTCAAGAATAACAAGTGCATTTGGTTTTGAGTTTAAGTACGAAAACCATAAACTTGGTACTACCGACCGGCTTAAATTCAAGAATACCACCGATTTAATAGTGACTTTTGACCAACCACAGAAAAACGCTGTATATCTCAAGGAGTACACAGGTTCATCATATGGCGACAATGAATGGTCTGACCTGAAAGACTCCGCATATAATGACCCGATTTTTCAGGACTTTAAGGAATATGAAGTATACCCACAAGATTTTGCATCACTTTTTTCAAGGAATATATTTCCAGATATTTTAACAAATACAATATGGATAAATTCAAAACTCCGCGACGACAAGAGTTTTGCACCATATGGAACGGATAACTTTGGAAATCTCAACTATGATATGGACAGGGGCGTTTCCTCAAAGCGTAAGGGTGAAAGTGAATTTTCCTATAAATTCATTTCCGCCGACAGTGAAAGTATAGCGTCGTTTCTTGGCGACTCTATGCAGAATACCTATTCCGCAAGCCTTGTCTACAATGATGACATAAAACAAAGACTGATACAATACTGCAATGAAAACGGGCTTTTTGACTATGACAATATTTTCTACACAGAAAACGAAATGCCATTCAATAATGACAATTATGCCTACTCAAACGGAAATGTACTTATCGCACAGCTTTTCCAGAGCCGGTATAAAGACTTTGTTTATGAAAACTATCTTGATGTTCCGGACAATGAAAATATGCGTGAAGTCCGCGATGCATATGCTGATATTCTAAGCTATGATACAACCTATGCCATGGATAAATTAGCGGTTTTAAGGGCTATACGCGAAAGAATTGACCAGCAGAATAATTATTCACTAAACCCCGGACGAACTCCCGCAAACCGTGATTTTGTCAATTATTTTCTGCTTGAAAATCACAAGGGCTATTGTATACACTATGCCACAGCCGGCGTAATGCTTGCAAGAATGGCTGGTATTCCGGCACGGTATGCCACTGGTTATATAGTCGTAAATGACGATTTCACAAGCGAAAATCATAATGGAGACGGCACATATACAATAACTATCAAGGATAACAGAAGTCATGCATGGGCAGAGGTTTATCTTGACGGCTATGGATGGGTTCCGTTTGAGTTTACAGCCGGATATTCAGATAATGTGCTTCCGGAAGAAACTATTGCTCCTGAAACTTCAACCGAAACTGAACCCACTACTACAGAAGTTTCAAGGCATGAACAGCAAACAACTTCACGCCGTAATTCCGTACAAATCACTAACACCACCAAAGTTACTACCAGTACAACCAGCATCGGCATTGTGACAGTTCCGAACATTAAAAATAATGGTAATACTTTACCAAAATCCCTTAAATCTATAATTATTGCGGTTATTTCAGCCGGAATTTTCACATTTATTGTGTGGACAAGACGAAAAATAATTCTTAATTCCCGTGAAAGAAAATTCACTACAGGCAATAACTCCATCAAAGCTACCCATATGTACAGTTACGCTGAAAAGCTCCTTGCAACACAGAAACTTAAACAGGAAGAAATGAATTTCAGGGAGTTTGCAGAAAAAACTGAAAAATCTTTCAGCGGAAAACTTTTCACCAGTGGTGATTTCAGTCGTTTCATGGATATATCATTAAGAGCAGGTTTCAGTAATGACACACCCGACAATGATGAGATAAATTTCAGTACTGGTCTTGTAAACGATATGTCAGCCAAAATTTATGAACAGTCCGATTTTATTCATAAATTTATAATGAAATTCGTGACGGTTCTTGTAAAGTAATGGAGGTATTTTTTATGAAATCAACAACAGCCAAAGGAATAATTATGTTAGTTTCCGGAATAATCGTGGCATTTTTCCCGAACATAATATCATCACTTTTCTATATAATAGGCATGGCAGTTATACTTTTCTGCCTGATAAATATTATAAAGTCCCTTATCGCCGGAAATCCTATTATAATTCCTAATGTAATTGGCATACTTGTGGGTGGTGCAATAACTTCACTGCCACACTTTGTGCAGACTATTATTCCGCTCACTATCGGATTTATCCTTGCGTTTAACGGCATAGATTACGCCTGTAAAGCCATTGCGAATACAGATTCAAGGGTACTGAACATAATACTTGCTGTCATAGGCATAGGAATGGGCGGTACACTGCTTTTCCACCTTGTGACCGCAGGAAATGCCACAAGAATTATTGCAGGTCTGATAATGATTGCAACAGGTGCATATGATTTTTTTACAAGCAGTAAATCCGGTGATGGTGGAAATTCCGGAATAATAGATGTGAGTAATTATTCAGTCAAGGACGATAATAAATTTCTAAGATAATATGAATGAAATATTACAGAAAAAAATTTTATTACAGCGTGTACGTA
>CAMWQI010000271.1 GCA_947176345.1 uncultured Ruminococcus sp.
AAATAGTCCTGATTTAATATAGTTATACAATCTAATCTTATAAAATTAATTATATCAGATTGATTACCGATTGTCAAGAAAAAAGACTAAAAAAGTCCCAATTCATTAATCGAACCAAAATAGCCTAAATAACAAATTTACAATACTAATTATTCATTTTCTTATCCACATACTCCTCAATAGACTGAGCAGGAACTTTGTATCTATTTCCCTCTTTGAATCCTTTTAATTCGCCCGTTTGAAGTAATTTGTAAAATGTACTTCTTCCGATTTTCAGAATCTCCATAACTTCCTCACGGGTCAATATTTCTTTTTGTATAAATGTTTCCCTCATAGCCAAAATCTCCTCATTTTCTGTTAATATATTTTTTCAATTTCTTCAGCCTTTATAACTGTTTTTCTTGGACTTATTTTTACCGCCGACAAATCACCTGAATTTATAAGTCTGTAAACAGTATGAATACTTACGCCTAACACTCTTGAAGTTTCCTGAACTGTAAGCATATATTTTGTCTCTGTATATTGAAAACTTGTCATAAATCTCACCTCCTTCGATTATTATAAATATGTTCGTATTTTTTCGGAGTATTCGGTGATATTTTGTACTGTTGAAATCAATAGTTATCATATTACTTGTGTTATAGCTTTCATTTTCATATTGATATAGATTAATGTATATTGTTTTGATATTGCTGTAAGAGTTAATAAGACCTGATTACTCCGAAAAACAAAAATAAAATAATCTGAAATAATCAAATCCCACTACAGCTTACTCACAACCTTATCTGATAGAATACAAAAAACACTGTAATCAATTCTGTTAACATTCAAGTCAGATTACACTTATACATCATTTTCATCGACTTCATAATGCTTGTCCTTATCAGAACCATGCTGCATAACCCAGGATTTATCTCCTGTAACTCTTTTGATATGTTCAAGGAAAGCATAAATTTCAGAATTACTTCCGCCAAACATTTTACCATCAATATAACTCACAGAATTCATTACAAAATGTGCATGATACACAGAAGCACAACCTCCATATTTTTTAGAATATGGCTTTTTATGTATACACCATACCACCTGGAACTTGTCCGAAAAATATGATGCAATACTACGGCTCATACATTCAGTTCTTTCAATATTATCACCCCAGGTAGACTTTGCATCATACACCACAATAAAATGAAATACAGGGTTTCCGCTTGTCTTATAAAAATATTTCTTCACCAACAGGAACTGCTCATACGCATTATCAATATCAGTATTCATACTATATCTTTTATCGTAATCTGTATGCCCATAGAGAACATAATTTAAGGCGTTGTACATATACTGTAAACCGCTGTCTGTATTTCTGATTATTTTAAAGATTCCCATATCTCATAACCTCCCTCTACAAAAAGACCAATGTTATTTTCAAGTTTATTATACTTTTCCTGCGGTGTGAGTGTTGTACATAAATCTTCAAAATCATGTGCTTTCTGTCTTAATTCTTCCTTATGTATATAATCTCTTTCATCAAGACTGTCTGCAATATCTTTCACGATATTCACCATTTCCTGCATCTTAACCGCCATATACGGTGTTATACCCTGATTACCGTGTACAGCACAGTCAAGCATATACTCACTGAAGTTCATACCTTTTTTATCAGCCTGCTCCCTTATCTGCTGTTCCTGTTGCGGTGACATCTTAATGGATTTTGTAACAGACTTCTTTTCATTTTCATTTCTCATAATGTACCTCCATGTGATAGTCATTATATTTACTTATATATTACTATACCTGTATATGTACTATAGTTATATATACTAACTATTATTATCTATACATACTATTTATATCTATAATATAGTATATATACTTATATTAAATACATTTATTTATATTATATACTTTATGTATTTAACATACTTTGCAAGACAGAGGCAATCGTAATACCTCTGTCTTTACTCTTTTATTTTAATTATTGCGAACGTATACAGGCATTAAGGCATTGAATATCACAATATTTTTCTGATATTGGTAATACCTTTTATCTTTATGTTATATAGTGCTGTAAAAAAGTAATACCTTTTTTCTTCGATTATATATTATTGAAGTGCTACAGTAGGCTCTGCTGTTGATTACAGTAGGGACATAGGGAGCATAGCAAATAAGCGAAAGGAGGACAGAAGATGTTTGATAACCAGCGTTACATCACAAGAGGAATTCTGACAGAAATTCCGTTTGAACTTCAACTTTTTATGTGGGAGTGCATTGACAGAATGCCTGAACTGAAAGATTATCTTCAGGTGTTTACCTTTGAATCAGTCGGTATATTGCAGAAAATCACTCACACATCAGAACAGCCTGAATACTGCATGAACTACTTCATTCCGTGCAGTACACCTGTTACAGCAAAAGTTTATATCATTGACAGCATCGAATACAGCACAATGCTTTTAGCAGAAGAATATTAACTTACACAACAAAGCCCTCCCGATTGATTTCGGGAGGGCAATTTTTATTTTACGGAGGAAAAAACAATGAACGAAGAAAAAATCTACTGCTCTCACTGCGGAGAAATAATTGAGGGCGACGACTACGACACAATCTACGGCGAACCAATCTGCGAGGACTGCATTGACAGATACACAACTGTCTGCGACCGTTGTGAAGAAATCGTATGGGACGAGGACATACACAGCGATGAAAGCACCTGTCTCTGCCACCGCTGCTTTGAAAACTATTATACTCGCTGTGAGGAGTGCGACAGTATAGTCCACAACGATGATGCTTATGAGTACGACGGCTGTTACTACTGTCATGAGTGCTACCAGAACATCCGCAGAAACACTTCAATCCACGAATACGGCTACAAGCCTACTCCTGTATTCTATGGTGATTCAAATCGTTATTTTGGTGTGG
>CAMWQI010000272.1 GCA_947176345.1 uncultured Ruminococcus sp.
TTTCTTCTGCTGATATTCCTTTTATTCTGCTTTCTACTATTATTTTTCTTACCTCCACCGGTATCATTTTTATCACCTCTATTACCTATTATATCATATTTTTATTGCTTTGTCTATAGCGGAATTGCTGTAAACATTTCACTCAAAACATACAAATGCTCCTTAAAGACATTTTAAACCATCTTTAAGGAGCATTTTTTAATTTTTTTGTAAAATAATAGTTTTTAATAAGTAAAATACAAAAGCAATACAAAAAAATGAAAGTAAAATTAAAAAATATTTATCTGAAAAATTTCCGCCGCTGCACATGGAAAATAAATAGCAGATACCAAGTTTATTTTTGAGACCGATATTTGCAGTATAATATACCATAGCTGACATATAACCAACAGAAATATTTCCGCTTAATCCGGCAAACAAAAAGCCGATTGTTCCCAAAAACAAAGATGATGCAAATCCTGAAATGAAATGTTTCCATGTTACATCACATTCACAGTATTTCATGACAAGCACAAATATTCCTGTAATCAACATTATTGCGATAACAGAATATATCACACGGATTGCACAAATCAGTAGATAATCTGTTTTTTTGGAACGTATCACATCACGGATTTCATCGTTTTGTTCAGGAAGAAAAACAGGTGTAAGCAAAATTGCTCCGGCAAATGATAAAAGCATTTCAAGTGGTTGGGCGGAGGCTTTTGAATCAAGCGAACTGATGCTGAATACAACAGGTGTAAATAGTGCAATAATTACTGCAATTATAAAATGAATAAGAAAATTATATTTAAGATTTGTGAGCAGAATTTTTATGAATGACATAAAAACCTCCCTTTCTTTTTTTAGAATAAATCCATATTGTGAGTATTATAATTGCAATTGTAAGAACAGTATAAAAAATTCTGTTGAATATAAATTTATTCAAATCTTCTATAAAATAACGTCTATCATAAATAGAATTATGACGGCATACAAGTGTGAATTTACCTATATTTCCAGTTAAACCACCTGCACTACCCATAACACTTCCGACCCATATTGCACCCTGAACGAATACTGCTATTAATGTTGATGAAATTTCAGTAAGGAATATTCCTAATGCCGTCGAAAATAAAATATTCGGAATAAGCCAGCAGACCGACATTTTAGGTATTGCAAAAAAATCAATATTATTTTCAGAATAAAGTTTTTCAATGCTGAAAGTTGCAGTAAATGCCAGTAAAATAACAGGGATTGAAAGCATTAAAATAATAGCGGAAAATCTTGTAAATATCAATTTTGCGGAAGAAATTTTTCTTGAATAAATAAGTTGTTCAATTCGTGATTTTTTATCAGCATTTGCAAGTGAAACCGCAACAAATACAGGAAGAACAGATACAATTATTCCTATGTAATCGCAGAAAAGTCGGGCAAAAGCACCTGAAATTCTGTCTTTTTCAATTACTGCATTGTAATCTTCTAAAGCATCTTCATAAGTTTTAGGTACAAGTGAAAAATTTTCTACAATATAATCATCTGAATAGTCAGAACCACCACCGATTATTTTATCTGCTTTACGCATTAATTCACGGAAATGCTCATATGTCATTGTATCGGGAATATTGATTTCCGGCAAAGTTGGTTCTTTGACAACAGGCATATATCCGCCGTTTCCGTCAGGTATCATAGTTATTCCGTCCTCTTCAAAATCAAAAAAATTATCAAGTTCCTGTTTGGAAATCCCCGTGATTTCTGTAATGATTTCTGCAATCTGTGTGGATTTTTTTTCAGATAATTTTACTTCTTTATAAAATCCGATTGGATATGCGGTGTAATAACCCCTCATATATTCCGTTACCAGTCCTTTGGCGGCGGAGGGCATAAGAATTTCAGGAATTTCTTTTGCAATAGTCCCGTAATCGTCAGAATTTTGTAAAGGTGGTGAAATTTCTTTTTCAATGTCCGGAACGAATTGTGTAAAATAAAAGCCTGAAACGGCAATTATGTAAATTAAAAAAGTAAGTGAAAATAAAATTTTTTTGCATTCTTTTAAAAAAAGCATTATTCAGCACCTCCGTTTACATCACAGCCATTCTGATATAGACAGTACATATATGCGTCTTCACAATTTGGTTCGTCCGGAACCGCACCTTGTAAATCAGGGAAATTGTCCGAAATTATGCGTACTGTGTTGTAATCATTCTGAATAAGCATACTGGTGATAATGTAATTTTTTTTAATCTGCGGGAGATATTTTTTCGGAATATTTACTGTGAAAACTTTTCCTTTTGCATTATTAATTAATTCAGAAACTGTGCCATGCCATAAAATTTTTCCGTCATTCATTATTGCGATATTTTCACAGGAAGCCTCAATGTCACCGACGATATGCGTTGATAAAATTACAATTCTTTCTTCGGCAGCATCGGTCAGCAGATTACGGAAACGGATACGTTCTTCAGGGTCAAGACCAGCTGTGGGTTCGTCTACAATAAGTACTTTAGGATTATGTAACGAAGCCTGTGCAATGCCCATTCTCCGCTTCATACCACCGGAAAGTGCCTTTACTTTTTTGTGTTGATGTTCCGTCAGGTTTACTTTTTTCAAAAGTATTTTAATACTTTTTTCACGTTCTGTTTTTGTCATTCCCGAAAGTGTACCAAGATAATCCAGTGCCTCATATACACTCATATTCGGATACATTGAAAATTCTTGCGGAAGATACCCCGTAATTTTACGAATTTCCTTTGCATTTTCAATCGGTATTCCGCAAACTGTAATATCCCCGCTTTTTTTCTGATGGAGAGTTGCAAGTGTTTTCATGAGTGTAGTTTTGCCTGCTCCGTTGCGTCCTAAAAGACCGAACATTCCCTGATTTATGGTCAAATTTACGTCTTTGAGAGCGTGTTTTTTGCC
>CAMWQI010000273.1 GCA_947176345.1 uncultured Ruminococcus sp.
TCTTTCAGCAGGTGTCACATGCAGAAAGAACGGTTTCAGGCTGTTATCAGCAGGCGTAAAATTCACTGTACCGGAATCCAGATATTCTCTGCCGTCATAATCCTTTACAAATCCGACTGCATTGATTTCCACCGTCTTTTTTTCTCCCTGATAGATGTAAATCACTTTCATGTCATTTTTTCCTTTCCGGAATCTGTCTGTGTTTTCATGTATTCAACAAGCTGTGCGATAAAGCGTTTGTTTGTGATTTTTTTTTCCACAAAGACAATATCGCCGAAAATCTCATAAAGCAGTTCATTCCCCTCGTTTTCATGGGCTGACAATGCTCTTTCAATCAGATGCCTGATACATCTTTCCACACTGTTGCCGTTACAGCCTTCAATATTGGAAACAGCTCCGATGTCTTCGTACAGATTCCGGACATTGCAGATTATGTTTTCATCTTCCAGGCACAGAAGTATGGCAAGTTTTAAGTATCTGTAGCCTTTCAATGAGGAATCAAAGTTCAGTCTGCGGAACAGATTGAAGATGCGTCTGTTCTGCTCCGGTTCATTATATTTTTTTGCCATCTTTTTTCCTTTCTTTTTCTGAAATATTCCAATTAGAATCTTGGTACTTCGTATTCTTCTGTTTCATGTCCGCCGAGCAGCAGGTTATAATCACGGTCAAGAAACTCTCTGACTTCCTGTTCTGTCATAAGTTCGGCAACAGTATCAATGAAAGTAATGTTCCTTTCTGTATAATCAATGGTTTCTTTGTCCGTATACTTGTCAGGTTCATGCCAGTCAGGATGTGTTTCGCATTCGGTATTCCACTTCATGTACTGCTCTGCATTCATCGGCTTTGGCTCGGTATAGTAGTCAATGAAACAATATTTGATTCCGTTATCAGTTACATCAATCAGGAGCTGTCCATCATTGTTCGGCTGTCCGAAAACAGATTCAGCATCAAAATTTCTGTTGGATTTACAGTATTCAAGAATGTCTACGGAAATATCCATGTTACGCATATCAAAATCAATATCACAGAATCTGTTTAATCTTGTAATGTTTTCTGCATCCTGAAACATAAAAGGCTTTCTTTTGCATTTGCTTTCAAGAAATTCTATGATACTTCTCGCTCTGCTTACCATGTGTTCACCGTAATTCCACTGAAAATAACGTGCAATCATTCCTTTGTTATCGCCAACATGAAAATGAATATAAATTTGACTTCTTTGTCCCACGATAATATTACTCCGTTTCAATTTATTTTGTCTGAAATTCTTTTTTCAGCACTTCATAGGCATGATTAATTTTCTGTGCATAGCTGTCATCAATACCGCTGTTCCTGTCAGGGTGAAATGATTTCATCATCACCCGGTAATGCCTTTTCACATCATCATCTGTATATCCTGCATCAAGCATCAGCAGGATTTCAGCATCATGTATTTCTGACTGCCTTATATTCTGCTGATATGCCTGCTGTTCCCAGAACAGATTTTTCAGCTCCGTGACGTTATCCGAAAGCATCTGTATCAGCATATTCCGTATAATCAGTATTTCAGGTGGTTCACGGAACTTTACCATACTGCTGTCCACTCTGTCGTATCTGCACGGTACTCTGTGCTTGACAACTTTGGTAAACGCAATACTAACTGGACGTTCGGTTACAACAGTAAGAAGAATGTCACAGTAGATATTCTCATGTATGACAGCAGGTTCACTCAGCGTGACGGAAATATCTTTCAGGTCTCTGATACAGAACACATTGTTTTTCTGCACCGGACTGTCCGCATCTTTTCTGCTGTATGCTATTTTCCTTGCTGTTTCATCAAGGTACAGCGTTCCGGCATGAGAGGTACAGCAGAAATCCGCGCCGTGTTTCTTTTCATAGTCTATCAGCACACATATCGGAATGCCGTAATAAGCTCTGATATGTACGGAAACAGGTGTATCAGCAGGGAAGTACACTGTCTGATACTGCTTGTTTTTTGCGGTAAGACGGTAAACTGTGCGGATAAGATTTTCATAGTCCGCTGTTTTTTCAGGTGTATAGGTTTTCACATAATTGCCCTGCCTTGAAAATTTCGGTCTGCCCTTGCCGACTGGTTCGCCGTCCACAATAATTTCAGCGTACTGCTCCATAGATTCGTCCTTTCTATATTGTTCGTATTATGGCAATAAATTTTGCAACTGCCATAATTACAAGGTGCAGCGGATAAAAATAGCATACAGATTTTCTGTCCTGCAATCCATAAATCAGCGGTAAAGCAAGTATGACAGACAATGCGGTGAAGTTTCTGCCGAGAATCTGCAATACACACCATATCAGTACTGCCGTTGCCTGAACAGTTTTTTTGTTCCTGCTGCGTTCAGCTCCGTTCATAATCATCAGCATAGGGATTGCATAAAGTCCGTATTCCGAATTAAGCAAATGGGCGGCTACTGCTGATATGCTTGTCAGAAGTCCTTTTACACAGAAATCAGTAAAATTCAGAAATTTTCTGTTTGTTGTGACGCATCTGAACACAGTCCCGAAATCCCTGTCGCATATCCACAGGCAGACAAATCCAAGAAATGCTGTCAGGCAAGCATTGTGTATCTGTGTATTCAGCGGATTGCCTGTCATCATCATGCTGAACGGAATTTCACTAAGCAGACCAATCCAAAGAATTTTCAGAAGATGTCTGAACCTGTGTTCCGTGTAATAAAATGATTTCACTTCCAGAAATGTGTACAGCGGAACGGAAATATATCCGATACTTTGCAGAATACAGCGGATTGTACTGTTCATTTGCAGTATATCATAATACATATTACTGAATGAACCAATTGTCAGAAACAGCATTGCACACCATTTAAGAATAACGTGAGTTCGATAAAAAAAATAGAAAAAACCGCCGAAATCTGTTATA
>CAMWQI010000274.1 GCA_947176345.1 uncultured Ruminococcus sp.
GAGATGCACTGTTTGAGATACCGGATATATTAGTCAACTTTGTAGGAGTGAACAATAACGATAGGTAACTCTTTGAAGTAATCTCCGAGTTTTCCCCCGTTTCACGCTGTGCATGCGACTTTCACCGCACACAGCGTACCATCAAGTTAATTTACTTTCCACTGATTTCAACAGTCCCGCACCCTCACGGTATGCGGTCTGCTATAAATTTCACTTTTTGAGTTTTTGTCTGTATTTCAGTATTTTCTTTTCAGTTCTAACATCTACATTTATCAATGGGCTGTTGTGAATCATGTGGTGACAATCAACACATACCCAAGCTAAATTCTGCACTTTATTTATTTTGTCAATCGGCAGTTTATTATCAACATGATGACAATGCCCCGATACACCATTTTCCAAGTATTTACCGCAACACTTGCATTTTCCCTTATCTCTATTGTAGGCATATTCACGATTCATATAGTACTCAAAATTTTTCTTCCAATGTTTTCCTGTCTGATAAATTGAAAAGATAATATCTTCCGGAGAATTTATTGAAGGTCTGTCGCAAGGCAGACTTTTATTTTTATTATATTGCTGTAAATATCGCTTTCTGCCCTCCGTTGTGTAGGGAGTAATTTTCTGGTCAAAAGGTTTTGATTCGTACTTGCTGTGAGTAATAAACGCATATGTAAGACCAAACCAGTTGCCCTCAACCTGAATTGCAAATGTCTTGCTTTGATAATTTTCATGGCGATGCGGAATATTGCATAAGTCTTTCAATGGAATCTGCATTTTGTTGTAAGCATTCGGAAACATATTCTTCCACACGGCAAAAGCCGTATTATTTACCCGTCTGTCAATTATCTCAAATGCGTGTGAACAGATTGACGGCTGTAAATATTGAGCAATTCCCATAATCACAGAATTTATGTATTGAATCTGTGCGGCTCTTGCTGTTGTTTTACTGAAAGTTTCGATTTTTCTGATTTCCTGCTGTAATTTCTCAACTTTCTTTTTAAGCCGTTCCAAATCGGGATAAGGTTTTCCGACAAGGTTATCCGTCCATGTTTTCGGATTTGGAGTTTTTCGTTTCTTTTCTGCTTTTATCACAAATCCCAGCAATTTTATTCCTTTTGTCCGTAAATCCGTGACATATGTCTTTTCCTGTGATAATTCCAGTTTCAGCCTGTGTCTGAAATATTTTGTCAGTTTATGCTTTAACCGTCCTGCCTCATCTTTTGATGATGTCAGAATCACCCAATCATCTGCAAAACGAAAATTGTATTTTGGTGTAGCACCATTTGCTTTCATACGTCTTGCATCATTCGCTTTGTGTTTACATTGACGGTGCGGTTCAAAATATTTTCGTCCCATGTACCAGTCAAAATCATTAAGATACACATTTGCAAGGAGTGGTGATAAAATACTGCCCTGTGGAGTACCTGTTTTTGTCATATAATACAATCCGCTTTCGATATATCCCGCTTTTAACATCTGACTGATTATTTTCATAACTCTTTTATCGTGTATTCCGATTTTCCATAGCTTACACATTAAAATTCTGTGATTAACATTGTCAAAATATCCCTTGATGTCGCCCTCAACTGCCCACACTGCTTTATTTTCCGTATGACCTGTTGAATTTATCACATTCACAATGTCACGGACTGCATGTTTCTGCGCTCTGTACGGACGAAAGCCGTAGCTATGCGGATAGAATTTAGCCTCGCAAATCGGCTCTAAAATCAGTTTCACACATTCCTGTATAATTCTGTCAAGCATTGTTGGGATTCCGAGTGGACGTGTTTTACCGTTATTTTTCGGGATATATACACGCTTTGCAGGTTTTGGTTTGTAATTTCTGAGTTTTTCCTGAATAAGTGCAATTAATTCGCCTTTCGGCATCTGTAAATATCTGTCAATACTGATTTTGTCAACTCCGGCAGTTTTACTGCCTTTGTTGGATTTTATGCTGTGGACTGCTGTCACAATCGTCACTTCATGCAACATTGATTCGAGCAAGCCCGTAAAAGTTTTTCCTTCAGAACTTTTCTGATATAAAAAGTCCTGAAAATTTTTCAAGTCTGTTTCATTTGAGAACATGACGTTTAAGTGCATAAGGTATCACCTCATAGTTCGTCACCCGATATTTCAGGGAGTTATTTGTTCTCATTTTTGTGAAATTTATAATTAACCTGACTCGTCCCCTTCGCCGTGAAACATTTCAGCTCCGTGTGAACGGCTCTCCCGTTCTCAGACTACTATGGGACGGCTGACTGCCTGAAATCTTCATCGCTCTGTAAAGCTCTGATAACAGGCTCTCAAACGTTCCTTAATCTCTATCCTTTTTTGAAATCTTTAGGCTGCTGCCTTACACCGAAAGAATCTGACCTTGATTTGAATTACAGTTCCTCAAAGTCCCCGACGGTATTTCAACCGTTCGGGACGTATGCAGAAAAACCAGCCACATACATTTTCTTTATTGTTTCTGCCTTTCGACAGCCGAGTTTAACGGTGCTGCACAGCTTTCCTTAATTGAATAGCCATGAATTTCGGAAGTCCGCATCATCTATTATCCATGCCCTTTCGGGTTTAGGTTTTCAGATTACGTCTTTACCACGCTTTATACCATGCAAATTTACAGATTCGCAACGCATAGTGGAGTATCAACTCTCGTACTGCAACGGTTTTAGCATTCCGTTATCGCATTAATTCTGTACGGCAGAGGAATTTCACCTCTGATTTTGAGATTAAAGTTCTCTATAACTTTTCTTGTATTATAAGTGCAGTTATATGCGACTTTTCGCTGTAATTGCTGTTACAGCTTATGCCGAACGTTTCGCACAATTTTTAAACTCGTGAGCCTCGTCAATGAACAATTTATCAACGCCAAGTTGTTC
>CAMWQI010000275.1 GCA_947176345.1 uncultured Ruminococcus sp.
CTATTATACTATATATTCTTTTTCTTGTCAATAGTTTATGTTGACACGCTCTAAATTATAATTTCATTTAAATTCAGAAAGGAGGAATTTGTATATCAAATTTTAACGAGCATTCTCTTGAAATGGCTATAATGGAACTTTTTCAGGACGAGGAATATATATACACAAACGGCGAAAATATAAGCCGTGATATTTCAGAAGTCCTGTTAATAGATGATTTGTGTAAGTATCTGGATAAACGTTATAGCGACGACGGCATTACACAAAGCGAAACAGACGGAATTATTATGAAATTACGCAGTATTTCGGGAACGATATACGAGGCAAACAAAACTTTCTATAAAATGCTGTGCGACGGCTTTATTCTTAACAGAGAGGATAAGGCACAGAAAGACTTGTTTATTAACCTTGTCGACTTTGAAAGTCCTGATAACAATATTTTCAGGATAGTAAATCAGTTTGAGATTAAGGGCGTAAACAATCAGGTGCGTATTCCCGACGCTATAGTATTTGTAAACGGGCTTCCGATAGTTGTATTTGAGTTCAAGAGTGCAGTCCGTGAAGATACTACAATTAAAGACGCATACACACAGCTTACTGTACGATACAAGAGAGATATTCCCGAATTATTCAAGTATAACGCTTTTGTGGTAATAAGCGACGGAGCAAATAATAAATACGGCTCTTTCTTCTCAAAGTATGATTATTTCTATTCATGGCGAAAAATTGAATCTACAGACACCGAACTTGACGGAATAAATTCGCTTCTGACTATGGTAAAAGGTTTGTTCCGTAAAAACAGGCTTCTTTCAGTGGTTAAAGACTTTGTATATTTTCCTGACAGTTCAGACAATGAATTGAAGATTGTATGTCGTTATCCGCAGTTTTTTGCAGCTACAAAGTTGCTTGAAAACATCAAGACACACATGAAACCGGACGGCGACGGAAAAGGTGGTACATATTTTGGTGCTACAGGTTGCGGAAAGAGTTATACTATGTTATTCCTTACCCGAATGCTTATGAAATCCAAAGATTTACGCAGTCCAACTATTCTTGTAATTACCGACAGAACAGACCTTGACGACCAGCTTTCAAAACAATTTTTGGCATCAAAGAAGTATATCGGTGACGAAACTGTTGTAAGTATAGAATCCCGTGAGAAACTCCGTGAAGAATTACAAGGCAGAACAAGTGGCGGTGTATACCTTACTACAATTCAGAAATTTTCTGAAGATATAAAACTGCTTACAGAGCGTTCAAATGTAATCTGCATATCAGATGAAGCACACAGAAGTCAGATTAATCTTGACCGGAAAATGAAAATTACTGATGATAATGTACATAAAACTTATGGATTCGCAAAGTATCTGCATGATTCTCTTCCTAATGCCACATATGTGGGTTTCACAGGTACTCCTATTGATGCGACAATTGAAGTTTTTGGTGCTGTTGTAGATGCTCATACAATGACAGAATCTGTAGAAGATGGAATAACAGTAAATCTTGTTTATGACGGCAGGGCGGCAAAAGTCATTCTGAAGCAGGAAAAAATTCAGGAAATTGAGCGTTATTATGACCAGTGTGTAGAAGAAGGCTCTAATGAATATCAGATAGAGGAGAGTAAAAAGGCGGTTGCGAAGCTTGATGTAATAATTGGTGATACGGACAGACTTAAAGCAGTTGCAGAAGATTTTATAAATCATTACGAAACTCGTGTGGCTGAGGGTGCAACTGTTGCAGGTAAGGCTATGTTTGTATGTTCAAACAGAAATATAGCATATCGCTTTTATAAAATAATCAAAGAGCTCAGACCGGAATGGGCAGAAAAGAAAGTATGTCCGGATGGTATTGAATTGACTGAAAAGGAAAAGAAAGAACTTAAACCTATTGAAATGATAAAACTTGTCATGACAAGAAACAAGGATGATGAACCGGAACTTTTCGAAATGCTTGGAACAAAGGACAATAGAAAAGAACTTGACAGGCAGTTTAAGAATATTCATTCCAATTTCAGAATTGCAATTGTTGTTGATATGTGGCTTACTGGCTTTGACGTGCCTGCTCTTGATACAATATACATTGATAAACCGGTACAACAGCATACACTTATTCAGACTATTTCCCGTGTAAACAGAGTGTGTGAGGGTAAGGAAAAAGGCTTGATAGTTGATTACATTAGTATCAAAAAGAATATGAATCTTGCCTTGAGAAAGTACACAAACTTTGAGTGTGATAAATTTGAAGAAACAGAACAGTCCATAAATATTGTAAAAGACCAATTGGATGTTATTAATCAGATGCTTCATAATTTTAATAATAAGGATTTCTTTGAGGGTAGTCCAAAGGAACAACTTGACTGTATAAACAGAGCAGTGGAATATGTTCAGCTTTCTTCCGAAATTGAAACAAGATTTATGGCAGCAATAAGGAGATTAAAGCAGGCATTTAATCTGTGCAGTTCAAGTGATGAGTTTTCTGATAAAGAAAGGGACTATATTCATTTTTATTGTGCAGTGCGTTCAGTTTTATTTAAACTAACAAAAGGCGAAGCACCGGATATATCACAGATGAATGTTCGTGTCAGAGAACTTCTTGAGGGAGCTATTCAGTCAGATGGTATAGAAGAACTGTTTGAATCCGGAAAGCATATGGAAATTGATATTTTCAGCGAAGAATATCTGAACCGAATCAATTCTATTCAGTTGCCGAATACAAAAATTAAAATTCTTCAGAGACTTCTTTCACAGGCTATAGATGAATTTACAGCAATTCCATTATAGACAAATCAATAAAGATATGATATATAGGTAGTAGAGGTGATAAAAATGATACCAGTAGAGG
>CAMWQI010000276.1 GCA_947176345.1 uncultured Ruminococcus sp.
TTCATTACGTTTTTCGCTATCCTTGATATTCCATTTTAAAATAGGATTACTATACCGAAAAAACCTTCACAGGCAGAATTATCAGGTGAGCATCCTTTCTTTGACATAGAACGAGTTAGCTGATAACCCTCCATCCGATCTATCCAGCCCTGCCATCTGTAATGGCTTCCACGATCAGAATGAACTATAGGATGTTCATCGTCTGAAAGAGTAGAGTAAGCCAGATCCAACATATCATTAACAAGTGCGGCATTGGGCGATATTCCTATAGTCCAACTCACAGGCATTCCATCAAAACAATCTATAATTGGTGAAAGATACACCTTTACTGATGGTAAAGCAAATTCAGTGATGTCAGTGAGCCATTTTTGATTCGGAGCTTCTGAATGAAAATTCCTGTTAATAATATTTTCAACTGCCGGAGTTACTTCACCTTGATATGAGGAATATTTTTTTGCTGATTTTCTGTATACCACTAAATGTTCTTCAGTCATAATTTTGCGAATTGTTTTTTCTGAAATCACAATTCCCTTATTTTTAAGAACACCGTGTATTCTGCGATAACCATATCTTTTCTTACTTTTCTCAAATATCGTCTTTATTTCTTCTCTGATGCAATCATTTTTGTCCGGTTTCTTTATTGCACTAAGCTGATAAAAATAACTGCTTTTTGCAATATCAAACAATTCAAGTAGCTTATTAAGCGAATATCTACTGTTCAGGGCATCAATCACTATCGCCTTGTCTCTATTATTCATTTCTTTAAGACTGATGCCCGTGTATTTTTTTAATAGTTTACCTGCCATTTCAAGTGCATCTCGTTCCATTCGAAGCTGCTCTATTTCCTGCTGTAGAACTTTTCTTTCTTCTTCGAGCTGTTTCTTTTCTTGAATTATTTTTTCAATACTTTCATAGTCAGTTGCTGTAATGTCAGCTGTTTCTCGATTCGCTTTCTGCATTGTATTTTCATACTCCTTGTCAAGCAGAACAGACGAACATTCATATATCTGATGAATTGGCACACCATGTTTTGCACTTATTTTTCCGATTGAGGTGTTTCCACTGCAATATTCTGCTGCTTTTATAATATCTTCCTGTGAATATTTTACTACTTTTTCAGCGTTTTTGCAAGTGATCTTACCCTCTTTATCTTCGGCAATCCATATTTTTAACTGACTGTGAACGGCGGATATTTTTTCGAACTTATCTGGTGCGGTACGGGAATACTTTACGGAAGAATTTCTTACGTAACACTGACGGCAGTTTTACCGCAATTATGGGACAATCAGGAATCGGAAAAAGCACCCTGTTAAAACTTCTTATTTCCATATATGATATTGACAAGGGCAAAATAAATTTTATTACAAATGATAATAAAAAAATTGCCGTAACAGGCTCTGAGCGTTCAATGTTTGCATATGTTCCGCAGGGAAATTTTCTGATGTCGGGAACTATTGCAGAAGCGGTAAGCTTTATGAGTGATATGCCGTTGGATATGGAAAAAGTGAAAAAAAGCTGTGAAATTGCCTGTGCCAACGAATTTATAGAACATCTTGATAATGGCTATAATACGTTACTTGGTGAAAATGGTGCAGGACTTTCAGAAGGTCAGATACAAAGAATTGCTGTGGCGAGAGCTGTTTATTCTGATGCACCTGTTTTGCTTCTGGACGAATCCACATCTGCTCTTGATGAACTGACAGAACAAAGACTTTTAAATAATCTGAGAAAAATGACTGATAAAACAGTAATTATTATTACTCACAGAAAAGCAGTTCTGAATATATGCGATAAAATTATTGAATTTAAAAATACGGAGGAATTATGACAACTGATAAATATGTCATTCACCTGTTAAAATGTGCTTTAAAGAATGAACAGCCAAAAGAAAAGCCTGAAAATCTATCATGGAGTAAAATTTTTTCTTTGGCAAACAAGCATATGATAGCAAATATGATTTGGTACAGCGTTGAAAAACTGAAATCAAAACCCGAAACAGAGCTTTGGAAAAAATGGACTGAACTGAAAAATAAGGCGATTGTCAAGGATATTACACAAAAAAATGAATACAAAAAAATTATTGAGGCTTTTGATAAAGAACAAATACGCTGTATGCCCGTTAAAGGGATTTTTCTGAAAAAAATGTACCCTAAATCTGATTTCAGAACAATGTCTGATATTGACATTTTAATAGATACTGAAAATGAAGATAAAGCAGGAAATATAATGCTCGCACTTGGATATGCGTGTGAAAGTAAAGAAAAATCTCATCATGATGTATATTTCAAAGCTCCGGTTATGAATATTGAAATCCACAGACAGCTTTTTTCTGATATTTCAGCAAATCATTTCTGCCAATATTATAAGGACGTTTTTATTAAAGCTGAAAAAATTGACGGTTTTGAGTTTGCATATAAAATGACAGATGAAGAATTTTATATTTACACTCTGGCTCACTTTTATAAGCACTATTCAAACGGCGGAAACGGTATTCGTTCGGTTATGGACGTTTATGTTATGAATAACAGCATTTATGAAAAATTGGATAAAAAAAGTCTGAATTGTAAACTTAAAAAACTGCAATTATTGGATTTCAGGAACGAAATGACTGATTTATATGAAATGTGGTTTGGAAACGGCAAGAAAACACCTGAATTGAAAAAAATTTCAGAATACATTATCGGCAGTAGTACATACGGAACAACGCTCAACAGTGTAAATAATCAAATCAAGAAAAAAGGAAGAGCAAGATACTTTGTTTACTGTGCTTTTCCGCCCTTATATTTTATGAAGAAGAATTATTCTATTT
>CAMWQI010000277.1 GCA_947176345.1 uncultured Ruminococcus sp.
TTGTAGTAGTGGTGTTTCCAATGCCCATTTCGCCAGTGACTATTATTTTAACGCCTTGATTTTTAAGGTCACGGACTATATCCATTCCGGCACAAATAGCCTGTTCCGCTTGTGCGGTGGTCATAGCTGGTTTTTCGGCAATATTTTGTGTTCCGCGTGTTATTTTTCTGTTTATCAGAAACGGGCTTTTCACGTCGGTTTTTATGCCTATATCAACCGCCATCACGTCCACACCATAGGCATTAGCAAGGGCGTTTATATTTGACCGCCCCTCCGCTATTGCACACGCACTTATTGCCGTCACTTCACTTCCTGTCTGAGTCACGCCCTCACACACAACGCCGTTATCGGCACACATGACTACTACAGCGCGCTTTGAAATGTCCACATTAGGCGTTCCTTGAATTGAAGCTATTTTCTGTATGAAATCTTCAAGCAGACCGAAACTTCCCAATGGTTTAGCTATGCTGTCCCACTGTTTTTTTGAGAGTTCCGCTGAAAATCTGTCCGGTGGTTTTATGTTAAGTATTCTTTTCATTTTTTCCTCCGTATTCTGTACACGCTTTAACAAAACGTTCAGCCATTTTAATATCTGAATAAAAATATATATGCGGAAATCCAGCATACATATTTTTTGTACATATTGCACAATTCCATGACCTGCCGTCATTTTTTTCAGCAGTGAGGTCATTGCCATTATTTGTACTGTCCCAGTAGTGAAATTCATGTGCCGGAATTTTTTCGCCCTCCCTGAAAAGCAGACTGTCACTATCTGCTTTCAGCCTAATATAGCCGAAACGTTGCAATTTATCGGTTTTATAGGCATGACCGCTTATAACTCCCACCATAGAATAATCCGCTATAAAATCATGCAGATACATAAAACCTCCGCACTCTGCAATAACCGGAATACCGCTGTCAATACTTTTTTTAATTGATTTAATCATTGAGGTGTTTCTGGAAAGTTTTTCCATATTAAGTTCAGGATAGCCCCCATACAGAATAAGCCCGTCGGCATTTTCGGGAATTTTTTCGTCATTCATAGGCGAAAAATATTCTATTTTACAGCCCATTTTTTTTAGAATAGTGATATTATCGCGATATATGAAGCAGAATGCCTTGTCCCTTGCAACCGCTATGACCGGATTTCCGATTTTTTTTATTTCAATTTTTTTATATTCCGGAAATGCATTATCTGCAATTTCAATTATTCTGTCAAGCAGAATATTTTTTTCGGCAAGTTCTCCGGTAAACTGGATTTTTTCCTTTATATCTGGAATTTCCTCCGCTGTGACCAATCCTAAACGACGACTTTCTATTTTATATTCATGTACCGGCATACGCCCTAAATATTCCGTACTGAGTTCATGACAGATTTTTTCCGCAAGTGGTACGAGTTTTTCCGGAAGACGATTAAAAATAATTCCGGCTATGCGGTTCGGTTTATAGTGCAGAAAACCGCTGATTATCGCCCCCATTGAGTTGCTCATTCCCTTGCTGTCAACAACGAGAACAACCGGTGTTTCCGTCATTTCTGAAACAGAATGTGCAGAGCCTGAACCATTCACACCGTCATAGAATCCCATAACGCCCTCAATCACCGATATATCGTTATTTTTTCCGTTTTCATAAAGTATATTTTTCACGGTGTTGCCGTCACAGAAAAAACTGTCCAGATTATGTGATTTTACGCCTAATATCTGTTCATGGAACATTGGGTCAATGTAATCACAGCCACATTTAAACGATGAGACTTTCAGACCCCGTGCCGACAATGCCGACAGCACGGCACAGGTTATTGTTGTTTTTCCGCAACCGCTATGTGTACCGGCAATAATTATTCTCCGCATGATTTCAGCCTCACTATAAAGACGGGATTTTCCGCCGACATCATTGTATGATTGCCGATTTTTCGGGTTCTTGCTACAGAAATCTGTGTAATCTCCGCACCGGAAAAATTCAGACACTCACTGATGGTTTCCAAAGATACAGCCGTTGCAACTATCATCGCAGACGGATTTTTTTTCAGTATAAAATCAACCGTTTCATGCATTTTTCCGGAAGTTCCCCCTATGAACGCACAGTCCGGAACGGGCATATTTGCCGGTATATCGTCCGGAAATGTCATGCATTGTGCATGAATATTATCACACGAAAATTTTCGTGCATTCTGACGTGTAAGGTCAACCGCCTGTTTTTTCTTGTCAAATGAATAAACTTTACCGTCCGGACACCTCATAGCCATTTCCACAGAAATAGAACCCGTGCCACAACCTATATCCCAGCAGATGTTGTTTTTTCCTATATTAAGGCGAGAAACGGCAAGCGCGCGTATTTCAGCCTTTGTCATCGGAATATCCTCCCTGATAAATTCGCTGTCCGGTATTCCCGAGGGAATATATTTCATATAATTTTTATTTTCAACTATAATGACACTAAGATTTTCAGCCTGATAACACATCATTTCCTTTACAGTTCCATGCGTGATTTTTTCGTTTTCGTAGCCTAAATTTTCGCCCACAAAAATATTTACATCACGAATATTATAATTCCACAGCTTTGTGCATACGTCGCTAACCATATTTATTCCGCCCAGAAGAAAAAAGCATAGTTCGTTCTGAAGAACATTGATTGTTATATTATTTTCCGTGCCGTGCAGACTGATAAATTTCATATTTTCCCATTTTCTGCCGATTTTTGCACAGAAATAGACAGGCGTTGAAATTCCTCAGATAATCTCACATTCGCTGCCGCGCAGTCGGGAAAGTTTTTCTGCACCGCTGTAATATCA
>CAMWQI010000278.1 GCA_947176345.1 uncultured Ruminococcus sp.
TTATATTATAATAATATTTTTTATTAAAAAAATTCTCACACCTGACCGGTGGGAGAGCTGTCAGCCTGTTTCGCTCAAATAAAGCGAAATCCGGTTATTCAAGGGGCGGAACGCTTATGTTGAATAAGCAAAATATATATGTATAATATAAATTATACGAATAAAATTCGTGCGTTGAAGTCTTTTTGCCAATATATTAGGAAATTATCCGCAGATGAGGTTAAACTAAAATTATCGTATAATAAAAATTATACGAATAATTTTAGTTCAGATTATTTGATTTGGTGCATTCAGGGGAGTGTCCGGAAATTTATACTTTGCACAAAAAAGAAAGTCTTTCTTTGTGCAGAAACGCAAAAAATTAGAAGATTTGATAATTCTTTTTTCTGAATATTCAAAATTATATTCTTATAAGTTATATTATACGAATAATTTTCTTCGATTTTTTTTCGTGTCGCGCCTGTTATTATTTAAGGAAATGCCTCTTTTTGAATAACCAAACTATATACTTATAATATAAATTATACGAATAAAATTAGTCTGCTGAAGTCGTTTTTTATCGATATAGTGGAAAATTCTTCGTGGGTGTCGTTAAATTGAACAGAAACTATCGTATAATATAAATTATACGAATAATTTTTGCTAAAAAAACTTCCTCCACCGACTGATGGGGGAAAATATCAGCTTACTTTGCTCAAATAAAACGAACATTTAATCATAAACATCACGCCTGTGTCCAATCGACAAGGCAAGTATAATCAATTCATTTTCTTCAATGGAGCAGATGAGACGATAGTCGCCAATGCGATAACGCCACTGTCCGCTCCTGTTTGAAGTAAGTCCTTTGCCGTGTATACGCGGATTTTCGCAACCGACAAGATTTTTGTTAATCCATGATTTAATCATTTTCATAGTGTACTTGTCAAGCTTCCTGAACTCTTTGTCGAAACGTGGCGTAGTTTTCACGGTATATTTCATATATCAAGCTCCTGCCAAAGCTCATCAATCGGACGGCTTTCCTTGCTGTCCTGATACTCCTTGTATGCCTCATCAAATACGGCAATGTCATATTCTTCCTCAATTTTTTCGAACAAAGCCTGTTTAAAAGCCTCACCAAGCGACAAAGAGTGGAGTTTCGCATAACTATCGGCTAATTTTTTTTCGTTTTCGGTAAGTCTAATTGAAAATGCCATATTCTCAACTCCCTTCATAGTACATTGTACTGTGTTTTTTCGGTTTTGTCAATACCTGAATTGTAAACAATTTATGAATATTTTCCCGAAAATGAAAATTTTTAACAAAAAAATCCCCCACCTGATTGGTGAGGGAAAACATCAGTTTGTTTCGCTCAGATAAAGCGAAATCCGGTTATTGAGGGTGTCGGAGCACTCCTGTGCGGTGATTTCATTGTTGAGGAATTTCCAAAATTCTTGCTGAATTATAGAGGAAATTTCTGCATTTGCCTGATAGGGGTCAAAGTCGATATTTCTGATGTAGTCCAGAACCTGCTGAATTTTTTCCTCCGGCATCTGCACTTCCTCATCACCAATATTGACGGGGCAATTTATTGAAGTCTGCGTATATTTACTCACTTTCAGGTCGTCCTGAATGCGTTTCTCCAACGCCGGAACGCCAATTCTAAGATAAGAATTTGCCGAAATATCGGTCATCATAAGGCTAATTAACTCAAGAGCCGTATCTTTGTTCGGACTGATTTCGGGAATGCCGAACATAGTATTTGCTTCGGTGAGATAACCTTTTCCGTTTTCGGACGGATAGCCCACAAAAGTCACGTCTTTTCCCTGAAAACCGGCGAAAATCTGCGAACTTATAGAGCTATCTATGCCAAAAATCGTGACTTCGTCAATTATGCCGTTTTCGGAATATTCCGTCATCTCATTTCCCGTAATTTCGGGGGTTTCCGCGATAAAATCAAGCATTTTCCGGTATTCCCCACCGAAATCGCACGCCTCGACCGCCTCAACCGCAAGGCATTCCGTGAGGTAGTAGGACACGTCGGAGGGGCGCGGGGAATTTTTCAGGAAATTGGTGTCCGCCGGCGTGGTTTTGAACAGGTCAAGTGCCTGTTCCGGCAACCAGTTTTCCGCATCATTTCCGACAATTTCCGTTTTTGCGACGGCAGTCGATAAAATGAAACCATCGCAAATAGCCGGAAGTTTTCCGTCAACGTCCAGACCGGCGATGACATTCGGCAAAAAATCGGCTTTTTTGAGGGTCGGCGAACTCTCAAGAAGCGGATACAAATCCGTCATATAGCCCGATTTTACGCAGATTTTCATGTCCTGAGCCGGAATGTGCAAAACGTCCGGACAGTCACCCGAAATCATGTCCAGATTGAGCATTTCCGATGCATCACTGGTATCGCTGGACGCATAAAACCGGATATCGACATCGATATTTTGTTCAGACATTTTACTTATCAGATTTTTTTCGGTTTTCGATGGATTGTAGAACGTCGCAAGGCTTATCGACGGGGGTTCGGTGGGATTTTCGGGGACGTTCTCAACCGAATTTACTTCTGATTTCCGCTCACATGAAAAAGCGTTCAGCACGAGCAGCAGCGAAATAACTATGAGTAATTTTTTTTTCATTGAATTTTTCGACCTTTCTTAGTGGTGTATATATAATAGTGATTTTCGGACACCAAAAAGACGAACTTTTTTAAAAATTTTTTGTATTTCGCGTGTGACTTTTTTGCGTTTGGCGTGTTATATTACAATTAGTTATATCTATTTAATTTTATTATATGTATTC
>CAMWQI010000279.1 GCA_947176345.1 uncultured Ruminococcus sp.
CTTTTTACTGTTTCGGTTGCGGTGCTGGTGGTGACATGATAACTTTTACTATGAAAATCGAAAACCTCGATTTTGTGGAAACGCTTAAATTACTTGCACAGCGTTCCGGACTGGAAATGCCTGCTTTTTCCGGAAATCCGCAAAAATCTCAGCTTAAAACCCGTATATACGAAATGAATCGGATTTCCGCCAATTTTTTCTATAATAACCTGATTAGCGGAAACGACCGGACGGGCTTTGAATATTTTCGGCAAAGGAGTATAGCTCCGCAAACTATAAAGAAATATGGTCTTGGCTATGCTCCGGACAACTGGACTAATCTTATTAGATTTCTTAAATCAAAGGGATATTCCGACGATGAGATAGTTTCTGCCGGACTTGGCAGTATATCGGAAAAAACCGGAAATCTTCATGATAAATTCGTGAAGCGTGTAATGTTCCCTATAATTGATGTCCGCAAGAATGTTATCGGTTTCGGTGGTCGTATCCTTGACGACTCAAAACCGAAGTATCTTAATACCGCTGAAACTCTTGTATTTAATAAGGGAAGTAATCTTTTTTCCCTGAATTTCGCAAAAAATTCAAAGGACAAGAGAATTATTCTGTGCGAAGGCTACATGGACGTTATAGCCGTCAATCAGGCTGGCTTTGAAAATGCCGTTGCTACTCTCGGTACGGCTATTACACCCGAACAGTCGCGGATTATCAGCCATTACGCCGATGAGGTAATTATTGCTTACGACAGCGACAATGCCGGTCAAACAGCCACACGGAAAGCTATAAATCTATTTGAAAAAGTGGGTGTCCGTACCCGTGTTCTGCGAATGGAGGGGGCAAAAGACCCCGACGAATTTATAAAAAAATTCGGTCATGACCGTTTTAATCTACTGATAAATAATTCTGCTGACTCGATAAATTTCATGCTTGATAACTGTGAAAATGGTCTTGACCTCTCGACTGAATCCGGAAAAGCTGAACTGATTAAAAGAACTACTTATATTCTTGCTGATATAAAGTCAATGCCGGAACGTGAAATATATATTTCCCGTACTTCAAAAAAATGCGATATTCCGGCTGATGTGCTGAAAATACATATAAATAAAATCATTGAAAATTCATACAGAAAACATGAAAAAACAGAATGGAATGAGACCAAATCAAATACAATTAATCCGGCAAAAAATAATCAGCAGTCAAAAACGAAGTTCACGGAGGCAGAAGAATATATTTTATGCTTTATAATAAGAAGACCGGAGGAATTTCCGGAAGTATACAAATTAATCACGCCAGAATATTTCAGGACGTATTTCAACAAAAAGCTATATACTACTATTTGCGACAGGCTGATTAATAACGGAAACTTTTCTGTCTCTATGCTTGCCGGTGAATTTTCACCCGAAGAAATGGGCAAAATAGGTGCTGTAACCGCAAGAAAAGATAAAGTTGACATTGATATGCAGGTTATAGCAGAATGTGCAGATGTTCTGAAAAAACAGCCTGTTGATTTTCAGAACGGTGAAATAAGCAATGAAGATTTGTTAAAAATGTTTGAATAATAAATAATTAAGTGATTCCGCCGGTTTTCCGGCTAATCTATAAATTCCGGATTTACATAAAAAACAGGAGGTATTTCTATGGAAAACAAAAAAACTACCATTGATGCTCTTATGGAAAAAGGCAGAACTACAGGTAAACTTACAACAAAGGAAATCACTGATGCACTCGAAGAACTCGATTTTGACGTTGACCAGCTTAATACTTTCTATGATAACTGCGAAAGTCTCAATATCGAAATCGTCGATGATGTCAATCTTGATTCTGATATAAAAATAGGCATGGACTCCGCTATGACCGACGACTTAGAAATGGCACTTTCAACAGAGGGAATAGCTATTGACGACCCTGTAAAAATATACCTGAAAGAAATCGGTCGTGTTCCGCTCCTTACCACAGAAGAAGAAATCGAACTTGCACAGCGTATGCAGAAAGGCGACCCTTATGCCAAAAAAAGACTTTCAGAAGCTAACCTCCGTCTTGTTGTTTCCATTGCTAAAAAGTACGTCGGCAGAGGAATGCAGTTTCTTGACTTAATTCAGGAGGGAAATTTAGGTCTTATAAAAGCAGTTGAAAAATTTGACTATACAAAAGGCTTTAAATTTTCAACATATGCTACATGGTGGATTAGACAGGCTATAACCCGTGCCATTGCCGACCAGGCACGTACTATCAGAATACCTGTTCATATGGTTGAGACTATAACAAAAGTAAAGAAAATCTCCAGCCAGTTACTGCACGAAAACGGTCATGACCCCTCCCCTGAAGAAATCGCCGAAAGGCTTAATATGCACGTTGACAAAGTACGCGAAATAATGCGTGTGGCACAAGACCCCGTTTCACTGGAAACGCCTATAGGTGAGGAAGAAGACAGCCATCTCGGCGACTTTATCCCTGACGACGACGCACCTGCTCCGGCTGAGGCTGCATCTCATACTCTCCTTAAGGAACAGCTTAACGAAGTCCTTGCTACTCTTACCGACCGTGAAGCTAAAGTCCTTAAACTCCGTTTCGGTCTTGACGACGGAAAAACACGTACTCTTGAGGAAGTGGGACAGCGTTTTGATGTCACACGGGAGCGTATCAGGCAGATTGAGGCAAAGGCACTCCGCAAACTCCGCCACCCGAGCAGAAGCAAAAAAGTAAAAGATTTTCTTGACTGAAAACTGGTGCGGATTAAAACTAAGTTATAATCCGATACCATTTACATATGCCGTC
>CAMWQI010000280.1 GCA_947176345.1 uncultured Ruminococcus sp.
TTTCTATTTTATTCCGTGCTACAAGAAATTCCCTTGAACATTTCACGCATCTTAACCTGAAATCCATTCCTGAACGTATAACGTACATTTCATTAGCACCGCACGGGTGATTTTTTTTCATAGTGAGAATATCACCCACTCTTATGTCCATGATACGCACCGCCTTTTAAAAAAATCGTATATTTTTTATTATAACTCAAAATCTTTTCCAAATCAATACCTTGAGAATATTTTTTTGATTTTGTGTAAAAATAATAAAAAGTTGACAAACAGAAAGGAAAATGTTATTATGATTACAAGGATTTCAGCAGAATTTGAAACGCCTGAACTTGCCGAAACAGCTATTCACAGGGTACGTGAAAGCGTTCCCGTCCGTTCTGCAAACATGGTATATAATAAAGCGTCCGATGAGGCTGTTAAATTAAGGAACGGCACTGTATGGACTTTGCTTCCCACCGCCGTGACAAGCTATAATTACTGCACTGCTGTGATGGAATATCCGGCAACGGAAGATGTTATCCCTGAACCTGAACGACGACGCAATACAACTGCTTATATAATGTGTGAGGACGAACAGACAGAAAATGTAAAATCCGTCCTGAATGCCATGGGCGGTCTCAATATAAGGGAGAGAATGTCGAGATAAAACTTTTTCGGAGGAACATTTTTTTATGTTCCTCCACGAAAAAATCACACACTGTCATAAAACAAAAAAAATAAACATAAACATTTATTATTCAGTTATTAAATTTTTTGTTTATATTTACGGAGGTAAAACATGAATTACAAACCAGAGGGCAGTCTTTTCAGGACAGCCGAAAATCAAAGATATATTTCATCAGTCGAGGGTCTTAACGAGGCTATGGAAAAAGGCATTATCCTTGAAGCAAGAGTTTCTGTATGCGACAGCTCACATAACCTTATTATTGACCTGCCGTGCGGTAAGGGCGTTATTCCACGCACTGAAGGGGCTGTGGGTATTGAGGACGGTTCAACCCGTGATATTGCCCTTATATCAAGAGTAAATAAAATTGTCTGCTTTAAGGTAACGAGCATTGACGGCAGAAATATAAATCTTTCAAGAAAATCCGCACAGGAAGAATGCATTGTCAATTACATAAATAAACTTTCAGCTGGTGAAATCATTGATGCACGTATTACTCACCTTGAACAGTTTGGTTGTTTCGTTGACATCGGATGCGGTATACCGTCGCTTATTCCAATAGATGCAATTTCAGTTTCAAGAATTTCACACCCATCTGACCGTTTCCGGAATGGTGATTTTATTCATGCCATTGTAAAATCCCGTGAGGGCGACAGAATTTTTCTTACTCATAAAGAATTACTCGGTACGTGGGAAGAAAATTCCTCGCACTTTGAGGCTGGAGAGACAGTTTCCGGCATAGTTCGTTCTGTAGAGGACTATGGGATTTTCGTGGAGCTTACTCCTAATCTCGCCGGACTTGCTGAACCGCGTGAAGATATTAAAGCCGGACAGTCTGTAAGTGTCTATATAAAGGCGATTATTCCGGAAAAAATGAAAGTCAAGCTGATAATTGTTGATACCTGTGAGGACTGTGCAACCGAAAAACCTATGAAATATTACATTAAAGATGGAAAAATTTCATATTGGTGCTATTCGACGGATAGTTCACCGAAAAAAATCATAAGTGAATTTTAAGTTCCGAACCCACTTTTTCAACTGAAAACCGCCTGCTGAAAAAGCAAGCGGTTTGTTTTTTTAGAATGCAATTGTTTCAGCCATGCGGTGAAGTTTTTCGTCATAGGGTTTTTTCATTGAGAGTGCTTCCTGAATATCATAATCAACAAGGTGATTATCCTTGAGAGCTACAACGCGATTGCCTACGCCCTGTTCAAGTAACTCAACGGCATAGTTACCCATTCTTGTAGCCTCAACTCTATCGCGGAGGGTAGGATTACCACCACGCTGAACATGTCCGAGAATAGTAGCACGTGCCTCAATGCCTGTTCTAAGTTCAAGTTCTTTAGCGATTTCCTGTGAATGACCAATGCCTTCAGCAACGATAACAACAAAGTTTTCCTTGCCTTTGGCTTTCTTTTCAAGCATTGTATTAGCAATAGTGTTAAGGTCATAAGGTACTTCCTGTGTAATAATATCGGTAGCACCGCAGGCAATACCAGTATTTACGGCAATATGACCAGCACCTCTACCCATAACCTCAACGACTGAAATTCTGTCGTGTGACTGTGAAGTATCGCGGAGCTTGTCAACGAGTTCCATAGCGGTATTCATAGCGGTATCAAAACCTATTGTATAGTCTGTGCAAGCTATGTCATTGTCAATAGTTCCAGGTATTCCTATGCAAAGCATACCCTTAGCAGAAAGGTCAGCAGCACCACGGAATGAGCCGTCACCGCCGATAACAACAAGACCCTCAATGCCGAGTTCGTCGCACTTTGCCTTAGCTTTGGAAACACCCTCATCTGTTCTAAACTCACGGCATCTTGCAGTATAGAGGATAGTTCCGCCTCTATGGATAATATCGGTAACACTTCTTTCGTCCATCTGGAAAATATCACCAGTAAGCAGACCGACATAACCTCTGCGTACACCGTAAACTTCCATTCCCTTACTGATAGCAGTTCTTACAACGGCTCTCACAGCAGCGTTCATGCCAGGGGCATCGCCACCGCTGGTGAGTACAGCAATTTTTTTAATCATGATAAATTTCTCCTTTACGTAAGCAATTTTTTTATAAAATCCATACATATATATTTTACTA
>CAMWQI010000281.1 GCA_947176345.1 uncultured Ruminococcus sp.
GCTGTGACCCGTGTGGCCAAGAAGGGTGATGTACACAAGTTGTGGGTGTAGGTACTGCACTTACCTTTTGTCAGTTGACTCATCTTGAATTGAGTTCCAGCTTTCTTCAGCTAGAAAAATTATTGATCAAGATAAAACCAAATCTTAATCTTCTTGAGAGACATCAAAAGGAAAAATGAGAAATTTTCATCATAATTAAAGATAATATTTGAATTGTAATAAAAATTTAAATAATCAAATCTGATTTTCGCATAATCATTTATCATAATATTTTTAAATTCACGCATTGCACGGTTTAAAGAAAATTCGCCGTTCTGTACAAATACATCTTTTCTTTTATTGTGTTCGGCACGTTTTTTTCTGTAATAATCGGCTTTAAGCAAATCGCATGAATTAAATGCACCCATGAAATCCCCATAGTCCTTGCCTTTCGGAAACATTACGTTTTCAAGGCGTAATTTTTCGCAGTTCCAAAAGCTGTCCTTTCCTAATTCAAGGATTTTATTATCTGGAAGTTTCAGGTATTCAAGCCCCCAGCATTTCATGAATGCTTCTTTGTATATTTTCACCACGCTGTCCGGAAAAGATAGTTTCTTTAAAGTATGATTTCCCCAGTTACGCCGTCTTTCGTCACGATGTTCAGGTACGCCACCTTTTACCTCAACAACAGGCAGACCGTTTATTTTTTCCGGAATAACTATCTCCTCACGACAGCTTATTATTTTTTTAATCCGGACGAATTTGTTATTGATTATTTCCGTCTCAAATTTCGGCGGAGATTTTCTGTCAAAATTTTCAGGATTAAGCCATGGGGCAGTTATGCGTTTCTGAAATGCCGGCGGATTTTTAAGATTTACACAACGTTGAAATGCTAACGGCTGTATTTCTGGAATATTTCCGTCAAAATAGACATTCCGGAGGGTTTTGCAGTCCTGAAAAGCATAATCTTTTATAAGTATAACAGTTTTCGGAATACGGACAGTTTCTATCCAGTGATTTTCCCATTTTTCAGTATCGGGATTTTTGCGTTCAAATATATTCGTTCCTATTATACGTACTGGCAAGTTATCTATATATTCAGGGAATGTAACATCTGTTTCAACGCCATAGTATTTTAAAATTTCATAACAGGCTTTTCCGTTAGGGTCACGTGCTTCCCACACCTTAAAGCCTATATTTTCAGCCTGATTTTTAGTCATGCTTTTTTTATTAGTCATACTGATTTCTTTTTTGTCCGGTATCTCTGGATTTTTTGCGTTTTCGGTAATAAATTTAAGAAATTCTGCAAAAAAACTCATAATAATTTCCTTTCCGTATTGACATACGATATTTTTTATGGTATAATTAAATTGTCGGTAAACTTAACGCCTGTCCTCCCACGACAGATACGCAAGTTATTCAGCCGGCAGGCAGGGTAGTTTAGTGGAAAAACTCTCGTCCTCTAAGCGATATACAGCGGTTCGATTCCGCTCCCTGTCTTTTATTTTAACATAATATATGCCGTTTGTCAATAATATTTATCACAGACGGCATTTTTATGTACATAATGCTGTATAAAAAGTTCATAGATTTGTCACTTGTTTTTGTAAATAACTGCTTGACTTATGCGGAAAAGTATGTTATAATGATTTCATACGACAGGATTTTTTACAAAATCCTGAATATGAAAGGAGTAATTATATGATTTATTCTCATGAAGTAGAAACAATGTGTCCTGTAAAACAGGGCGTTGCTCATGGTGCTGCTCCGATTCCGGAAGAAGCTAAGTGGGTAAAGGCTAAGGAAATCAAGGATATTTCCGGTTTCACACACGGTATTGGCTGGTGTGCTCCACAGCAGGGTACTTGCAAACTCACCCTCAACGTTAAAGAGGGAGTTATTCAGGAATGTCTCGTTGAGACTATCGGCTGTTCCGGTATGACACATTCAGCAGCTATGGCTTCTGAAATCCTCCCTGGCAGAACTATCCTTGAGGCTCTTAACACTGACCTCGTATGCGATGCTATCAACACAGCTATGAGAGAACTCTTCCTCCAGATTGTTTACGGACGTTCACAGAGTGCATTTTCTGAAGACGGTCTTGTTATTGGTGCAGGTCTTGAAGATTTAGGTAAGGGTCTTCGTTCACAGGTCGGCACAATGTACGGCACACTTGCTAAAGGTCCTCGCTACCTCGAAATGACAGATGGCTATGTTACAGGCATTGCCCTCAATGAAGACGATGAAATTATTGGCTATCAGTTTGTTAATTTCGGAAAGATGATGGACTTCATCAAAGCCGGCGACGATGCTAATACAGCTCTCGAAAAGGCTAAGGGACAGTACGGCAGAGTTGCTGATGCCGTTAAGATTGTTGACCCGAGAAAAGAATAAGGAGGAACTTTTAAAATGGCTTTATTTGAATCATATGAGAGAAGAGAAAAGCAGATACTTGCTGTCCTTGAACAGTATGGCATTAAGACTATTGAAGAATGTGCCGACATCTGCAAGGAAAAAGGTCTCGATATTTATAAGCTCGTTGAGGGTATTCAGCCTATCTGTTTTGAGAATGCTAAATGGGCTTACACTGTAGGCTGTGCAATCGCTATCAAGAAAGGCTGTACACGTGCTGCCGACGCTGCTGCTGCTATCGGTGAAGGTCTTCAGGCTTTCTGTATTCCGGGTTCTGTTGCAGACCAGAGAAAAGTTGGTCTCGGTCATGGTAATCTCGGAAAAATGCTCCTCGAAGAAGATACAGAATGTTT
>CAMWQI010000282.1 GCA_947176345.1 uncultured Ruminococcus sp.
TTGCGCCCACAGCGTTTGACTCATCTGTGTCAATGTGCATAGCACGGGCATATTTTTCGGAAACACGGCATACAACGTCACCAAGAACAGCACTTCTTTCGGGAGTTTCAAGCTTTACCCATACAACCTGTTTGTCGGTCACGCCAAGTTCTTCTGCGTCGGCTGGTGTAAGGTGAATATGTCTCTTTGCGACAATAACGCCCTCTGAAATTTCAACTTCACCTGCTGGTCCTATCAGCTTGCAAGCACCTGAACCGGCAATATCTCCGGACTCCTTGACGGGTGCTGAAATACCGATTGAACGGGCATCAGTAGCGGATAGTTCCACCTGAGTTTCAGGACGGACAGGACCTAAAATTGAAACGCCAGCGAGTTCTTTTTTCGGACCTACAACGGTTACTCTTTCTTCACAGGCAAACTGTCCAGGCTGTGAAAGGTCTTTTTTCTTTGTGAGTTCATAACCCTTACCGAACAGGATTTCAAGATGTTCCTGTGTCACATGGACGTGACGGGCAGAAGTTTCAACGATAAATTTTTCTGACATTTTAAATTCCTCCAAATTTTCCGGCAAGCCGGTTTCTTAAATATATTTTACACCTTTCTGCACAGAACGTCAAGGGGTATGAGGAAAATTTTGTAAAAAATAGTGTTACCATGTGCAAACATAAAAAAAGCGTCCCGAAGAGGAGTCGAACCTCCGACCTACTGCTTAGGAGGCAGTCGCTCTATCCTACTGAGCTATCGGGACATCATATACATTATAGCACGTCCGGAAAAAAAAATCAATAGTTTCATAAAAATTTTATTTTTTTAACTAATTCGTTTTACGATTGACATTTTTTTTCTTTCTGATATAATAGTATATAGGAGGGAAGTGAATATTAATGGAGGAAATAACCACGTCGTTTTCGGGGACGACAACTGAACCGGTGATAAACGCCGTTGAGACGATACAGGAACAGGTAAACAAAGCCTCAAGTGTTTTTTCGGGAATGGCTAAATATTTTACAGATTTGATACCGTCGTTGATAACGGCTGTTATAGTGCTTATATTGGGCATTCTTGTTTCAAGACTTATCGCACGGCTTTCCGCAAAAGCCCTGAAAAAATCCACAATTGACAGTGGTGCAAAAAGTTTTCTGGTATCACTTATAAAAATACTATTATATGTAATTGTAATAATTATGGCATTGTCGGTACTTAACGTTCCCATGTCATCAATAATAACGATATTCGGTGCTGCCGGACTTGCTGTCAGCCTTGCTTTGCAAAATTGTCTTTCAAATCTCTGCGGTGGCTTCATAATTCTCTTTTCAAAGCCGTTCACTGTTGACGATATTATAGAACTTGATGGCACAGTGGGAAAAGTTGATGCTATAAGTATTCTCTATACAAAGATTAAAACTTTTGACGGAAAAACGGTTTTCATTCCTAACGGAAAAATTTCAGATGCTAAAATTATTAACTATACTGAAAGTCCGAACCGCCGTATTGATTTGAAATTTGATATAAGCTATTCTGGTGACTATGAAAAGGCACGGCTTATTATTCTTGATGTACTTGCAAATGAAACTTACGCCCTTGACGAACCATCGCCCGTCGTGAGAATGAACGCACATAAGGACAGCTCCGTTGAAATTGCTACTCTTGTGTGGGTAAAAAATGAAAATTACAATTCCGTCCGGTATAGCATTATTGAAAATGTCAAGTCGGCGTTTGATAGGGAAAATATAGAAATACCATTCAGTCAACTTGATGTACATATTAAGGAGTAATTTTTATGGGGACAGCAAAAAGAAAAAAAGTCAGACGTTTTCGGCGGATATGTGCAGTGATAGTTTTTCTGATATGGGTATGGTGGTATAACAATTATACACTGAAAACTACTCATGTTGAACTCAATTCCGGCAAGATAACTAATCCTGTCCGCATAGCCGTGATAAGTGATACGCATTCGACGGAACACGGCATAAGCAACAGAAAAATTGTCAGGCGTGTGAAAAAAGCAAATCCTGATATAGTTCTGATAATGGGAGATATGTACACGCGGAATAGTCCGGAGGAAATACAGCAGATACCCGTTGAACTTACAGAAGATATAATTTCAGCGGGCTATCCGGTTTATTTTGTCACAGGCGACCACGATACAGACCAGTCATATATTAATGCAATGGTTCAGACCGGTGCAACCCTTATGAATTATAATACTGAAACAATTAATATTAATGACAATAATATACAGCTTTTCGGAATAGATAACGTCTATTATTCGCCCACTTTCAATTTGCATAATGCTTTTTCGATAAATCCGGAATGCTATAGTATTCTCATGGCACATATCCCTAATTATGAAAAATTCGCGGATTTCGGCACGGATTTGACAATATGTGCGGATACTCACGGCGGAATGGTACAACTGCCATTTTTAGGGGCTATGATAGATTCGGTGAGTATGCAGTGGTTTCCGGAACTTCACGGAAAAAAAGTCTATGACAAGGGTTTTTTTGACTATGAGGGCGGAACTATGTTTATAACGTCCGGCATAGGTGTGTCGCCAGCACCGGTGCGTTTCAATAATCGTCCGGAAATAGTAATCATGGATATAAAAAACGAGGTGAAATAATGTATACAGATATAGCCATAATCGGTGGCGGAGCGTCCGGAGATGCTTCAGCGGTGTCGGTGGCGGAGACTTTTCCGGCGTGTGATATTGTCATTC
>CAMWQI010000283.1 GCA_947176345.1 uncultured Ruminococcus sp.
ATTACGTTTTTCGCTATCCTTGATATTCCATTTTAAAATAGGATTACTATAAAAAAAGAAATCCGGTTTGCAAAAGAAGAAACAGGCTTTGTCACGCAGTTTCCTATGAAGCTCGGCTATGCTGTCACCATACATAAATCTCAGGGGCAGACATATGATGCAGTGAATCTCACGCCTGAAATTTTCCTTGACGGACAGCTTTATGTTGCATTGTCGAGATGCAGGACAGTTGAGGGAATATACTGTCAGAAACCGTTGCAGGAACGAATGGTGAAAACTTGCAGTGATGTGCTTGATTTCTATAAAGACCCGGAACATTACTCTTTCTTCGGTACTGGAAATGAACTGTCGCAGAGATTTTTGAAGAACAAATATCTTCCGGTTATTGATGAACTTGTACAGATAATGGAAAATCTGGACGAACAGTACAGCGGTTTTAATTTTGAGGAATACACGCTTGACAGATTTGTCAGTGAATTTGTCAAATCTGATTTTTCACAGCAGGATTATCCGCCGTATCAGCAGGATTATGGTTATCAGCCTGATTACAGTACACCGTATCAGCAGAGTTATCAATCCTGTCAGAACTATGAACCTTATCAGCCATATCAGCCGTTCGCCTTACAGCAGGGACAGAAAATGGCAGGAACTGATACCGACTGGAGCAGGATTATCAACAGTTCAAAGCCTGTCAGCAATCCAAATCCGGAGCAGGAAAAAAATACTGAGGGCTTTACTGATTCACTGCTTCCATCTGAAGAAGATACATGGGAACTTGATTTTTTGAGTTAATACTATACCAGACAGAGTTTCATCCAGCAAAATATTCCGGTAATGGAAACATGGAATGGACTTGTGAATCAGCCTCTATATTAGCTTGATTTTTTTAGATAAATAAATTTATATTGTGAATGGAAAAGTCTTTCTGGCTTGTCCATTCATTATGTATATCAGAAAGGAAGTGAAATTTATGAAACAGGTTTATACAGTTGCAGAGATTAAGGAAATATTAGGTATAAGCAAGAATGCCGCCTATAACTTCATCAGGTATAATCCACCATTCAGGGTTGTAAAAATTGGTGAAACCTATCGTATCTCAAAAGCAAGCTTTGATAAATGGCTTGCAGAAACAATGGATATAACTATTGACACTATAAAATAAATATGTTATAATTTTCATGCACAGAAATGTGCATGATTTTCTTGACAATTCAGAAACCGGATAGGAGAAAATCATGGAAAGCAAAAAAGGAAATCCATATAAAAGAGCAAACAAATGGGAATTTTATTACTACATAAGAGATGAAAACGGCAAACGTATTCAGAAACGCAAAGGCAGTTTTGAAACAAAGGAAGAAGCAGCGAAGGAACTGGAAATCTGCAAAGCCAAAGTAAAACTTGGTATGACAATACCTGTTTCAAGAATAACTGTCACTGAATTTTTGGAGCAGTGGTTTTCACAGCACAAAAGAACTCTTGAACCCAACTCTATCAACGGCTATTATATCAATATCACCCACCATATTATTCCTGCTATAGGAACTGTAAAGCTCGCTAATTTGAAGCCATCTGCCATTCAGGCATTTTATTATGACCTAATGGAAGAAAAAAATCTTTCTGCGAAAACAGTCAGATATGTACACAATGTTCTGAAAGTAGCTCCGAACATGGCAGTTGATGACAAACTGATAGCCGAAAATCCCTGCACAAAGGTAAGGCTTCGGAAATCAAAACCTTACAAGGCAACTTTATTGTCACTGGAACAGATTCAGAAGCTTTTTGAATACCTGAAAAACGACCGCTATGAAGTGGAAATCAAACTTGCCTGTCTTCATGGTTTAAGACGTGGAGAAGTACTGGGACTAAAATTTTCAGACATAGATTTTGAAAAGCATACTATGACTATCAACAGACAGGTCACAATCATCAGAACTTATGATGAACAGAAAGAAAAAGAAACATCTTACTATGGTCTGAAATCATTGAAGACGGAAAAAAGCAACCGTGTTCTTGAAATATCAGAGGAAACGGAACGTTTAATCAGGCTGAAGAAAGTCTGGTGTGACGGACAAAAGAAACGTCTCGAAGATATGTATGAAAATAATGATTTGATATGCTGTAACGAAGACGGAACTATTTTGTCACCACAGACGTTATATCACGCTTTTAAAAGAGTTCTGAAAGCCTGCGACTTGCCGGATATGCGTTTTCATGACCTGAGACACAGCTATGCTACTCTTTGTGTTGACCTGAATATTCCAATAAAGGTTATCTCACAGGCTCTCGGACATTCTTCTACAGCAGTTACAGCAGAAGTATATGCTGACAGTATTAGTGCAAAAAAAGAGCTGGCAGAGAGAATCAGCAATGCTATTACTTCAGATAAAAAGTGATGAACATTTCTGATGAACAATTCAAGAGAACTAATGGAAAGACAGTAATTTTTTCAGTCACATTCTGTCTTTCCTTTCTCATTCTGTAAGCTGATGAACAAAGTGATGAACAAGGAACTTCAGGGCATAAAAAAACCGTCTGTGGAAAGTTCCACAAACGGCTTTATACAGCGGACAGGGAGGGATTCGAACCCTCGATACGCTATTAACGTATACACGAGTTCCAGTCGTGCGCCTTAGACCAGCTCAGCCACCTGTCCACATATATGGTGCGAGTAATGGGACTTGAACCCATACGTCCTTCGACACACGCCCCTCAA
>CAMWQI010000284.1 GCA_947176345.1 uncultured Ruminococcus sp.
GCGTGGCATGGACGTTGAGGCACGAAGCAAGGCAGTTGAGAATTTCCGTTCGTGCGGTATGCTCAATCCGGAATGTAATGTGCAGTTCGGTGAGGGCGGTGCTGGTACTTTTTCAGACGGAAAACTTACCACCGGTATAAAAGACAAAAGAATTGACTGGATACTTGAAAAATTTGTTGAATATGGTGCGCCGGAAGAAATACAATATCTTGCTAAAGCACATATCGGTACAGATAAATTATTTACAGTAGTAAAAAATATCCGTGAACATATTATACGGCTTGGCGGTGAAGTGATTTTTAATGCCAAATTATGTGATTTTCAGGCGAAAAATGACAATATTTCAGCCGTAATCTATTCCGACGGAAAAAATCTGCATGAAATTAAAACAAATAACTTAATTCTTGCAACCGGACACAGTGCGAGAGATGTTTTTGAAATGCTTTACGAAAAAAATATTTCCTTGTCGCCGAAAAATTTTTCTGTGGGTGTTAGAATTGAACACCTCCGTAAAGATATTGACAGGGATATGTATGGCGATTTTGCCGGAAATTCCGCCCTGAAATCTGCTGACTACAAACTTGCGGAGCATTTGCCAAACGGACGTACGCTGTATACTTTCTGTATGTGTCCAGGGGGAGAGGTAATTTCGGCGGCATCGGAGGAAAAACGTCTTGTCGTCAACGGCATGAGCCGTTTTGCACGTGATGCCGAAAACTCAAACAGTGCCTTGCTTGTGGGCATATCACCGGAGGATTTCGGAGCATCTAACGTGCTTGCCGGAATGCATTTTCAGCGTGAAATAGAGGAAAAAGCCTTTATTGCTGGCGGTAGTGATTATTCTGCACCGGTATCGCTTGTCGGGGATTTTCTGGAGGGCAGGCAGTCGGAAAAATTCGGCAGTGTCATGCCGTCTTATCGTCCGGCGGTGAAATTCGCACGTCCGGAGGAATATTTGCCAGATTTTGTATGCGAGACTCTTCGGCTGGGCATAATTGAAATGGGCAAAAAAATAAAATCTTTTAATAATAAAGATGCTGTCTTGACGGGTGTGGAAACTCGGAGCAGTTCGCCGGTGCGTGTCAACAGAAACGAAAATTTCCAGTCTTTAAGCCTAAAAGGGCTTTTCCCGTGTGGTGAGGGGGCAGGCTATGCTGGCGGTATAATGTCAGCGGCGGTGGACGGCATGAAATGTGCGGAAGCCGTTATTGAAAACTTGAAAGGAGAATAACTTATGAAAATAAATATTGTCGGCGGTGAAATGACCAGCCACGAAATAGATGAGTATATAAAATATGTTAGTCGCAAATATTCTGGAAGACAGATAAAACAGCTTGACATTATTATTGACGGAGAATTTATTGACCTGAAATGCTATTTTATGGATACGGATTTTCAACGTGCGTATCGTTCTGCTGATTACCTCGTAAATGACATGGAAAAGCTGAATGATGCGAAACAGGCGGAATTTTCGGAAAAAAAGCGACACACTATTTAAGGAGAATTTTTTAATGAATTTAACCAATATCGGAACTATAAAAGAAATAATGTCACAGCATGGGTTCAGTTTTTCAAAAAATCTTGGACAAAACTTTATAATAAATCCTGAAATATGTCCTAAAATAGCCGAAAACGGAAACGCACAGCACGGTTTCGGCATACTTGAAATAGGAACGGGAATAGGCGTTCTTACGGCAGAACTTGCACGGCGTGCAGACAAGGTCACGGCAATTGAAATTGATACTCGATTATTGCCTGTTCTTGCCGAAACACTGGCGGAATTTGACAATGTAAAAATTATAAATCAGGACGTTATGAAAGCCGATTTGCACAAGATAATCAGTGAGGAATTTGTCGGCTTACGCGTGGCAGTTTGTGCCAATTTGCCGTATTATATAACGTCTCCGGTTATAATGAAACTTCTTGAGAGCCGTCTGCCGATTGAATCTGTTACGGTCATGGTTCAGAAAGAGGCAGGACAGCGACTTTGTGCCGAAGTAGGCACGCGTGAGGCAGGAGCTATCACGGTGGGCGTGAATTATTACGGCACGGCAAGACAGCTTTTCGGCGTATCACGGGGAAATTTTATGCCGTCCCCTAATGTTGATTCGGCTGTGATACGAATTGACCTGAACAGTCGGAACAGACTTGATGCCGACAGCGAAAAATTCTTTTTCGGGGTTGTCAAAGCTGGTTTTTCACAACGACGGAAGACCGTATCTAACGCTATTTCGGCACAAATGGGTATTCCGAAAAATGCAATATATACCGCTCTCAAAGAAACCGGACTGCCGGAAAATATCCGCATTGAGTCAATGAAAATGGAAAATCTTATCGATTTTTCAGAAAAATTGAGGAGTATGGTCTGATATGGGAAAATTGTATGGTGTAAGCGTCGGGGCTGGCGACCCCGAACTAATGACCCTGAAAGCCGTCCGGATAATAGAAAAATCCGCTGTTATAGCCGTGCCACGAACATCAGGTAAATCACTTGCGTTATCAATAGTTGAAAAAACAATTGACTTATCAGGAAAGATAATTATTTATCTGGACTTTCCTATGAGCAGAGATAAGAAAATCCTATCGGAAAATTACGACAAAATTTCAGAAATAATCTGTAAAAATCTTTATGAAAATGACATTGCAATGCTTAGTATCGGCGATATATCGATATATTCGACGTTCAGTTATATTGCAGAAC
>CAMWQI010000285.1 GCA_947176345.1 uncultured Ruminococcus sp.
CTTTTCTGCAAAATTTACATTTTGTTCATATCTTTTCCTTAGCTTAATGGTGTTGTATATTAGAGGTCAGACTTCCGAATGGCAGACTGGTAGTCTGAATACACACACCTCTGCGGCATGGCAGACAAAATCTGCCGTGTCGCCTCCTTGTTTGACAGAAGTTAAACGGAAAGGATTTTTTATGTCAGATAAAATTTCAGTGAATACGGCTTACAGCCTGATGTTCAGGAGTTACCCGGAGGTTGTCGGAATAGATGACATTTGCAAAATGCTGAATATCGGCAGAAATAAGGCGTATCAGCTTGTGAACAGCGGTATTTTAAAGCGGATTCCATGCAGCCGTGAAATCAAGGTTGCCAAAATTACAATTATAAATTACGTTCTGCAAAGCGCACAATAAATACGTCAGTTGATGCATGATGCTTATAAAATTCAAATAAATTTTAAGAAATTTGGTAGAAACACTTGAAAAGTCTGTTGTGTTATGGTATAATTAAAAATGTCAACAGCAGGTTCTGCCTCTTTTCTACAAGGAGGAAAAAATGAAAACAAGTCTGCCCTTCAAGTACATTGTTTCTGTCAAGAGAGACAAGTACTATGTTGTCTTTGATTTCAAAGACGACAACGGAAAACGTCAAAGACGATGGGTCGGTACTGGTCTGCCGTCGAAATCTACAAAAAAGGTTCTCAACGAAAAAGTTAATGAACTTGTTGCTCAGTTTTATGAGGACTACTGTTCAGGCAAGGCTACAAAGCCGAGGAAAAAAATACAGAAGAACACCAAAAATGCTGAATTTCTCAACCGCACATTATCTACAAAAAGTTCGGCGTTTGCGTTTACACAATTTCTCTCATACTGGCTTGATGCGATTAAACCTACAGTTTCCGATACCACATATGAAAGTTACACACACGTTATCCGCAAGACTACAGAATATTTTGACGAAAAATACCCGAATCTCATGCTGAACGAAATTACAGCTTTACAGATTCAGCAGTTCTACAACGACAAATACAACAGCGGTCTTACAGCGAACACAATCAAGCATTATCACGCAAATATCCATAAGGCTCTCAAATATGCCGTAAAAATGGACTGGTTACCGAATAATCCGTCTGAAAAAACGGAACTTCCGAAACTTAAAAAATTTCAGGCAAATTTCTACAATGCAGAGGAGTTAGCGGAACTTTTCAAGGCATTCAAGGGCGACAGGCTCGAACTGGTTGTACATATAGCTGCATATTACGGAATGAGAAGAAGTGAGGTACTCGGTCTGAAATGGGACTGTATTGACTTCGACAGAAAGAAAATCACGATTCGCAGAAAACTCATCTATAGAATGGGTGAGACTGGTGACGAACTGTTTCTTGATGAGGAACTTAAAACAAAAGCGAGTGTCAGGACACTTCCGCTTATTCCGCACATTGAGGCAATGCTGAAAGAGAGATTTTTTCTTGAACAGTATTACTCCAATCTGCTTAAAGATGACTTTGACCATACATTTGACGGCTTTGTTTGCAGGGACAGTTTCGGCAAAATCATAACACCTAATTATACCTCACAGCATTTTCAAATTGTGATTGCAAAGAATAATCTCCGTTACATCAGATTCCACGATTTGAGACACTCATGTGCAAGTCTGTTGCTTGCCAATGGTGTACCCATGAAAGCAATCCAGGAATGGCTTGGTCATTCGACTTTCAATATCACAGCTGATTTTTACAGTCACCTCGAATACAGTTCAAAAATCGCATCTGCTGAAACCATTGCAAAGATATTCAGTAATGATGACGAAAGCAACTTGAAAAAATAAACAAATTTAACAACGGTAAAAAATCGGGCAAAAAAATAAAAGCGAACTTCTAAAAAGCCCGATTTTACGTTGTTTTTATGGTGCCGGAGACGGGACTTGAACCCGTACGATATCGCTACCGGTGGATTTTGAGTTTGCTACGTGACGTGTTAATCTTTATTAACAGATATTATTCAATATTAATTTATCAGCGTAAAATAGCCACTTACAAGACTTGAAACGCTGAATTTCCCGATTTTTCGGAATACCTAAAAAATTAAAAAAAGTTCATTTTTGGTAGACAAATGGTAGAAACCATACTGAATATAATTTGGTAGAAATTATTTTTAAGTTGGTAGACACCACTGTTGACAAAAATTCAATGGATGGACAATGTTTCCTTTATGAAACGTTGTCCGTCTTTTTTTATATATTTTAACTTTGCCAAGGAGGAACTTAATATGCCAAAACTCGTCAAGAAAATGTCCCGTGACTTCACAATCATCAACAACAAACTGCTCCGTGACGGCAACCTCGGTTCGTCGGAACGTGGTCTGCTCGTAACGATGCTCTCACTCCCAGACGGCTGGAGTTTTTCAATCCGTGGACTCGCTCAGATACTGCCTGATGGTATCACTAAAATTTCAAACACTCTTAACAAACTCGAATCTCTGAATTACCTCAGACGTGAGAGACGATACAAGAACGGCAGAATTGCAAACTGGGATTATATCATCAGTGATGAGCCTATGGAAGATATTGACCCTGTTGACCCTGACCCGTCCAATGACGATACTCCGTCCGAAACACCGTCTTTTTTTAAAAAACATGACCAATATATTGAAGAACTTGATACGGAAAACCTGAATCAAGCTAAACAACATATTGAAAC
>CAMWQI010000286.1 GCA_947176345.1 uncultured Ruminococcus sp.
TGCTTTGCTTTCCTGGCAGGTCACGAATCTTTCGCAGCCGCAGAAGGTGCTATCGGTATTGCTGAAAAGGCTAACAAGGTACGTCAGAAGCCACTCCGCGTTATTCTTAACGGTCTCGGCAAGGACGCTGCACAGATTATTGCAAGAATTAACGGCTTTACATATGTTGAAACTGAAATGGATTACCACACAGGTGAAGTTAAGGAAATTTTCCGCAAGGCTTATTCCGATGGTCTCCGTTCAAAAGTTAACTGCTATGGTGCAAATGACGTAACAGAGGGCGTTGCTATCATGTGGAAAGAAAATGTTGATGTTTCTATCACTGGTAACTCCACTAACCCGACACGTTTCCAGCATCCAGTAGCTGGCACTTACAAGAAAGAACGCACTGACGCTGGCAAGAAGTACTTCTCAGTTGCTTCCGGTGGCGGTACAGGACGTACACTTCACCCTGATAATATGGCTGCTGGTCCTGCTTCATATGGTATGACAGACACTATGGGTCGTATGCACTCTGATGCACAGTTTGCCGGTTCATCTTCCGTACCTGCTCACGTTGAAATGATGGGTCTTATCGGTATGGGTAACAACCCGATGGTTGGTGCTACAGTTGCTTGTGCAGTTGCTGTTGAAGAGGCTATGAAGTAATTTCTTTAAACAAAAAATTAAAATGTCTCCTGACAAAAATCGGGAGGCATTTTTTTTGATTATTATAAAAATTGATAAAAAGTTGATAATTGCAGATTATTATATTCATGAGGTGAAGAAAATGTATAGAATACTTGTGGCGGACGACGAACCGGACGTTTTAAGTCTGCTGAAAGATTATTTTGAAATCAATGGATATGAAGTCATTACAGCAGAAAACGGAAATGATGTACTTGAAAAAATCGGACGAAGTCCCGATATAATTCTGCTTGATATTAATATGCCGGATATGGACGGACTTTCTGTATGCAAGACAATTCGTGAATATATTTCCTGTCCGATTTTATTTCTTACTGCAAAAGTTGAAGACCGTGACAAAATAATGGGTTTTGCGGTCGGGGGCGACGATTATATAATAAAGCCGTTTTCTATTGATGAACTTGGTGCAAGAGTTTCCGCACATATACGTCGGGAATATCGCCGGAATACTGTTTCAAATGTACGCTTTTTTGGAAAAATAAGTATAGATTATTCAGCAAAAACTGTTTCTTTAAATGGTGAAAAAATTAATTTTGCAAAAAAAGAAATTGAAATAATTGAAATGCTTTCAATGAATACAGGACAGGTATTCGACAAGGAACGAATTTACGAAAAAATATGGGGATATGATGCCGACGGAAATGCAAGTGTAGTGGCGGAACACATCCGCAGAATACGGGCAAAATTAGCTGATGAATCATATCACATTCAGACTGTATGGGGGATTGGCTACAAATGGATAAAGTGAAAAGAAAATTTGTATCATTGAAATTGAGTCTGTGCATTTATTTTCCAATCTGCTTTATACTATCCTTTGCAGGCTCAATGCTAATAGGATTCGCAACAAACGATTTGCAGGAATGGTACAATAAAAAGCATTCCGATGTGAGATTAGTTGCTCCTCCTAAAGATTCTTATAAAGTATCTTATGACGGCAGTACGATTATCAGCAAGCACTATATAATTACTGATGACAGACCTGTTGCAGAGAAAAAGAACAGAGTAATATATTTTATTATATCCTATGCACAGATGCTGATTATTCCCTTATGGATTATTTTTTGTGTAGTGCTTACCGGTATGATTTTCTATAAGCGTGAACTTCAGAAACCTATAGAAATTTTACTTGATGCATCACAGAAAATTTCCGAAAATCAGCTTGATTTCTGTATTGACTACACAAATAAAAACGAACTTGGAAAACTATGTGATGCATTTGAAAATATGAGAAAAACACTTGATGAAAATAATCGTGAAATGTGGCATTTACTGGAAGAAAGAAAACGATTAAATTCAGCATTTTCACATGATTTACGCACACCTTTAACTGTCCTCAAAGGTTATAATAATTTTTTGGAAAAATATTCAGAAAAAATCAATCAGAATAAAATTAATGAAATTCTTTCAAAAATGAACGGACAAATTAACCGGCTTGAAAATTATACCTATAAAATGAGTGCAGTACAGAAATTAGAAGATATTATACCGGATTATTCCGAAATACCGGCAAATACATTAAAAGAAAATTTTTCCGGAAGTGCAGAATATATCTGCAAAACCAAAAAATTCAGATTAAATTTTCAAAGCAGTTCTAATTTCGTATACATTGATAACGCACTTGTTATGGAAGTTTACGAAAATATGATTTCAAATGCAGAAAGATATTCAGAAAACGAAATAATTATTGATATTTTAATAGAAAATAATTTCATGAAAATTTCCGTTCAGGACGATGGTAAGGTTTTTTCCGATAAGGCTTTAAAACTTGCAACAGAACCTTTTTACCGTGACGATAAAAATAACAATAGTACGCATTTTGGTCTGGGACTTTATATATGCAAAATTATATGTGAAAAATCCGGCGGAAATATAGATATTTCAAATACTGGAACGGGTGCAAAAGTTATTGCAAAATTTTTTTGCGGAAGTAGATAAAAAATTGAAATTTATATTTTATAATAAAACAGGAATGAGCACAGGTATAATCCTGTCACTAA
>CAMWQI010000287.1 GCA_947176345.1 uncultured Ruminococcus sp.
ATGGTAACCGGAGTACCAACGATACTTGTCATATCGCCTCCGAGTTTAACAACTCTTGTTGTAGAGGGCATTGCTTCTTTTCCCTCAGGAACTCCTCCGCCGAAACATAAATAACCTGTTCCGTCATCGTCAACAAAAACAGCAGGGTCAAAGAGCCATGGAATATCATTGCAGTTTGGTACAGCTCTTGTTATAAGTTCATGACCGAGAGGGTCGCTCCACGGACCTGTGGGACTGTCGGCAGTCAGTACACAAACACCGTTGCCGCCGTTGCAGAAGTAAAGGAAGAATTTTTCCTTGCCGTTTATGGTTTTGTGAGCCACACATGGAGCCCATGAGAGTGATGCCCATTTTGCCACACCGTCTGAACCTGCCACGTTTATAGCACCATGGTCAGTCCAGTTCACCATGTCGTCGGACGAAATACAGTTGATTTTGTTTACTTTTCCGTAGGTGTTTTCAGTGACGTTGCCGTTTGAATCATATTCAACAACATCATTTGTCATATAAACATAAACTCTGCCGTTGTACTCCATAACTCCGGGGTCTGCACCGAACCGTTGTGTGTAAAGCGGATTATTTTCGCCGGATTTCTTGTAACTGGTTGCCGGACTTACTGAGGCAAAAAGTTTTTCCATAGCGATTATGTCAGTTTTTTTTCAGCTACCGGAAAACTGCTTATCTGTCCGAGAATGAATTTCTGAATAAGAACAGCGTCATTGATATTATATTCGCCGTTCTGGTCAACGTCCGCCGAAAGTTTTTCTGCCGAACTGCTGAAACCGTTTGTAAGTCCTTTTCTTGCAAGAACCATGTCAAAAGAATTGATTACGCCGTCCGAGTTGATGTCGCCGAGAGTAACGTTTTTTGACTCTCCTGCACCTAAAATTGAAGTTCCTGCAACTGCTCCGATAACCTCATCTATATAGAAATTGCTTGTTGAATCAGCAGTTTCAATGTAAATCTGCATATCTGTAGCATCTGCCGGAATTTTATAGTTTTTGTTGGCAAGCTGTACCCATTCGCCTTTTATGGCTGTTGCCTCTGCAATGGTACTGTAACAAGTATCACCGTTCTTGTCGGTGTACTGGAGTTTGAGATAGAATTTATCCGTTGCATTGCCATCAAAGTACATCACGTTTGCACTGAAACTATATTCATTGCCTGCCTCAAACGCCCTGCCGAGAGTTTTCGACGCACCGTTCCAAGCGTTTGTCCTGTCCTTGACTAACAATGACTCTTCACCTATATAAGCAGTTCTTCCGCTTGTGAGGACTTCTCCCGAGCCTCTTATATTCCAGTCACAAGTGCTACCCTCAAAGCCGTCCGCAAAGTACCAGCCGTAATCGTTGGGAGCTATGGCGGAGTCGTCAGAAAGAGTAACTACAAATGTTGAAACGCTGTTTGCCGGAAGCTGTGCATAGAAATTATCGCCGTTGAAATCCATATCCAGTGTGGGAGCAATATTTTCGTTTGCAGAAGTTCTGTACCGGTCAACGTCCGAGATATTTTCATTGTCTATTCTGAAACTCTGAGTATATTCTTTTTCGCTCTTGTTTACTGCAACAATTGTTACCTGATTGTCGTCTCCCTTGTATGCGGAAACAAGAACGTCATCTTCAGACTGTTCCGTAGCGTCAACACGCACGTCACCCGGACGCACATATTTTGAATACTGTGCCATACAGTAACCACGCTTGCTTATTTGACCGTCCTCAGTCATAAGACCGTAACTTCTGCGGATATACCACCATGTGTATGCACTCATATTTCCTTACCGGAGTTTTCGAGGTCAGGAAAATCCATCCAGTCTCTCGAAGTACCATACATATGAGTACCGAAAAGGTCACAATTTGCCATAGCCTTTGCATTATTGAGTATTTTCCGGTAGAACGTTTTTCCGCCGTCATTTACCCATGAGGCATTTTCGGGAGCGTACTGGAAAGATTCAGGTGACATAAGTCTTGTACTTGTTATTTTGTCGCCATAGTTTGCGATAAAATCGGTTGTTTCGTCTGTTGACCAGTAAGTCCATTCAGAAGCATAGTCCGGCTCATTCTGAACCGATATAGAATAAAGGTCAACGTTATTGTCTTTCATGTACTGTCCGAAATCGTTGAGGTGTTGTGCATAAGCGGAATAGTTTGACTTCGGAATATGTAGTTTACCGTTACTTCCGCCCGACTCTGCAAGATTTGCAGGTGGCTCCCACGGAGACGCAAAAACAGTAACTCCCATTTTTGTAGCAAATTGTGCAGTCGGTAAAGCCTTGTACCACTGACTGCTGTCGGGATTGACGAACACACGGAGTATAGTAAGTCCCAGCTCATTTTCCCCGTTGCCGAAAGCCGTCTGTCTCTGTGATTCTGAAAGGTCAGCCCCTGTCCATTCGGGGTGATTTATACCTCCGAAACCACGTATTGTCTGGTATTCCTTGTTAATGTCGATTACGACTTCATTGACAGCCATAACGTTTCTTTGTTCAGGCATTACCGACGTTAGTGTGAACAGCATCGCAGACGACATAAATAAAGACAAAAGTTTTTTTACTGATTTTTTAGTTTTCATGATTACCTCCTGTTAAAATATCGTTCATATAATTTTAATAATATTCTAACATAACGTGAGTTCGATGAAAAAATAGAAAAAACCGCCGAAATCTGTTATAATGAG
>CAMWQI010000288.1 GCA_947176345.1 uncultured Ruminococcus sp.
CGCATTTTCTTTGGCGTTTTGACGACGTTGTATTTACAGGACGTTAATTCTCTATGAGTTCACCGTTCTGAATGCGGAAAATCTTCCCTTTGATTTCCGGAAGTAACGCACTTTCGTTGCAGGTGGTAATAAAAACCTGCATATTCCTGACTATATCAAAAATAAATTTCTGTCTGTTTTCGTCAAGTTCGCCCATAACGTCATCAAGAAATATCACGGGTGCGTCGTCTGACTTCTGCATGAAAATTTCAGCTTGTGCGAGTTTCATAACAAGTGCCGTGCTTTTTATCTGACCTTGTGAGGCGTATTCCCTTGCACTGAGACCGTTTATTTTTATTAAAATTTCATCTCTGGCTATTCCAGTATGGGTAGTGCCTGTTTTAATATCATATCCGGACGACTCCTGTAGTTTCCTGAAATATATTTCAGCAGATTTTTCACTTAACGGATTTTCAAAGTCTTCGGGTTTGTAGACGTTTGATTTATATTCAAGCTTTAATTCTTCCGTTCCACCGGAAAGAGTCCGGTAAAGCTTACTGCATATTTCGTTAATCTGCCTGATGTAATCATTCCGGAGATAAGAAACAAATGCCCCTTCGTAAGATGCAGGTCTGTCCCATAATTCAAGTGCATCTGTTTTTTCATGACCGTTCATGATTTGCTTTAACAAAGCATTTCTGTGGTTCATGATTTTGTTATACTTGTTCAGGTGAAAAACAGTTGCCGGATTAATCTGCGAATATGCCATGTCAATGAAATTCCGTCTTTTTTCGGGAGAGCCTTTTATTATATCAACGTCATCAGGAATGAAAACAATGCATTTGAAAACATCAAAAAGCGGTTTAGTGCCTTTTTGTTTTACTTCGTTGAGATAAATATTTTTTTTGTTTTCAGAATTTTTTGTCATTTCGATTTTGATTTTCTGTTCACGTATGTTGTCAAGAATTTTCATTTCAACAAGCATTTTGTTTTTTTCAAGTGAAATATAATCTTTTTCTTTTGACGAACGGAAACTTTTACAACCGGACATAATCCACAGGGCTTCAAGAAGATTTGTTTTTCCCTGTGCATTCTTTCCGGATATTATATTATATTTCGGATCGGGCTGAATTTTCATTCCGGAAAGATTTCTGAAACCGTCAATTTCGGCACAGGTTATAATCACTCTATAACGACCTCTTTGTCACCGAAAGAAACTTTATCTCCGGAACGTATTTTTTTACCACGCATTGTGCATACTTCACCGTTTACAAGAATTTGTCCGTCCTGAATAAGCATTTTTGCCTCACCGCCTGAATTTACAAGTGATGAGAATTTTAATAATGCATCAAGCTTTATAAATTCTGTTTTTATTTTTACAGATTGGGTCATAATAAATTCACCTCATTCATGAAATAATTATGCGTTTTTTAAATTTATAGGCATTACGAGGAATATAAAACTATCTCCCTCAAGTGGCAGAATTTCTATTACTTTCTTTGCCCCGTTAAAACGCAGACGTACTTTGTCACCGTCGGCAGCTTTTATTGCATCTGCCATAAGTCTGTTATTAAAGCCTATTGTAACACTTTCACCGGTAATGTCTGCTTTGATTGAGTCGTTTATTTTTCCTATACCTGTTTTGCAGTTAATCTTGACTGTGCTGTTTCCTACTTCGCAGTGTATCGGACTTTTATTTTTTTCGTCAATGATAAGTGAACATCTTTCAAGACCTGTAAGAAATTCCCTTTTGCTGATAATAACTTCTGTTTTGTGTTCTGGTGGTATGCTGAGTTTGTAATTATGGAAAGTTCCCTCTAAAAGCCTTGCGATTATAAATACATTACCCGTTTCAAAAATTATATGACGGTCATTTGTGTAGATAATGCAATCCTTGTCATCTTTGATAAGCATGGACAAATCATTGAGTGCTTTTTTCGGTACAACAAACTGATAACTGCCTTGATTGTCGATTGTTTCGCATCTTATTGCAAGACGGAAACCATCAATTGCAACCATGTTGAATTTTTCGTCATTTATGTCAAAAAGTTCACCTGTAAGAATTGGTTTGTTTTCGTTCATAGACGTTGCATAACTTGTCTGATTAATCATGGATTTTAAAACCGAATTTTTAACCTTGAAACTTTTATCTGAATTTACTACAGGTAAGTCCGGATATTCTTCTGCTGACATTGCAGAGAAACTGCATTCCGTTGAACTGCATGAAATATTAATAACAAGACTGTCATTTATTTCAAAATAAATTTCCTCACCTGACATACGCTTTGTAAATTCGTTGAATAGTCTTGCATTTACAACAAACTCTCCGGAGTCTTCTGTTGTTGATTTGATAGACGTGCGTATTCCCATTTCAAGATTATATCCAGTAAGTTCAATTTCACCTGGTGAAACTTTTACTTTGATTCCCTCAAGAGCTGGAATTGTTGATTTTGAAGATACAGCTTTTGAAACATTGCTGATAGCTTCACAAAGTTCTGATTTGTTACAAATGAATTTCATTTTTTTAAAATCCTCCTTGTTCATATTTCGTTCATAATTAATTTTTAGAAAAAATCATTATATTCAAAGTTTTTTATATTAAGTTAGTTTTTTTAGTTTCAAAAAAAATGTTTGACAAACAAATATTCGTTATCGTATAAT
>CAMWQI010000289.1 GCA_947176345.1 uncultured Ruminococcus sp.
CTATATATACCTTTTTAATATGAAATCCGCGGAAAATTTTCAGCAGAGGTCTTCCCGCAATATCCCATATATTCACAAGAAACTCTATCTTGTCAATTATCGGATTTCCGGTTTCATCGGCTGATTCTTCCGGAGTATCTTTCACTGATTTCTTTTCTTTGATTTTCCGGATTTTTTCAGAACGTTCTTTTTCTTCACTGTCTGAATTTTCATCTTCATCAATGATTATATCAGTATCATCAATATCTTCATCAATGACTATATTAGTATCATCAATATATTCATTAATAGGTATATCAATATCTATATCATCGACATCTTCAATATCTTCAATATCTATATCATAGACGTTATCCGTGTTATAGAAATCTTCTTCCTCTTCGGGTTCAGGTTGAGGGTTTTTATTTTTTTTCTTTAATTTTTTAAAAAATCCGCTCCCGTCGGAGTTCATAAGAGATATAAAAGCAAATTTAACTTTATATTTCAGTTTTCCGCCCATAAAGCTCACTTCAGCCGTCACCGGAAGTGCAAGTGCAAGTATCAGTACTGCAAGCACCACACCTAAAATGGCAAGGAGCAGGTATAACAGAATTTTCAGTATAATCAACTTTGCCGTCCTCCTCCTGTTAGTTGTCCTCTATGGACATCTGCTGTATATCGGGCAAATCTGAAATGGAACTAAGCCCGAAAGTCCTTAAAAATACGGCTGTGGTGCGGTAAACAACCGGTCTGCCGACAATATCAAGTCTCCCTGCTTCCTCAACAAGACCCTTTTCGACAAGATTATTTATAACCGAAGAACTGTCTATGCCACGTACTTTTTCAACGAAACTTTTTGAAACAGGCTGATTATAGGCAATAATCGTAAGTACTTCCATAGAGGCACTTGAAAGCGGAGTATTCCGTCTTGTCTCCAGTGCCTTACGGATAGCCGGAGCGTATTCTTCACGGGTGCACATCTGATAGGAGTTTTCTAGTTTCTTCACACATAATGCACTTCCACTGTCGCTGTAATGGTCATTGAGAGCCTTTATAAGTGCCGGAACAGTTCCTGCATCAACTCCGCTTGCCTCTGATAGCCGATATAGTTCAATAGGGTCACCGCTTGCAAACAATATAGCCTCTATCACGGCTGTTTTTTCCTTGACTTCCAATAATTTTCACCGTCCTTATGGTCTTTCATAAAGACCGTTTTGTTGTCATCGCTTATAAGTATTCTGCCTGAACGTGTAAGTTCAAGCACGGCAAGGAAAGTCGCCACACGGGCTGACCTGTCCATCACGCCGGCATAGAGAGAGTCCATATTGACTTCACCGGTGGAATAAAGTTCACGGAGAACGTGTACCACCTTACTCATTACCGAAACTATCCGCCTTTTGACAACAGAATTAATTTTATTTTCTATCCTGTTTTCCTGCCTGTCTGTTATAGCTTTTCTGCCGGAAATCATTTTATAGGCTTCAACAAGCCTTTCCGGAGAATGCACAAGCCGATATGTCATATCAGCCTTTATTTTCATGGGAGTACGCACAAAAATATCACCCGTGTAGTGTTCCGCAAGCCTGACAGATGCCGATTTGCAAAGCGAATATTCAATAAGAGAGCCTTGTAATTCCTTTTTCATTTCTTCGGCAGTTTCCGGCTGAGGCAGTAAAGAGGCTGTCTTTATATATATGAGACGTGCAGCCATTTCAAGAAATTCTCCGGCAAGTTCAAGATTATTCTCACGGCATTCGTCCATGAAAATCAGATATTGTTTCAGCAGTTCCGAAATTTCAATATTGAATATATCAAGTTTATGACGATTTATCAGTGTTAAAAGAACATCAAGAGGACCTTCAAAACCTTCAAGCCGGAATGAGATTTTTTCCATTTATGCAAATCCCCACTTATGATTAGGAATTTTAATAACAAGATCAAACATATGGTCGCTCACAAAATTACACGCAATGTTAAGAATATTATATTGTGCCGGAATACGATTGAGTGCAAGTATAACGATAAAAAATCCTAACTGCATTTCACGCTGATGTTCATAAAACCATATATCGACTTTTGCACCGAAAAAATACCTTATAATATTAAATCCGTCAAGTGGTGGCACTGGTATAAGATTGAACATTGCCAGACCTATATTAATGCTGAAAAGATATTCCAGTAACATCAGTATACTTGACATAGTAGTAATATTTTCCGAATTATATGCTTTAATGCCAGACTCCGTACACAGCAGACAAGCCCATATCAGTATCGCAATAAATCCGGCTATCAGATTAGAGACAGGACCTGCAAGTGCCGTAAGTGCATAGCCACCACGTGGATTTTTCATGCGGTTAGGATTTACCTGAACGGGCTTTGCCCAGCCGAAACCGGTAAACACTATCAGTATTGAACCTATCAAATCAAGGTGTGCAAATGGATTAAGGCTTATTCTGCCCTGTCTTTCAGCAGTATCATCGCCAAGCCACTTTGCCACAAGTGCGTGTGCTGCCTCATGAACAGGCATTACAAGGAATAGAGTTATCAGCCTTGAAAAAATTATTAGTGTTAAATAAATGTTCATAGCTATCCTTTCTGAAACAAAGATTTCACCAGTCCGACAGTTCCGGAAAGATGATTACTATTTATTAT
>CAMWQI010000290.1 GCA_947176345.1 uncultured Ruminococcus sp.
TCCTTTCGCAAAGTTTCAAGAGTTGCACCGGAATTTATTTTATTGTTGAGTGCAATAATTTTATCAAGTTCGCTGTCATTAGTCCATGAAAACGGTTTATTCTTTTCACGCCTTTTCATTGGCAATGCTCCATTTGAAAACGCTACTGTGTAAAATTTTATCGTTCTTAAAACTATGATTTCCGGACTTTCTTTTTTCGCAGAATTGATTTTCTTTTCTATTTCAGAGTCGTATTTTTTCCTTGCCCTGATTCTGTTCCTGAGTGCATATTCGCTGTAATGTTCGCCCAGAGATTTCAGACGTACAAAATTTTTTGAATCCGGTGACTTTACAGCAAGGTATTTTCCGTGCTTGATTTCATATTTTTCTTTCCGGAGCTTTTCAAAAAGTTCATCAACACTTGCAGACTGCATAAGAAGTCTGTCAATATCATCACGGATTTTTTCACGGATTGAACTGGTTGGCTTAAACTCTTTTTCAATTTTTCTGATTTCGTCAACATAACATTCCTGAGCTTCAAAACCATTTTCAGTTTCACGGTATGGGATATTTTTTTCATCAAGTTTTGCCTGAACAAAAGCCTGTTTATCCGGCAGCGAATAAAAAAACGATTTGTACGGAGAATTTTTTTGTATTTCAAGAGTTTCATTTTTCTTTTCAAGAAGTTTCAGCTTTTCATAAAGCCGACGAATTTTTTCAGCAGAAATTTCTTCACCGGAAACTTTTCTTGACGCTCTGATTGCGGAAATTATTTTCTTTTCGTCCTGAGATTTTTTAAATTCATCAACAGTCTGATGTGCATATTTTGCTTGCTTGTCCTCACGTTCAAAGCCATACTTTTTCAGAATTTCTTCCATAATCTTACGTTCGCTTTCTTCCCATGCGACAAGTCTGTTTTCCTTGAAATTTTTTGCAGTAAATCCTTGTTCATTAAGAGTCGATTTCATAGAAACGCCTTTGTTTAAACTGTTTTTTCGTCCTTGAGTATAGAACGGAATAAAATTTATGTGAAGATGCGGACTTGCTTCATCCATGTGCAGAACAGCATTGAAAACGTGCAGATTAGGATTTCTTTTCTGAAAACTTTTCATATATTCGTCAAGCATTTCCTGTGTGATTTTTCCTTTCTGACTTCTGCAAGGAGCGGTTTTACTGTCACCAAACTGCACGATAATTTCGTAAAACGCCTCCTCTCTTTTACTTTTGGAAATGTGTTTGAAATAGTCTGGAATTATTCTGTCTCTGCGAGTTTGTTTTGAATTATACTCAGCAAGCGATTGTCCGAAAAGTTCCTGATATGCTTCATGGACATCTTGTTTTATGTACATGATATTTTCGGAAATTCTGCTTTTATTTACGTTGCTTGCAATAAATTCTCTGTTATTGTGTTCAACGTTGGCTTCGTGTGGTATACTTGCTTTTCCAAGCGTAAAGCTGATACTTAATTTACTCATTTTCTTACCTTTCTTTTTTCAGAATAGCTGATTTTTGTTGAGTACATGACAGAATGGGTAGTGTTTAACCCAATACCTGTTTTGACAAGCCCTAAAAGGCTCATCAAAACAGGGCATTTCGCTCCGCTGCATTTATTGGGCAAAGTCTGCGACCTTGACGGCTGAAACTTTCCGACGGATTTTCACAAAAATCTGAAATTTTTTCTCCGAAAAAATCGTCCGGAAAGTTTAGTCTGCTCCGCAGATTGTGGAAATCCCCAAACCCCTTTTTTATAAATTTTCTTTTCTGAAATATAATCATCATTCTGAATTTTCCTTTTTGGTTTTTATAACTTTGTGAAAAAAGTTTATCCGATATTTCCAGTAGCGTTTACATAAATCGCAAACATTTTTATCAGCAATGCAGCTTCATTTTCGTAAAAATAAACTGCAACATTTTCTTCGTCACCGTTCATAAAACAACGACCGTGTTTCATAATTTTATCCTTGATTTTCTGTGCATAGACAGCGTACTTGTTTCCTGAATCTGCAACAATAAAACTGTCCAGAGCAGATATTAAAGAGTTACATAAATCGGCTGTGATGAAAACTTCAACAGCACCTCTTTTTGAATTTTTTCTTTCAGTTTTCATTATTTTCTCCTTGAAAAGAAATTAGGTTTGTCGTTTTTTTGTTCCTGTGGTACAGGACTTTTTTCCATAATATTTGCGTTTGGATTTTCACTTTTGAATACTAAAAGTTCATTCCAGTCCTTGAATCCTTTGTAATCCAGATAGCCTTTCACATTTTCGGAACGTTCAAAATTATTTTCCTCTTCAAATTTTCTTCCTGCATCATCATTATCCACACAGGAGATAATCCAACTCCCTGTTCCTGCAATTTTTTCGGGACAGTCGGTTTAACTCCTGCCATTGAAACGAACACTGCACCTGTTAATTTTCTCTTGTCACAGAACGTGTAAAAACTCATCAAATCAATTGCACTTTCAAAGATATACGCACGTTTCGGCTTGCCGTCTTTTGCAGGAAACGGAGTAAACATAAACGCACTTTCACCAGTTCCAGCAACAACTCTCTTGTATAGTAATCCTATTTTAAAATGGAATATCAAGGATAGCGAAAAACGTAAT
>CAMWQI010000291.1 GCA_947176345.1 uncultured Ruminococcus sp.
TTGCCGGAATCAAGTGCAGTCTGATACTCCTTGCTGTCGTTCATGTAAATTTCGGTCTGTATATTGATTGCGTCCGTGACTTTAATTTCAAGTTCCTCAAGATATGCGAGAATTTCGCCGTTGTCAACGAGCTTCTGTAAACGTTCGGGAAAATATTCCTCAGAGTGATGCAGATGATAGCGGATATGGTCGGTGTAAAACTCGTAAATTTTGCCATCCGAAATATTTCTGACAGTGATTTTTTCGGTATCAAGTTCCCATTTTTCGCTTTTAAAAATCATAAAAACACCTCATTTTTTCTTTTTATACAACACAATTCCTGTTCCAACTCCAACAATTGCAAGTCCGCCGATAATAAATGACATAGGACTGCTCGCAGAACGCCTTACATCAATTTCTACAGCGTTTTCAATGGTATCACTGGTAAATTCATTACCCGAATCAACAGAGTTGTCAGAGGGCGTTTCTGTGCGTTTTACATTGCCGATAACTCTCGGTGAACTGTTGCCGTTATCATCAATCGGAAGTTCAATTTTTTCTTCTTCAATGGTGCTGAAAATCGGAAAAGTATCAACAACAGAACCGTTTTCGTCAAGCATATTCCACTGATTATTGACAAGCCGAAAGCTGTAAAAATTGTCCTCAGTTTCGATAGTCCAGATACCGTTATTGTCATTGAAATCCCAGTTTTCCGTCCGATTTTTGTAGTAATTCCTGTAAGAATATTTCAGTTCACCTATAGCTGTCCAGTCGTAATCATCATTACCGTAATTTTCGTCAACCCATTTGTCAAGAAGGTGATGCTTGTATGAAGATTCGGGAAATTCAGTTCCGTCATCGCTTTTGCCAAGCCAGACTTCTTCCCATATTTCAGCTTTTATGTAGTCTTTTTCAAGCATTTCAGCAGCGTGTGCAACATTCGGAAAAGCAAGAAATACAGCCGTTATTGCGAGTGATAAAATCATTTTTTTCATAAAAAACTCCTATCCGAAAATCTGTTCAATCAGGACACTTGCCTCATATTTTGTAAGATTTTCGATGTCAATATTTTTGAGGTCACATTTTTTCATTTTTCGGCAAATCATATTTTTTTGCGAGTCTGTCGCAGGATACGAACCCCATTTCTGCACTTTTTTGATGTCCCACAGATAGATGCTTTCCTGATAATCGCAGACCAGAATATGATAAATTTTATCAAGAATTTCCTGCACCGGAGCAGTCGGAATTTCCCTAAAAACCGTACTTTTGTAAGTCAGAACGGCACTGCTGTTTCCAGCCATATCCTCTGCAAAAATCTTAAAAATCTGCCCGTCACAAACGGAACAGGTCATATCACCGTTCGGCAGCATGACAAAATTAACTCCGTGCGTATCGTATTTTCCGTTGGTTTCAAAAATCTGTACCAGCTGTGCATTTATTTTCCAGTCGGGCATTTTTGCAGATTCTTCGTTGATAATTTCTTCAATTTCCGTGAGAAGTTTTCCGTTAAATTCTTCCTTTTTCACGCTTTTCGGAATTTTATCAATGCCGAATAAATCCGGAGCAGTGCAGATGTCAAGTTTTCCCGTAACACCAATGCAATCAATAAGCAGAAGTGATTTTTTGCCGTCATACAGCCTTAAACCTCTGCCGACCATTTGCGTGTAAAGACTTGCATTTCTCGTCGGATGTGCGATAATTACGGTTTCAATTAACGGCATATCCGTGCCTTCCGTGAAAACCATGCAGTTCACAATACACGGAATTTCACGGTTTGTGAATTTCTGAATAATTTCATTTCTGTTCGGAGTTTCCGCCGAAACAACAACCGCTCCGTCAATTAATTCTGCGATATTTTCGGCGTGTTTTACGGTTGTTGCGAAAATCAAAGTCTGACCGACAGCGTAATTTTTGTAAGCCTCTGCAACCGCCAAATTCTGCACCGGAGTATTGATGGCGTTTGAAAGTTCGCTGATATTCAGGTCATTATGCTGTTTGTGAACGTCGCTCAAATCGTAACCAATGTCAACCGTCATACAGCGAATGTCAGATAAATAGCCGTTTTTGATGCCCCATTTCAAGTCACGCTGAAAAATAATTTTGCTGTAAATCGCACCTAATTTTATGTTGTCGGCACGGTTCGGAGTAGCCGTAAATCCGACGTGCAGACGTGGCTTGAAATAATCGAAAATTTTTCGGTACGTTTTGGCGACAGCGTGGTGAGCCTCATCGGTGATAATTATGTCAAATTCATCGGGCGAAAAATTTTTCAATCGACGTACAAGCGACTGCACACTTGCCGAAATAACGTCCTCTCCGTTGCTGTGAATTTTCGACTGCTCCACACCAAAGGAGCAGTCAAAATATTTTTCCGGTTGCCACACAAGTTCCTCACGATGCGACAAAATGAGCATTTTTCCAAGTCCTGTGGCAACTGAAACCAGATACGAACCGCTTTCCGTGCTGTTAATTATGTCAATGCATTCCTGCTGATAATCACGCAAAATCATGTTTTCACCTTTTTCTGTTTTATTTTTTTAAATACTCGTCAAACGTCGGAACACTGCGGAAAATCATACGATTATTAACCCATCTTTGCAGTT
>CAMWQI010000292.1 GCA_947176345.1 uncultured Ruminococcus sp.
CATATAAGATTGTAAAAAAAGCACAGTTTATGATGTAAAAAATAGTAAAAATATGACATTTTTTATTTTTTTAAAAGTTTTTTTGAATTAATAAAAAATTAACCGAATTTTCATTTAATTTAAATACTTTTTTCGTTATTTTGTTTAAAATAATGCTGTAAATCAATAAAAAAACAGGCGTTTTTTTCTAATTTTTTTTTCAAAAAAACTTGCAATTTTTATTCAGATATGGTATAATATTAATAAGAAAGAAACGCTTTAAAAAAGCATTTCTTGCTGGAACTGAATACAGGTCAGCTGAGACGAAAAAATGCACAAAGAATTAATATTTTTTTGTACGTCTGTCGGAAACAGTTTCAAAATATTAAGAATATGGAGGTTAAATATGAACTCATTTGGGGAAGTTTTTGAGAAAGTAAAAAAATACTGTCTTGAAAACAACAAAATTCCTGCAATCGGCATGAAAACATGGATAGACCCACTGAAACCGGTAAGTTTTGATGGCACAGATGCAGTCTTCAAAATTCAGACGGGTTTTCAGCGTGGTATTGTTATGTCCACTTACAGCACGATACTCAAAGAGGCTTTTATGTCACTGCTCGGCTCGGATGTGAATATCATAATCGATGTTGAAGCAGAACACATTACAAAGCCCGAAATATCAGACAACACCAATATTGAACAGAAACACGCTGAACTTGAACAGACATATAAATTTGCAAAATATGACTACACGTTTGATACTTTCATTCAGGGGAGGTCAAATGAATTTGCACTCGCCTGCTGTAAATCCGTTGCTAAGAACTGCGGTGCAAACATGATACCCGATTATAACCCACTATTCATATATGGACCATCGGGAATGGGAAAAACTCATCTTATCACGGCAATTTCAAATGAAGTACGCAAAACTCACCCTGAACTAAACATAATCTATGTCACAAGCGAAACTTTCGGAAACGACCTTGTAAGTTCGCTGAGCGACAAGCTTATATCAGATTTCCACGACAAATACCGCACCGCTGATATACTGCTTATCGACGATATACAGTTTTTTGTCGGAAAAGAACGTATGCAGGAGGAATTTTTCCATACTTTCTATCAGTTGCATCAGGAGGGCAGACAAATTGTTATAACCTCCGATAAAGCACCAAAAGAATTACAGACCCTTGAAAAACGTCTTATAACGCGTTTCGAAGGCGGACTTATTGCCGATATTTCTGCACCGGACTATGAAACACGACTTGCAATAATCAATCGCAAATCTGAACTGCTTGACCTCAAAATGCCAAGTGAAGTAGCGGAATTTATGGCAAATCGCCTGAAATCCAATATAAGACAGCTCGAGGGGGCTGTGATGCGTCTAAAAGCCCTTAATCATTTCGCTGGAAGTCCAATAACCATTTCAATGGCACAAAGCGTAATTCGCGACGTTCTGACCAATGAACAGCCTATCCCCATAACAGTTGAAAAGATAATATCGGAAGTTTCGGCGGTTTATGGCGTATCACCAGAGGATTTGCGTTCGAATAAACGTTCTGCACAAATTTCCATCGCCAGAAAAGTAGCCATTTATGTCGTAAGGGAAATAACACAGATGCCACTTGCCACCATAGGAACGGAATTTGGTGGAAGAGACCATTCGACAATTGTATACTCCGTGACAAGCATTACAGAGGCTATGAAAAAAGATGCAAATTTAAAGACACTTGTTAACGATATAATTAAAAATATAAAAAGCAAGGGTAAACAATAATTTTTTTATTAAGGTATGTGAAAAATAACCAAAGGGTATGTTGAAAGTTTTTTAAGGGTTTTCAAAAGCTTTTAAAAGTTTTCAACATTGAGTTAACCGTGGTTAACTAATTATTAATAAATAATTTGTAAAATAAAAAAATTAATATTTTAGAAAAACATCACATTTGTACAGTATGACGAAAGCTATTGTTGAAAACTTCATAAATTCAAAGTAAATAAGCTAAATTTAAGCATTCTCATGTACAAACAAAAGTTCTTTTGCTAAAAATTTACTTAATACTACAAAATACATCTATTTTGTGTGTGTTGAAAACTTTTCAGTCAATTTCTGTATAATTAAGCGGAAAATTGTCTTTTGAGGTATCGAAAAAAATTAATTGTTAATTGATTTGTCACAAAACATTTAACTAACTAAATTTCTTTTACCTAAAAAAAGTGGTTTTTGTGCATTTTTTTGTAAGAAATTTTTTACCCGAATTTATGTTCGTTTTAATTTCACCTCAAATTTCAAAAAAATGTCGCAAATGATTAAGATGAGATAAAATTTCAGCCCGAAAATTCTATTGCTAATAAAGTTAACAATTATATTGAAAAATTTTTACTAAAAAATTTTTGGCATATTATGAACAAATTATTAACAACAAATTTTCAGCGTATTTAAGCCTTTTGAAAAAAATAACTATGAATTTTATGGCATTTTAGGCAGTTTTAAATGTTAATAAATTGTTAAATTGTAATTTTGTTCTTTTACCAAAACTACATGATTTTATGAACAGGCAAAAAATCACTGATTAAAAGATTTTATTAACAATAG
>CAMWQI010000293.1 GCA_947176345.1 uncultured Ruminococcus sp.
AAATTGAAAAACTTATATCCCGTTATTGATTAAACTGACTTTTTGGACTACTAGATTGAAATATTCTATAGAAGCATCTCTTATCTCAAAACAAATACCTATATATCGTTTGCCGTTGGGATAGAGATTTGCAAGGTACGGCTGTTCTTTGAAAATCGTATCAATACATTTTTTCTGCCTTTCGTCTGAAACCGGATAAGCCTTTGCAGAAAGTCGAATCATTTCCTTGAACTTAGTATATACAAGTATCTGTACACGACCGTCAGCGAGAAGTTCTTTTGTTACATTCTTACCTTTTGCGGTAAAGAAATAAAATGAATCTTCATCATAGTGAACGGCACTTATACAGCGAATCTGCGGAGCACCGTTTTCATCAACAGTTGCAACATTCAGTACACCTACAAGCTGCATTTTCTTTAAACAAGTTTTAGCGTCCATAATAAAACCTCACTCAATAATTTTTATTCTATTTGCTTTTCTCGGTTTTGTCTGTGGCTGTTCACCGTCAATATAGCCGAAAATCACAAAGCATACTGCACTGTAATTTTCAGGAACATTCCATTCTTTTAGCAATTTCTGTCCCTCATCGCTTGCAAAAGTTTCTTCCCCTCTGGAGATAATACAGGACGAAATACCAAGTTCCGTTGCCTGTAAAATCATATTTTCAGCCATACAGAAAGCATCTGCAACACGGAACGCAAAGCCGTTCTGACAGAAAACTGCAACAACAGCTGGAGCATCATAAAATCCATTTTTCATAGTAGGGTCATCAATGCAACTGGGTTGTTCTTTGGAAACGTAACTCCCTAAAAGTGTGGAACGGTCGAATTTTGCGAGGTTCATTCTGCCGATTTTTGCAGTCAGTTCCGCATTGTGAACAGCAACCATCATACTACGTTGTCCACCTCCGGCGTTCGGAGCATAATTGCCAGCCTCAAGAATAAGCTCCAAATCTTCACGACTGATTTGTTTATCTGTATATTTTCTGATAGAATGTCTGTTTTTGATAATATCAATTAAACTCATAATTTTTCTCCTGTTATATTATTGTATTCTTTCCAACACTGTGGGTCGGAAGCGTACATATTTCCAGTATAGCCGAATGTGACGGCAGGGCAACCTCTGCAATATCCACGCAATTCGCATTTACTGCACTTTTCAAATTTATTCCACTGTCTGTATTTATCGAGTTCCGAACCCATAAATAAATCATAAAGCGACGTTTCAAACGCATTTCCGATTTTGCTTTCCATTCGACGACAAGCATAGACATCACCTGTGGGCAGAATTGTCATATGTCCGATACCGCAGTGGCAACCGTCGTAAATCATATCGGGATTATGATTTTCGGGAATTTTAAATAGTCCGTTTTCGTAAAGATACAATGTCCATAAATGGTCTTTAAATTGAAACGTTGTCTTACAGCCGTTCTTTTTATGTTCCTGAAATTTATTGTAGCACATATCAAGAAAATTTCTGTATTCATCTGGCAGAATATGATATTCTTCAGATTTCTGACTGCTTGTAGGACAGTATCTTCCGAATGCAAAAACATCTACTTCTTTTTCTGCACAAAGGTCGATAAGTTCAGGAAAATCTGAAATATTGGCATTTGATACGGTTGACATAACTGCACAGTACATTCCCGATTTTTTGATACAATCTATTTTTTCAAGAGTTGTATCAAATGAGCCTGATTTGCGGAACATATCGTGTATATTTTTCATTCCGTCAAGGGAAAGCTGATATTTCACACAGCCGTAATCGTACAGTTTCTGGTAGACTTCATCATTCAGATGAAAAGGATTTCCCAGTATCGCCCAGCGAATATTATTGTTTTTGAGTTTTTCAGCAAGTTTCCAGAAATCTTTATGTAAAATCGGGTCACCGCCTGTTATGTAAAGATATGGTGTTCTGTCAAGTTTTTTGCACATTTCAAGAATATTTTCAATGACCCGTTCCATTTTATCAAAATTCATTTCCGTAAGTTGTTTGCGGTTGTTCTCAGCAAAAATATAACAGTGTTTACAGCGTTGGTCACAGGTATCTGTAATATGCCACTGAAATGCAAAATATGGTTTCATAACGGTTTCCTCCGATATATAGTAAAAAGATAAGGCAGCCGACAGTATTCCGCCGACCGCCAGTTTTGATGACTTAAAGTAATTACTTCTTGTCAGGGTCAGCAGCTCCGCAAGCAGAGCCACAGGCAGATGCAGGTGTTTCTTTGGGGTCGGCAGTTCCACAGGCAGAACCGCAAGCAGATGTAGGTGTTTCAGCAGGGTCAGCAGTACCACAGGCACTTCCGCTGAAAGCAGCAACATTCTTCAGTGTTTCACTCATTGTAAGTATCTCCTTTCGCTTTATTCAGGTTATCCCTGTAATTTTATAATAACACGGTTATTTCAATTTGTAAAGTAGGCACTTTTTTGTAACATAGTTACCTGAAAGTAACCTTTGCACAATATCGGGAATTTTTACGGAAAAATTTTTTATTATATTAACTTTTATATCAACACCATTAAGCTAAGGAAAAGATATGAACAAAATGTAAATTTTGCAG
>CAMWQI010000294.1 GCA_947176345.1 uncultured Ruminococcus sp.
TTATTCCATTATACCACTTTTTTCTCTCTTTGAAAAGATACTGAACAGGCTCTTAAAATCAGCATTTGATAATATAAAACATGAAAATGATAATTACAACAGAGAAGAATTGATTGCTTGTACTGCAAAAATCTTCGGAGAAACTGTCTCCCGCAGGAAATTAAAGAAAAGAGCAAGACTTTGGTATGCTGCGGATCACCTTATAAACGCTGATTTATTAGATAAACTATCCCATTCTCCATATATCGAAGTTCGAGAAAGCGTTGCGGAAAATATACACACATCGCCGGAAACTCTTGAGGTATTACTTCAAGATACGGATTTTGAAGTTAGAGAAACAGCTATTTTAAATCCAAATTCGCCATTATCAAAGATACATGAATTGCTTAATGATAATCATGAAGTTGTTCATAATGCAGCAAAGATACGACTTCAATCAGATTAACTGACAAATTCTGATTTATATGAGTAATCAAGTATTAATAATAATCCCCGAAGCAGTTATTAATAATTGCTTCAGGGTTTAAACTTCTTTATGAGTATCGAACTAATACTTTATCTTTTTTTTGTAAATATAAAAATAACACGCGGAACGCAAAAAATCAAAGAAACGGGAGTATTATTGCACCAATTATCATAAAAATTGCCACGATAAACACGGCTATTCTTTTGGCTTTTGTTTTTTCGTGATTGTTACGGCTCAAACCTGTTCACCTCTCAGTGTCTTTTTTTGGTACGTTTTTTGCGGTTAGGGATATAATCGCTGTAAACGTCCGCTTTTTTTCTGCTTCCATAAGCACGGGCTTTGCGGTCAAATTTCGGCTTGTCTTTCATATCAGGTTTCCTGTTTTTAACTTCCGCGCCTTTGTATAGCTTAACTTCAACTTTATTTCCGTTAATTTTCATAGGATTTGTGCTGTCAAGTATGTATTCTTTTTCTGTCTCTGGAATTTCAACGGTTGTATGCGTATCAAATATATCAATTTTTCCGAAATCTCTGCCGGACATTCCCGTTGCGTCAACCAATGCACCAAGTATAAAATTAGGTGCTATGCGTTTGTTTCTGCCGATATTTATATCAACTTTTACTGTCTGAATATTCTTTCTGCCTTTTTTCAGCGGACGTGGCATTTCAAATTCCGGAATATTTTCCGTTTCGGATTTGAGCTTTTCGGAAATCATTCTTACAGCGGTTTCACGGTAATCAATGCCTGCTTCTGCAAGCCTTTCGAGAATTTCATAAGCTTCATGGATTACATCATTTTTGGCTGATATTTCCGAAATAATATTTTTCTGTTTCATGGCTGTTATTTCAGATTTTGTCGGCAAAGCTTTTTCCTGAATGACAGCTTTTGTATATTTTTCTATTTCACGGAGTTCATAGAATTGTCTGCGACCGCTTATAAGCGTGTAGGCAGTACCCGTATGTCCGGCACGTCCGGTACGTCCTATACGGTGTATATAATATTCATTGTCCTGTGGCAAATCATAATTAAATACTGCGTCAACACCGCTAACATCTATTCCACGTGCAGCAACGTCAGTAGCAACAAGAATTTCAACCGATTTATTCTTGAAACTGTTCATTACCTGTGTTCGCTGTGACTGTTTCATATCACCGTGTATTCCCACAGCTCTGAACCCTGATTTTACAAGTTCTTCTGTCAAATCGTCAACCATTTTCTTTGTATTGCAGAAAACCATAGCCGACGACGGAGAATATGCAGACAATAACAGTTTAAGTGCGTCGGTTTTGCGACCCATAGCGACTTCAAAATAAAACTGTTCAATAAGTCCCACTGTTTTCTGTGGGGATTTTATTTCAATGTGTACGGGATTTTTCTGATATGTTTCAGTTATTGCAAGAATAGCCGGTGGCATCGTTGCAGAAAAAAGGACAGTTTGCCTTTCTTCCGGCACGTCAGAAAGTATTGCCTCAATATCTTCCCTGAAACCCATATTTAACATTTCGTCTGCCTCATCGAGTATAACACATCGGATATTATTTAATTTAATCGTACGCCGACGAATATGGTCAAGAATACGTCCTGGTGTGCCTATAACGATATTTGCACCACGTTTGAGTTCAAATATCTGCTTTTCCATGCTTGCACCGCCGTATACAGAAACGGGCTTTACTCCCCTTTTGTACTTTGCAAATTTGCGGATTTCACCGTGTGCCTGCATGGCGAGTTCACGGGTAGGGCATAGAATAAGTACGCTTAAATTTTTAGTATCAGTTATGCTTTCAACTGCCGGAATACCGAAAGCGGCTGTTTTGCCCGTGCCAGTATTCGAGTGTCCGATAACGTCTTTTCCCTCAAGAATAAGGGGAATGCTCTGCTGTTGGATTTCGGTCATTTCTGTAAAGCCGAGTTCGTCCACAGCCTGAATAAGTTCTTGTGATAAATTCAATTCGTTAAAATGCATTATAATTCCTTTCTTTAAAAAACAAATCCTATAAAAAGTATATCACATTTTTCCGGAAAGGTCAATAGAAATAGAAAAATAAAATACGGATATATACTTTGTGTATATA
>CAMWQI010000295.1 GCA_947176345.1 uncultured Ruminococcus sp.
TCATATTTTTTATTATACCATATTTTTATTCTATTGTCAAATAGGATAACTATAACAGATTTCGGCGGTTTTTTCTATTTTTTTCATCGAACTCACGTTAATTATTAAAATTCTAATCTCTGATTTATTGGAAGAAACAAAAATGGGACAAGATACATATATTGATGCAACTATATATGAAAAATCTACAGGCAGAAGAATTTCTGAAGAATGGTTTACTGTGTTTTGGTGTTGTCATGATGTTGCCAGAGAAATTGCACGGGCTTGGACTAAGGTATTAAGTAAATACACCGATATTAGTTCCCTTGCAGAAGAATATGAGGTTGTTTTTCCTCAGACAGCACTAAGAGAAATGGTAAGCTGTCTGTTCAGTTATGCAATAGTTCCAGAAAGTGTCCGCTATGAATATTCGTACATAAAAGGATTTTGGGATATTGAGAACAGGGGGAAAATAAATGATATTCCATATAAGCAAAAATCGGAAAAGTTCAGCTGGCTTGAATGGCATCATATTCAAAAAGATGAAGAAAGTTTTTTATATCAAGCATTGAAACTTCGTAAGTTTATCTACGAATTGGACAGAATTCATTATGAAAACCAATATATTCCCCTGTTCGCCGACCATGGTGACGGTTTGCGCGACGGTGGAAATCTACTTTTGCCTGACAGCTTTATTCCAAATAGATATGACCTAAGAAATTACAAAGGAAATCCACAGGCTTATGAATGGAAATTCCGTTTTGTTGATTCCTATTAATGAAAACCGCCCCGATACATAATCGGGGCGATTTTTATTTATCTTTTTACGAAATATTCTTCATACCATACAAGGAATGTATATATTGTCCAGATTTTACGCCAGTTATCAGAATTTCCGCCTATATAGTCATTGAAAATTGCATTTATCTCATCAATATTGAAGAATTTTTCAGCCATTTCACTGTTGAATTTCGCTTTTACATCACTGTTGTAACGTTCATCTGCAAGCCATATACGGATAGGAACTATAAATCCAAGTTTCTTTCTGAATGCTATTTCATCAGGAAGAACTTTTGATGCCGCTGTCCTGAAAGCCACTTTGTTCATTTCGTCGTTTACCTTGTATTTTGATGGAAGTCTTGATGCTATATCAAAAACTCTCATATCAGTAAGTGGCATACGGATTTCAAGACCGGCTGATGTACTCATTTTGTCTACATTCAGGTAAATATCACCTTCAAGCCATATCTGAATATCCACATCGGACATTTTTGTGAGTGGGTCAAGACCCTCTGTTTCATCGTAAATATGTTTAACAAGATTAATCGGCAGAACGTCCGGATTATAACTTTTAAGAATTTTCTGCTTTTCGTCTTCTTTCATGATATTAGTATTTCCGACATAGAAATTCTTGAGATTATCACCATATCTTTCGGCATTCCGGTACATATTATATCCGCCGAAAAATTCATCTGCACCCTCACCGGAATAACATATTTTAGTATGTTCAGCGGTTGCCTTACAGGCTATGGCGAAAACAATAGCAGAGGCATCACCGAGTGGCTGTTCCATGTTGTACATTACATAAGGCACAATATCAAAATACTGCTCCGGAGTTATACGGCAACGGTTGTTTTCACGTCCGAGAATATCGGCTGTTTGTTTCGCAAGTCCTGATTCGTCAAAACGTTCATCGTCGTAACCGCATGAGTCGGTAACTTTCACATCTGACATAGCAAGGACATATGATGAGTCAACACCGCCGGAAAGGAAAGACTCAGCTGTTTCACCGTCTTCCTTGACTTCTGGAAAGATTTTCTGTATTGTGTTATGGATTTCGTCTGCCCATTCATCAAGTGATTTTGTATTATCAGGATTAAATGCCGGTGTCCAGTAGCGTTCAACTGTAAGTTTTCCGTTCTCAAACTCCAGCCAATGAGCTGGCATTAATTTCTTTACGCCCTTAAAGAAAGTATCTTCACCGGCAACATACGTAAGGGACATATAAATCTGGAGCATATCAACGTTTAACTCCTTAACAAAGCCCTCCTGCTCCATGATACGACATATAGTAGTACCGAAAAGAAGTTTTCCGTCTGCTGTCTGATAGTAATAAAACGGCTTTGTTCCGAACTGGTCACGCATACAGAAAATCTTTTCCCCATCACTCAAAGCAAATGCAAACATACCATAAATATGTTCAGCCATATCATGACCCCATTTTTTATATGCCTCAATGATTATTTTTTCTTCACGTCTTTCACGTGTAAGAGAACTGTCTATTGAGAGGTCTTCGCATAGGGTTTTCCAGTTTCGGATATGTCCCCTGTATTCAAGAATTTCTATCATTTAAAATCACCTCATTAATATATACTGTGAGCATATCCGGAGATATGCTCTTTTTGTTATTTTTTTGAAAGACTTCCGCCCTTGAAAGAGAATTTATTTTCGTTTCCGGCAATAAGTCTCTCAATATTAGATTTATGTTTCCATATGACAGATGACTCTTTTACACAACTGACGCTGCCGACGAGA
>CAMWQI010000296.1 GCA_947176345.1 uncultured Ruminococcus sp.
TTCCAGTCTTTTTATACGCCACTGCTGCTTCTCTTAAATCTTTACTCTTACTCATGTTTTTTATTATACCATATTTTTATTCTATTGTCAAATAGGATAACTATATTACATTGATTCTGTCTTTATGACCCAAGGAACTTAAAACTTTATCCATTTCAACAGCATCTTCACTTACATCACAGGAACGTCCGATATTATGACCTATTGTTGTATTTTCTCCGATATTATGTATATGACTATAATTATTTATTGAACCTGATGAAGCGTGTTCTCTACTTAACAAGTCATCAACAGATACATCGCAGTAATCAGCGACTTTAGCCAGCTTATCACAAGAAGGCAATGACCCTTTGTTTATATTAGCAAGAAAGTCCTTTCCTACTCCACTTTCTTTACCAAGCATATGGGGAGATATGTTTTTTTCTCTGCATATGTACGTTATGTTCTCTATTAATATTTCAATATATTCCGTTTTTTCCATAATATGCCTGCTAAAAAAATCAATAGGCAAAATAACCAAAAATGAAAAATATTTTTGTTGAAAAAATAATATAGTAATGGTGGCATAAAAAAATATAGATTTCAAATGCCTGATGAAATATTAAGATAAAAAATGAATGTTAACTCTGTGAATAAAGTTCCGTAACTTTGCCGTAATAAACACGCAGGAACTTGTTAAGACCTGCAATCATAGCTTCTTTTGCAGATTTGCCCTCAGCACGTTTCTTCAGGATAAATCCATAGACAGCGTTGTCAGCAGGCTTGTGCTGAATAAGAGAACGCATTATTTCATATCCTGTTTTTCTGAGATATTTGTTCCCACGCTTTGATATATGCCGTTCTGAAGCGTTGAATGAGCCTGACTGATAAGGCGGAGCGTCAATTCCAGCATAGGCAATTAGGGAATGCTTGTTCCTGAAACGGCGGACATCTCCGATTTCGGCTATGATACGTGGTGCAAGAGAATCACCGATACAATCCATATCTTTCACAACAGAATATTCAGGCAGGGTATTGCAAAGTTCCTGCATCTGTGCTAAAATGGTATTACGTGATTCCTCTATCGAGTGAATCAGTTTAACAGCTTCACTGACTGCAATTTTGACGGATTGGGAGTCGGGAAGTGTCGGGATACCGTTCTGGGCAAGGGCAAAGATTTCAGCAGCCTTACGTTCATTACAGCGGTATCCCTTTTTCTTTGCCCATTTGCAGTAACTGGCAGTGAACTTCTTTTCACCCATAACAAGAATTTTCTGAAAATGAATGTATCTTTCAACAAACTCCGTCAGTTTGTGATTACTGCCCTGATTTGTCAGAATACTGCTGATTCCCGGCATAACCCGGTCAAGAAGATTACTGAAGTTCACTTTTTCCTTTACAAGAAGTTCTGTAGTCTGATAATACTGACGTGAAAGAAAGCGGATATCCTCGTATGTATCGGGTGCAGAATAAGCCTGTACAAGTTCAGTCCAGTAAGTAATGCCGAATGACACAATTTTTATAGCATCGATTTTATTAGTCTTTGCACGTCTTATGCTTTGTGAACAGAATTTCTTCATACGCAGTGCATTTACACAGCAGACAAAAACATCGTGTGAAGACAGCCAGGTCGCAATTGGAAGATGATAGTGACCTGTATCTTCCATAACAACACGTGTTTCTTCGTCAAATGATTTGATTAAAGAAACAAGAGAATCAAGTTCATCAACATTATGATTTATTTCAAAGGGCGTTCTGAGAATTTTGCCACCTGGTTTCAGGATACAAACCGTGCTTTTTCCCTTTGATACGTCAATTCCTACGCTAATCATGATAATTCCTTCTTTCTGATATTTTGTAATGTTTCCGCTCAGGAGCTTATTAAAATTCATTTTGGTTAGTTATGCGAACGCTGCTGCAGGACACAGCAGGTACAACCTGCTTAATCGAATTTTATAACAAGAAGGCGGCTGACACTTTCTACAACGAACGCTCGGTTCCAAGGAGGTGCCGTCAGTCCATTACCTTCTTATTATATCAAAATAAGCATAGCCTGTCACCATTGGGTCAGCAGTTTTTACTATGCTTATATTATACCAAAGGGGGTGTACATTTATTGATGATACAGGCAGATTTAGCATTGTTCTTAATCCTGATGACAGTATAGTGGTACAGCGATACACCATAGCTCATGAACTCGGTCATATTTTTCTTGACCACTTCGTAAACCAAACAATGAGTATCTCAGACATGGAGTATCAGGCGGAACGTTTTGCGATTGACATTCTTGCACCTGCCTGTGTTCTGTGGGGACTTAATCTACATACTGCAAAAGATATTTTCGAAGTGTGCAATATTTTCATATCGGCAGCACAAATAAGAGCCAAAAGAATGGAAACACTTTACGATCGTAATAAATTCCTGATTTCTCCTTTTGAAAGACAGGTTTTTAAACAGTTTTCCGACTTCATAACTCAACACAAATTGAAATAGAGAAAATTTACTATTTGTATAAAAGTGATATAGCAACTGGT